>JAGNKX010000003.1 GCA_017999915.1 Spirochaetota bacterium
TAGTAATGACGCTTAAAATATTTGGGGTAAAAAAGAAGGGGCGCGACTAAAATAAAAAACTTCTGAACATGTCAGGAGTTACCTGTGGGCGCTACTGGACTTGAACCAGTGACCCTCTGCTTGTAAGTTGTCCAATCAGAATTTTAGTAGTGTATGTCGTGATTCGTTGCAATGCGTTGATATGTTTTGCAATGAAAAGATAAACAAATTTCAGAAACTAAACCAATATCAGGGAAGGTCGTTGCTTTACGTTGCTATGAATGGTATTGAGTATGATCCGGCGGACAAAAAAGAGGTCAAAGAATGGATGATAATATTATCGATGTCAGACGACATAAATTTAAAAAAATAAAGGGTCAATTTGTTAAAGTACCCCACGTACTATTGAAATGGTGGTCGCCGTGGATGGAGAGGCAGTGTAAGGGGTCAAGCATGGCCTATATCCAAATGTTCACATTTATAAACAGGGATAGAAATAATCCTTTCTTTGGGTATGCTTATCCAACGCATAAGGAACTGAAGAGAAGAATGGCTATAAAAAGCGACAAGAAGATATGGCAGATAATGAAGTTTTTGGTCAGCATCCATTTTCTTGATAGGAAAAAAAGTGGGAGAAAATACTATTACAGGGTAAATGAAGTACCTGAGCCCACGAAGGAGGTTTTAGAATTACATGACGAGCTTAAAAGACTACGGGTGGCGGAAAGAGAGCAACAGTTCGAAAGAGTGAAAGCTATACGGGAAGCAATGCCAATTGATGAGGACTTTCTTTATGGGAAAACAAAATGAGGCGCTGAGACTTTCCATAAAGAACAAGCCGGGATAGATCATTTTCCGAAATACATTTCCATTATTTTTAATACCTTTCCCTTTGTGAATGATTTGTTTTCTTTTTCCCCAAAAATTGATTTCCTGGTCTTATACCCATTGTTTTCCTGAATTTATACAAAATATATAAAAGGGATTATATAAAAGAAATAAAAAAAGAAAAAAATGTGAGGGGGGTCTAATATCCCCATTATCTAAAATAAAAACGTATATGATGCGTTATGCGAAATAGAAAGGCACCCACACCTTTAATTTGTATATGCGGGGAGTTTCGGGCAAACAACATTTACAAAGCGGTGGCAGTTCACCGTTAGTAACTTTTTCTTGACAGAATTCATCATCTGTGCTATGTGATAAGAGGTTATGGGAAAAGTTAAGCTGACTAAAAAAATGTACAAGTGTGCGGCCTTACTAAAACCGGGTACGACCAATACCTTGATTTTAAAGAGCCAATGGGGTTGCAATTTCTGGACGGCACAATCCCGCTTGAAAAGATTGAAGAGTCTGAAAGTCATTGAAACAGAAATAGCACACGACCCCGTGACCGGCAGATTTTCCGGGATCGATATTATAAGAATCAATCCCTTCACCGAAAGAGGAGCTGACACAGAGGATGATTGAGCATTTGGAAATGGAGCTGGCGTCGATAAACCGATCCATTCGGCACCTTGCCGAGGTATTAGATGACAGGTCGCGGTTTGCCAAGAATGAGTGGGTAAGGAATCAAATGCGGATCATTACAATGGACATAAAAGAATTGATGGGCGTCAGGCATGACCTGTTGAAGCAAATTAAAAATGCGAAGGTGGAAGGAGGATGAGCAAGTTTTAGTAACAGGTAATAATCTGCTATAAGCAGAAGACATAACGATAGATTCAAAGGCGGAGTAGCACCCGCCGAATCAATCGGAGCAATCGGTCGCAGAAATAGACCACGCATATCAGGTGGTCTTGACTTTGATTTCGGGCGACCGATTGCTCAAGGAAAAGACCGTGCTACCCTGTATGCGTGGTCTTTTTATTTCGGAAAGGGAATATTGAAGCAAAGATAATTGAAGGAGCTCGGGTCATGAAAACAAGTGTAAAGTTAATCATCATGGTGATTTCAATGTTTATTGCAGTTGCTTTACTTACGAACTTTTCTCTGTCACTTAGTCTAGGGCTTTGGAGCCCGGCGGAATATGAAAAGTGTTTTGGCGGATGTGTTGATTCGATACAGAAGTATTTGCTGGAATTAGGTCTGACTAAAAAAGAAGTAATGGAAGTGACACGGGATTGTGCCATTAGGGAAAAATGCTCGAACATTTGTCAGGGGGCCTTAGAGTTGAAACAGTTGAGAAAAGAGGGTCATGGTGTTGAAAAAATAATAGAGTAAACTCCAATGTGGATCATGTAGTGGTTTTATTATTAAAAGAGGTATTTCGACAATGAAAAATCAATCCAGCAACGACCAAATTAATAAGTCAGGAATTTTTATTATAAGAATTATTCAATGGATTCTTGTGATATTTTGTTTATTTTTGGGTATTGGTTTTATTGCCGATGGACTGATAATATCAACGATCGTCACGTTCGCTTTATTACTATTTATTTTGCCTGCGATCGAAAGATTTTATAAAGCAAAACTGCCGTTCTTGCAACCATTCTATCGAAGATTTATAATTGGGGTTATTATTTTTATTGCTGGGTTAGGAATAGAGGCTAAAACAACAGGTTATGAGGCTGTCAAGCTTACGCTTGATAAAGAACCTGCTGAAATTATTTTTATGCCTGAGTATGTTTTTTCGGGTCAAGTCGGCGGCAATGAAACGCGATTAACTATGAATGGAAAAAAAATAGAAAGTTCCAATGGCAAATTCAGAATAACTGTCCCCTTAATAAAGGGCGAGAATAAATTTTATTTTATTTTAGAAGGTTATAGCCGCAACAACAGAAAGGGCATTGAGAAGATTGAAAAGTCATATAAAATAAAATATCTTACAACAGATGAATATTTTGAGAGCATTTATAATGCGGCTGAAAAGAGTTTTAGAAATAAGGAATATAATGAAGCGTTGAAAATTCTTACGAAAATTTCACAAAATTCAAAATACAATGAATCAGGTATTAAATTAAGAAAAATGATAGAGAAAGAAATTGAAAAAAATGAAAGTGTATCAAATGCAAAAATAATTCATGATGATAAGGTATGTGATGAAGTTGACTTGTATAAATCAATCAAGACCCTGAAGGATGCGTCAGGCCATGAGATGGGACATTCATGGGTTGAGAGACGCCTAAGCATCAATGAATGCAATAATAAAGAGATTATGTTTAGGGTGTTGGAAAAATATTATCGGGAAAAAATCGGTAAAGAGTATGGGAAAC
This sequence comes from Spirochaetota bacterium, assembly GCA_017999915.1. Taxonomy (NCBI): domain Bacteria; kingdom Pseudomonadati; phylum Spirochaetota; species Spirochaetota bacterium. The sequence goes on from JAGNKX010000003.1 coordinate 3,195, forward strand.
AACTAATATTTTTCTACACAACAAGATTTGCTAAGGCATGGAATTCAAATCAATTTTGTTGGATCGGGAGTATTCGGAGAATACCTGTTGGCAACGAGAAAATTCAATTGATATTCCAAACTGATTACGATGCCCAAACGAAAATGTACAATAACCAGCATGATAAATTTGTCGATGCTGATTAAAAAATTTACAAAAATATTTGCCGGTTTTAAGGAGTTTTAGTATATTTACTACATAACATTTCTTATGTAGTAAATAATAATGGGCAAAAAAGACGACAAAATTCCGGTAATTAGAGCGGCTGACATTCGGGTACAAAAGAAATCCCCGTTTAGAAATAAGGCCCTGAGCAAAAATTCTATTATCACTTACAGCGCTGCTGTAAAGGGGTTTGATAAGTTTGTAAAAGATATTCACGCCGATTATAACGTCGTCACAATCGATCAGTGGTTGAAGAAGTATCGGAACCCCAACACTTATAACCTGAAATTACAGGCCCTCAAAGAGTATATATTAAAGCAATATGAAGATGAACCACCGGAAGTTAAAATGAAGCTGGTGGAGGCCCTTGAATCAATAAAAAGACGGAAGCCACAAAAGGCAGTTATGGAAGATGACTATCTTTCCATTGAGAAGGTCGAGGAACTGGCGAGCCTTGCAAAGCCGCTAACTGCCTGTTTCATCCTGGCGTTGTTTTGGACCGGGTGCAGGGTATCTGAGCTAACCAATATCAAAATAATCGATTGTAGGGCAAATGGGAAGGTCTCAATAAGGATCAGACAGGGGAAGGGGAACAAAGAGCGCGAAGTTTATATGCCAAGAACCGTTTATGATCGCATCAGGGAAGAGTTTCAAGGAAAGGAATACCTCTTTGAAACCAGGGCAGGAACTCCTTATCACAGGCGAAATGTATCAAAAACAATCGCAAAAGAAGCGCGGGAAAAGATGGAGCTTGATATTTCTGCTCATACCCTGAGACATTCAAAGGCCATGTATTTAAAAAATGTGAGGGGTCTGTCAGCCGATCAGATCGCAAAAGCATTGGGGCATAGTAGCCCATTGACGACATTGCAGCATTATTTTCATGGCACACCGACGGCGGAGGAACAGGGTATTGAGTAGTAAAATTTCGTATATATGGGGAAGAAAGGTAACAGGTATGACATCCCTGAGCGGGTATGAAAATGGCATAAGGAGAATTAAGAAAGGTATAAGCTTTTCAATGAAAAATGAGTGAAAAAGCACAGTCTTTTAGGAGGCAAGAAAAATCAATTCTGAGCACTCTTGAATAGCCTTTGAATTTTAGGAAAGCCGAGACAGACCAAGCAGTATCGACGAAGTAGAACTCTCACTTTCCAATTTATCTTATTGTGAGGTAAGTTGTGAAAACTATTTCGTCGTGCAGTGACCTACCAGTTAATTCTCAAAAGAACAATTACTTACTTGTAGAGTCGGAACAGAAACCGGAAAAGATTTTTGTCACCTCAAGACAATTATCTGAAATGATCGGTATGCCGGTTTATACGATTCGCCAGAAAGCGCGGGAAGGTGTTTTCCCGGTGTATGGGGTGACAGAGAAAGGTTATTTATTTAAGGTTGCCGAGATTGTAAAAATCATCGAGGGTACTAAAATTAAGTTGAAATCAGGGGGCAACGTTGTGAAGATGCAAGAGCAACGTTGCAATGACCTTCCCGGTGGCAAGGGAGGTCAATAATGCCTTTTCTAGAACATAAGAATCAAAATCGGACTCATGGTAGAACGCGGTATCGTTTTTATTTGCAGCATAATAATAAAAAGTACCGTAATACGGTTGTAGTTTATCGGACAACCGTTGAAAGGGTTTACCATGAGTGGGTAAGGTCAATCATGGACGGCACGATTGTCAATCGTGACCGGAAGCTCTTTGAAATAATCGATTTATATTTGGCTTATATTGCAGAACGGAAGCCAGAGAAATATTTTAAATTGCATCGGAAAGAATTAACGCTTTTTGGACAATTCTTTCGGGACATTCATGAGGATGTAAAGGTCATTGAAATTAAACGTGCCCATATTAAAGATTTCAAAGAATGGCGCAGAAAGCATTCGCTTGTTCTTCACAAGAGGGAAATATCAGTCCGTGCGGTAAACGAATCAGTCAGCGTCCTGTCTGTCTTTTTCAACTGGTGCATTGATCGAGAGTATTACACCCGGTCGAATCCCGCCTCGCGGTGCAAAGATTCGGAAGATAATTTTAGGCTTGTCATTCTGAACCCGGCTCAGATTGCTGAGCTGCTCAGCAAGGCAAAGGACTGTAAAGATGGTTGGCTGTATACAGGGGTCGTGCTCGCTCTTTTTGCCGGGTTAAGAAAGAAAGAAGTTTTAGAGCTGCAATGGGGGGATATAGACCCGTATCAAGGTGTCATTAATCTCCGTGCAGTGGCGACAAAGAGCAAGAAGCAAAGGACGATTCCGCTCCCTGGGTTTCTTGAAAATCATCTATCAGGGATCGAGAGGGAAGGTGAGTGGGTTCTCATGGATCACGGCACAAGGGTCAGGGCGGATCGATTCTGGTACAAGTGGGAACGGTTTCGGGATTCCCTGTCATTCGCAACCCTTCCCAATGGGTTGACATTGACGTTTCATGACCTCAGGCACGTGTATGCCCAATCGCTCAGGGACGCAGGGGTCAACCTAGGAGACATCCAAGCCTATATGGGGCATTCGTCAGTCGAATTGACTATCAGGAGGTACGCACAGCGCGGTGGAGAAGATGGGAGGGCAAAGGTAGACAGATTGACCGAAGTCTATCATGTACACTAGGGGCTGAGCGGACAAAAAAGTGGACAACCAAAGGTATGAGAGGCTTTTTAGTGATGGGTCTGAAACTGTAACCCCTGAATTTATCAAGGGTTATCTGTGGGCGCTACTGGACTTGAACCAGTGACCCTCTGCTTGTAAGGCAGAAGTTTTCTCTCGTAACCCCTGAAAAAATCAAGGGTTACGATTTTCTTGTGACATTCTTGTGACGCGATTTAGAAAAGCAGGAGGTAAATTGTCAATTTACCTTGGGCTCAATGATATTGACGATACGGTTTACCTTGGAAACCCCGTCGAATCCACCTGCCTGTGCATATCGCATGTGTGTCACTACTGGCGAACTGTGTCCGAGAAAGTGCTGTACGTCATCCAGACTGACTCCCGAGTCACGCATAAGCCCTGCATAAATGTGTCGTAAGTCATGCACGGTTAAGCGATCAACTGTTAAATTGTCCTTGAAAGACAAGGTTTCTCGAAACTCTTTGAAATGTCTCTTTAGCGTAGAGTCTGAGATAGTAATCACTTTTTCGGATGTATGTTCGAGTTTGATAAGATAATCGAACAGCAGATCAGGCATAGGGATAGATCGCATTTTTTTCGATTTTGAATTTTCGGCACGAATTTCAATGTGCCTGGTCTCAAAATCAATATCATCCCATTTTAATCGCATCATTTCTCTTTTCCGTAAGCCTGTAAAAACACCAAGCATTACGACAGTATGAAGACCCCCGAATTGTACAGACTTTTTAAGGAGTTCGACAATCTGCGCTCCATTAAGTCTGACATGGCGAAAATTTTGTTCATTTTTTCTCAATTGAGTGCAGGGGCTTACTTTATTGTAATACTCATGCCGTATGCACCACGAAAAAAACGAACTCAAAATGTTCAGGTCTTTATTCAGTGTAGATCGAGAGACTTTTCCATTTCGCCCTTCTTGCTCAGCCCGCCATGCGAGATAGCGTTCGATATGGCATCGCTTGATTTCGATCAGATATTCGTTTTGAAAGAACTTTTTAAGCCTGTTGGCAAAAAAGACAACTTCGGTCTTGTACTGTTTGTTAGACTTATGTACCCGGACAAATTCTTGCAGGTAACGTTCGAACAATTCGAATAGTAAATTGTCTCCGCCACTACTTCCCGCCTGGCACATTTCGACCCATTCAGCGAATTTGCGGGGTGCTTCAATGCTTCGACAAACAACTCGTTCCCGAAAACGTTGACCATTGTAACTTGCATCGAAGTAGTATTTTGTTTTACCAGCAGGTACTCCTTTTTGGTTATGATCTTTATAGTAAGGCATAATCTCATTTCCTCCTTGGCGAGATTACACCATCAGCACCTATATTATAATAGGTATAGTGTTTATCGTCAATCAATTTTACCACTCTCTTTAATACAGTTAATTACTTCTTCTTTATCAAAGAGGAATGTGTTATTTACCTTATAGGCAGGTATTAATTTCCGTCTCGCCATTTTTCTGATAGTGTAGGGTGGTATTGATATTATTTCAGATAATTCATTTGTTTTAATTAATTGTTTTTTATCCATTACTGTACCTCATTTTATGTATTCTAAAGAATTTTTAATATTATTCTCCTGCATCTTCTTCTATTTTTGTTGGACCTTTATTGGATTCGCCAATAATGATGTTATACTCTCTGCATTTTTTATCAATTAAGTCATTAATTGCTTTTTCAATAAGCATCGGAAATGTTAGGGAGTATTTTGTTGTTTCCTGTTCTTTCTGTAATATTTTCGTTAGTGTAAGATAATTATCCATAATTGGACGTAAAACTGATTCTATAAAGCTACCAACACTCACTTTTTCAAATCCAGCAATCTTCAAAATAGTTTTTTTCCAAAATGGATTTAAACGAAATGTTAATAAGTCAGTTTTTTTCTGATTATCAGCGTCTTTGTTTATAACTTTTTTCTCTTTCATATAAACTCCTTATAAAAAAATCCTTGACGATGTATAACTAATGTATTACATTTGTAAACATAAGTTATACAATAAAAAATGTCAACAAAAAAACAGTGAAACTAATGCCATGATTCTAAATTATTATTTTAGGTTTCATAACACTTATCAGAATAATAACATTTTTGGATTCAATTTATTTGAATATACAAAAAATATAGCTGAATTGCCTAAAACAACTGATGAAGACTTTCAGTATGTTGATTTATTGATAAATAAAGAAAATTTTAAAATTCCAGGTGTTGTTATTACTAATCATAGGGGTACAGAAATCATACATGGTTATATTCCAGATAATGATTTTAAGAATTACGGACATGGTTGTATCCTTGATTCCAAGGATGCTGTAATAATAGTATTCGAAGAAAATTATTTGGAGTTGTATATAAGTAATAATAATAGACCGTATGAATTACAACTTTATCAATTACTTGTCAACGGTGATCTTGATAATGAGATTATAAAGTTAAAAAATAATAATATAATTACTATTACATCTTAATAAGATGGAAATAGTAACACTTTTTGCGACGAGGACTATCGAATGTACGATTTAATCAAAATAAGAATGTATACTAAAGAACCAGTATATAAAAGACTACCTAACATTATAACAGAATCAGATCCGTATGGTAGGATATCATATAAAACAAATATCAATCATTTGAGTTTCAGGCAAAATGACAACGAGATTTCTATAAATGGTAGTTTCCCCAAGTATTACTATAATACTAATGCTTGTGTATTAAACAGAGTAGATACAAAATTTATGATAGAACAATTGAGTGATTATTTATCAGTTAATATTGGTAAAGCAAATGTATGTCAGATTGAAATAACTAATAACTTAATTATGAAATATTCTATCGGCTTATATTTGGATTCCCTGGGCAGTTTGAGGTATTTTAAATGCATGAATATGGAAAATGAAACAAAGTATTATATCAATTCATTGCAAAAAGTTACTTTCTATGATAAAACTAAAGAACTAAAAAACAAACGTAAAATAGTACCAGAGATTTATTACGGAAGAAATGTATTGCGATATGAAATGCGAATAAAAAAGCGAATGAGCAATTATTTTAATATGAATGAGATAAAGATGGAAGATTTGTATTCATTTGAATTTTACAGTAAAGCGTTAAGTGCATGGCAAAGTACATATTTTGATATTGAAAAGGTAAAGAAGGTAAAACCAAATAATAAATACTTAACAAACGCAAAGAACTTAGAGATTTATTTGGCCGCTGAAGGTTTAAAAGCATTAGGATATAATGAAGTGCAATCTATAATTATGTTACATAAGATAGAAACTTCGAAATCAAACCATCACAGATTGATGAAAAAATTGAAATCTATTGCTGAAACACCATTTTGTACTGAAACAAAGGACGTGATTCAGGAGTTAGATAAAAAAATTAAATATTGTGCTGAGTCTTACATATAATTTAATATCATACAATTAGGAGGATGAAGAGATGATGGAAAAAAAATATTATGCGGTAGCAAAAGGGCGGAAACCAGGAATCTATAAAAAATGGTATGATGCCAAGTTGCAAGTTGATGGATATTCCGGTGCAATTTATAAGGGCTTTCCCAAATATGACTTAGCAAGGGAATGGATTAATAGATATAGAGGCAGCAATAAAAAAGTTATACAACCAGGTGTAATGTCAGTTGAGAACATTGAAGAAGTTACGACTTCCGTTGATGGTAAAATTATCATATATGCTGATGGCTCATGTAAGAATAATCCAGGACCTGGAGGTTATGGAATTATCCAGATTGCAAATGGAGAAGAGAAAGAGATTACAGGTGGTTATCGATATACTACTAACAATAGAATGGAATTGATGGCAGTTATTGTTGCTCTTGAAAATATTGATAATAAAGATTTTCCAGTAATAATATATACTGATTCCCAATATGTAGTAAATAGTATAAACAAAGGGTGGGCTAAAAAATGGAAAGCAAATAATTGGATAAAAAAAGATGGAAATCCTGCTTTAAATCGTGATCTTTGGGAAAAACTACTATTGATACTAAATAATCTCGATGTTTCATTTTATTGGATAATGGGGCATGCAGGTAATCCGATAAATGAAAAATGTGATAAATTAGCCATGATGGCTGCAAGAAAGAGTGAACTACTTGAAGATGTAGGTTATGTAGGATGATCGATAATCTTGAATTATGGACCACAATGCAATTGATATGTCATTATTTGTCATACATCAATTATTATATTTTTTCTAATTCAATAAAAAATCAGAATTCGATGCAGAAAATACGAATGTGAAATAGAATGATAGAATTAATCTAAAAAATATATAAATATTACTGAAGGTATTGACGATTTCATTTTAAATGATTATTATATATTGTTAACGCCGATTTGATCACAGCTTGCAGGCGTTCAAAAATATTGCTAAAGCGTGAGGCAAAACATGATACAAACAATCCTCTCCAACCATCTTCAAAGTTTTACCACATAATAACCTTTTTCTTGGTGTGTTCTTTTTGTTTATACATATCAAAGAGTAGAAATTGATTAAGTATCAGTTCTCATTCTTTGCGTCATAACATTAAGACACCTATCGCTTTAAATTGATAAATCCGGCAATAACCGGAACAGGCGAGCTATGCAGTAAAAGGAGCATCATTCAAGATGAGCATATTGAATGGCAAAGTAATATTATTTCATAATGAACGTCATGTGATCGTAATAAAGCATTCACTCAATAGTTTTGAAGAAAAAGTGCTTAATATTGAGATGGCAGATATTGATAAAGCCCTTCGTGAAGGCATCGATATCATTCTCGATGTCTTTAAAGATTCCAAGGGACACTTTATCATTATTTCCAAATCAAAGAAATTCGGCATTCAACTCGATTGGCGGAGAGACACATTCAACACCGAAGATAGGCGCAATCATGGTTATACCGCAACAACGCTTGATTCCGAAACGCAGAAGGAAGTGTATCGCCATGATACAAAGATATTCGTTGAAGACTTTGAAAAGCATGGAATCGCACAGTGGTTTGAAACCACTGACATAGATAAGATGATCGAGCAAACGGGATACTACGCAATCGAGATAAGCGAATGCCCTGGCTATAAGCGCTACATCAAGGAAGGAAAATTGTACGCAAACTTTGAGATCATTGAAGTGGAATAGGAGATTAGATATGAAAAGAACTATATCGCTATATAATCCTCAATCCTATCAACAGCAAGTCTCTAAAAAATATCGTGGGTCATATACAAAGCGTATGTACAACGAACACCAACAATATTGCGAAGATAAGTACATTGTTCCCGAATATTCTGAATCAGTCATATTCAGGCAATTCAATGAAGATTCGTTATCACGAATATGGCAACATGGACAAAAGGGATTTATCCTTGTATCGGCATTTCGGGGAGAGAATTCATTGGAAGAAAATTTAAAACGCCATGATAAACTGAAGGATATTGTTCAAAAAAGATTAGGAGGCTTTTCAGTGCTGGATGGCGTATGGATAGAAAACAGGGGAAAACCAGATGAAAAGCGTGTGTCTGAACTTTCATTGTTCATACCATATAATCAAAAAATGTCACCCGATGAATTTGTTGATTTCGCGGAAGAATTAAGAACCAAATTCGAACCCAATCAAGATGCTGTTGTTGTGCGTGATCCATCGAAGGAATTCTCTCATTTGATGATAATAAAAAAAGATGGAAGTGTTGAAATCCAAAAGGGAATATTTCTGCCTGATCAAGTCGCAGAGGCGTATTCACGATTCAAAACAGGCAATCATGCGGGAAGAACATTTGTGTTTGAGGGATTTGAAGTTCCTGGAAGCATGTTTTCGTACTATTTCATGAGAACACAAGGACATATTATTTTATAGGAAGGAAAACTGTACGCAAACTTTGAGATCATTGAAGTGGAATAATGGAGAACACCATGAAAGAATTTAAAGATTATATTGAAAAAGCACAAAACGAATCCAATGAAGAACAACCCTATCTTGAAAGTGGTCGTGCGCGTATGCTTCAGGTATTGAACGGAGTTGCGCCTAAAATATTCACCTTGGGTATCATAACCGCAGAGAATCCAATGGGAATGGCATTATCAAAAGAGGAAAATGAAAATCGAAATGAAGAATTATATAGTATGTTGCGTAGCGGATTCTTTGGAGTTAAACAGCATAAAGGAATGTATGGAAATCTCGAAAATCCATTCATGATATATAATATAACATTTGGTATATTGATTAAATACGCCAAAGAATACCATCAGGAGCAATTCATCTTTGGAGAAAAGCATTATAATAAAGAAAATCTGCCATATATGAAATTCTCTTTATATGAACAAGGACATCATATGGCAAACGGAAAGAAAATCGGAGATAACAAATTTAAAGTTATTTCAGAACGATATTTTTACAGGGATGAAAAAAACGCCAAAGACTATTATTCCGAATACAAAGGAAAGAAATTTGTTATACCGTTTTACGATAGTGATAATGGCTTCATACACGCTAAACGAATACATGGAAAATTTGGAAGATTATCATATGCTGAAGATGAATTGGATAACGAATTTCAAAAATATTGCGCGGAGGAAATTAATTATCTAATAGAAGATTCACTAAGAACTGTTGGATATACCTCATATAGCAAACGGGGGCAGATCAAAAATAAACTGGATGCTTTCCTGAAATTGTTAGATGAGAGATAGTTGAAGTGGAGTAGGAGGAGAAAATGAAAACCAAAAAACAAAAAGAAGTATTAAATCGCATCTATAAACGATGGGAAAAAGTTGCAGAGAATCCTCCCAACTCTGATGGCGATGTATATTTTATTGTGGAGAGTGATTTCGGACTTCATGGCGGAAGAGTTCTTCCAAACGGAAAACAATATTGGACAAATAAAGAATATCAACGGAAGAAATAATAATAGGATAACTATTATAGCCAGTATGGAGTTTGTAAATTAAACGAATCGAAAATAGTCAATATTTTTTGAAGAAGACTACTGAGATAAACAATATGTCATCAAAAAAAGCAAATCATCTACAGCAAGAAATTAGAAATATATTTCATGATGTAAAGTTTAATAAAGGCCAGATAGTTTTTAAAGAATCATCAATAAAATCAGAGGAGCAATTAGTGTTGTCTAAGGAAATTAACCGGCAAATAGCTTGTTATCTTATGCATGGTTATGAAGGCGGATATGCCAATTACATGTCCAAGGAAAGAATCAAAATGCTTATTAGAAATTATATTGATGTTAGAAGTAGAATAAAATGAATATGTTTAAAAAATATTCAGAAAAAGATGAATTTAAATAGGAGGAAATATCATGTCGAGATTTAAAAAGTATTTTAAAAAAACACAAATCGATATGAGAAACAATACAATTCAATTGGGATCACCCGAATATCTTCAAACTCATACCACGAAGCGTATTCTCAATGAAGAATGGGCATTCAATACCACAATGTCGAGAATGATGAGTTATGTTAATGAAAATGGATTATGTTTACTATCGGCGTTTCGTAATGACAAAGACAAAAATCAAAATATGAAACGTCATGTTATGATGAAGGAGCAATTCAGAAGGAAAAACGTGAAAGTTGTTGAAGTGGACGGAGTGTTTATTGAAAACAAAGGACAAGCCTCTGAAAAACACGTAGAGGAATTGTTTCTCGCTGCACCATTCTTCCCTGAAAATTGGAGCGATGAATATTCCGAAGAGGATAAAAACATTGCCGGAAGACTCATTTCAAATATATCCTTCGCGTCAACAAAAGACATGACTCCATTTGATAAATTCGTAAATTTCTGCATGAAGATAGGAGGCATTTTCAATCAAGACGCTGTTATTATCGCAAAACCTGGAGATGGCGTGTATCTGCAATATCGCACAGGAAATATTGAAAAAATCGGAACACACGCGACACCCGATAAGATAGGCGAGGCATACACGAGGCTGCGATATGGGATCGATTCAGGACGTACTTTTATCTTCGAGGGAACAAGATCGCCTCATAATCATATTGATGCTTACCGTTTGCAAGCCGAAGGGATATTGTTTTGAGATAAATATGAAGGAAAATAAATTCATGTCAAGATTTAAAGAATATTTAAGAAAATTAGGATTCATAGAATATAATGAATCTTCATTATCAAGAATATTAGTTCACAAAATATTCGAACACGATACCGGAACAATTACGGCATACAGAAACGAATATACTCATAAAGAAAATCAGCAACGAACTAAATCGCTGAAATTGAAATTATTGTCACTCAATTACCAGATCACCAGTGTTAAAGGATCATTTATTGAAAACTACAATAAACCTGGAGCAAAGGAAGTAGGCGAACATGTATTTTTTGTATGCGATTGGAAGAATAATAAACAACTCGAAAAACAACTTGTTGAATTAGGCGAGGAGTTTGAACAGGATTCCGTTTTGTATATACCGAAAGGAGGAAAAACATCTTTCCTTATTGGGACTAAAGAAGATGTTTTTCCTGGCTATCATGTGAAAAATGAATATCCCATAATAAAACTCGGCAAAGAAAATGAAATTATGACGCGAGTTAAAGGCAGACCATTCTTTTTTACGGAAGAGATAATCGGGGAATATGTTTGTGCCAACAACACATCACGTGGCTATCATAGTGTTGAGGCACGAAAGCATTGGAGCAAACTCGAAATTAGATAAGGAAAAAATTAAAATAACAAAACAAAAAAATATAATAGGAGTGAGTCATGAACATTAATCGGACAAAATATATTGAAGACTAAAAATATCGTATCGAAATTAATACAGCGAATTTAATACGTTGCGAACCGCAGTTTGCAATGTCAAAATCAAAGGGAAGATTTCGCATTAAAGAATTAAAACGTCAGGGATATGATTTCACATTATTTGAAATTGGAAGCGAAGGGCAATTGTCCCCTGCAAGAAGAAATAGTAACTATACATAAATATTATATAAAATGCCATTTCAAGGTGTGTTTAGATCAAATAATAAGTTTAAGTAGGAGGAAAATGTATGAAAAAGTTTATCACAATCGTTCTCGGCATCGTTCTTCTTTTTGGATGCAACGATAAGAAGAAGTTGAATGACAACCTGGCTATATTGGCTTTGCTTAGTGTGCTTTCCAATCCAACGTCCAATTACAAAGTGTATACGGATATTTCTTTCAGCAAAGTTGGGAATGCAGTTGCAGTTCCAAACCCCACTGCAAAATCAAGCAAGATGTCCATCGGCAATTCTGTACTTCCTTCAAGGGATGTAACAGATGGATTAACAAACACGATTTACATTATGGGAATCAGAGAAGGGGCGGGAACCATAATGCAAGAAATCAAGTATGTTAACAATGAAAAAACTGTAAGAACCTTGATTTTCAATTATGGGGAAACCAAAGATTATTATTCTGGACTCTACGAATTAACAAATATTCCGCCTTACTCAATTCCAACCGTTATTGAAAAGGAAGGAAAAAAATATCTTCTGTTTTATTCTATTACAGTACCGTATACTCTCGAAAACAGAATAGAATATGAAAGAATGTTTGAAGAAGAGCGAGAAAAGTTATTTCACTTCAACATGTGGGAATTGGAATCCGAAACGGAAACAACAGTACAATATAAGCTGATAACAACTTGGGATTTCAGCGCGATTGAAAATTATCTTGTGACTCTTAAAACAACGTATGGCAATTCCATAAGAGATGCATTAGTCTCTTCCCTTGATTACAATCCCGCAAGAAACACGCTGTATTTTGGAATACGTTATTTCCGAAGATATACTGTCGGAGGCGCGGGAAAAGATGAAGACGCTTTTTTTACGTCGAAACTTGACGGAACGACATTTTCAACCCCGACAAAGATAACCGGAGTAATTGATCCTCTTAATGGAATACATTACACGGATGGAATAACTCGTAATATCGAAGACTCAAAAATAAAGTATGGCACATCTTGTTTATCGGGACTTCATCTTTCCAATGACGGAACAAAGGCATATTTCACAGTATTGGGAGAAATGTGCGACCGTGATTATGTGAAAGTAAATGATGTATATTATTTCGATACGACCGATCCCCATTACTACTATTATCCCTATGTAGTTGTTGCGGATGTCGATGTGGATGGAAATATCACGAATCTTCAAAGAATGCCATCCGAAGTAAATGATAAAAACGCTAATTCTCTGACTGATATATCAAACGATGGAGCATATATCTATGTTGGGAAAATGGATATGTCAACCTGTAGCGTTATAGATGATTATGAAGGAATGGCTCCGTATGAGATTATGTATGGATTGAATGCAGTACCATTGAACAGTAACACATATTGGACAGGAAGTATTTGTATTTATAAGTACAACGGAACAAAATGGGAGATTGCAGATACGATAAGCCCCGTTCAATAAATTTAAAAAGAGTATTTTCTCAATAAAATCTCCTCTTGATATTTAATAAATCAAGAGGAGATTCATTAAGAAAGATTTAAGATAATTGCAGCTAAATAGATGTAAATTTTATGAAGTATTAATGATGGGGAGGTAATGTAATATGATCAAATTATTTAAAAAAATTCATGAGCGTGTACAAAATCGAAGAGCTTTATTGCAAGAATGTATGGATTTCTGTGTAAAGCATAATGAATTCATCACCTCAATCGCGAAAGAACCTCAAACTGAGGAAGAAATATTATCCGGATTTCAAAAGCTCCTCGATGCCGGATTATTATTCAAAATTGATTTTTATTACAGTCTGATGGGGCGGGGCTTGCTGCAAAGAGGACTTATTTTAATCAAGGATGGAAATAGAGTATATGATTCGGATGGAAAATTAATTATTGTTGATAAAATGGAATAACAGGACAGGCAATATATGAATTCAGAACCAAGAATTGAAGCATTTTGGATTACCCCTGGCGGAGAAATCATTCCTGTAAGTAAAACTCACATCCAAAAAGTTATAGAAAATCCTTTTTTGTTTCATTTAACTATTAAGGATGTCACTGATAAATATATTGCAGAGAATGAAGAGCTTGGAGTAGAGGGCAGAGCGAGGGAGCAGATTATCAAAGAATTAATTATGAAAAAATATATTAGAATACGATATTATCCCAAAAAAAGTACATGGACTATAAATACCATTGAATCTAATGAAGGAATATTAAAACTGTTAAAATCATGGGCGACTATGATTGTTAATAATGGATTTTCAAGATATGATCTACTAAATATTGATCTGCCTCAAAAGCAGGTCATTGTGTCAATTGATGAGTTATTAAATATGGATTCTATTCTTCTGGAAAGTTAAATAGGTCTTTGGGATGGATGTTCAATTTTTGGGAAATCTTTAAGAGTGTTTTTAGGGTAATATTTCTTTTGCCGTTTTCTATGCGTTGAAAATACTTATATTCAATAATGTCAGCCATATTTTCTTGTGTCAGACCGGCATTTTCACGATGCTTTTTAATCTGCTCACCAAGGCTTTTTAAAAATATCTGAAATTCTTTATCCGTTTTCATCCAGATATTTATTGCATATTATGATTGACTTTAACACCGTACTATATTACGGTGATTGGCGAATAACAGGGGGATGAGCGATGAAAATAAAAGATACTGAATTATTAGAAATTAACGATGATATTTTTAAGTTTTCTTTGAATAATGTGGATTGTTCTGTTCTATGGTTAAAATCGGGCTTGAGTGGTTTGTATTCCGATTGGATTCATGTATTCTTGCCAAAGATAAGTAAAATGAAATTACATGTAATTTCTGGTAGTCATATTTATGAAGGGTTGCCAGAAGAAATATTCTTGCATCCAGATCATCGTTTTTTTGAAATCTCTCCAGGATTTAATAAACTTAAATATTTGTATATATTTCCAAATAGTGAAAATACGTGGATTGATACCAAAACCATAAACACCATTCCGGAGTTAATTAACAACGCCCTGAATACGATAACAAAAACAACTATTAAGGATATAGCTTTTAATGGTATCCTGGGTTCTGGTGAACATGGTCACGATAAAAATGTAGATGATGAAATTGCAAAGAATATGATTTCATATATTAAGGATTGGTTGAATAAAAATAAAACATCGATAGAAAAAATATATCTTGTTAATAAAGTTGGCAGAGGATTTAATTTGGAATAATTAATATAAGATAAAGAAAAGATCGTTTTTAATCGTAAACGATTAGTTAGCCACGGATGGGAATGATTTGCAGTTATAACTTATAATAAAAATTTGATTTAATCTGACAGTCTCATCATTTAATTCATTCTGTTCCATTTCCACAATAAAATAATAAAAAGGTGTACTTCGTTTTCCATGGTTTATCAACTAAAAATTCAACTTTAACAGGATCACTTGATTTTCCATAATTTTTTATCTTAGTCTCTATTTTATCATCATATGAATTAATTTTCTGATATTTATCTATATTTATATTTAATTTCCATGGTACAATATACTTTTCAAACTGCTTTTTTTCATCTTGCCAATCTTGAATTATCAATATAAATAATTTTATTTTATTATATTTTGCATTTTTTCTTTTTACAATGTCGTTTTTAATTTTCTCAATATTCATTTTATTTTTAAAATCACCAGGGTATTGATATTTAATTTCAATCAAGAAATTATCATCATTATTCTTAGTGATAATTGATAAATCGACTGCTTGCCCATATTTCCCTCTGGGATATTCAGAAATAACTAAATAATTATTGTTTGATAATTCTTTATCTAATAGACTTACCAATAAATCCCTAATATGACGCTCTTGTTTAAGATTAAAAAACAACCTATTGATTTCTTTGATTCCATTAGTAAAATCAGTATTATCTTTATTTATGACTTTATTAATTGCCGTTTGAATTGATTTTATAAAATCCATCGATTATCTCCAATTAATATATTATTATATCACAATATGTTAATGCTTCACAATTAATTCATCCAATTAGTAATCCAATGTTCCAATATCATCACCATAGCCAATGTATCCAGCTCACAGTATTTTAAAAGTCCTTTAATTATATGACGACATTCAAGATCACTTACTTCAGAAAACTGCATCCGAGCATAAGCCATCATTGCAGTCCCGCCGTCTGCAATGAATTCATCTGAAATAAATAAATCCAATGAATCATCACCTATTCCTTCAAATATCGAGGGAAGCAATTTATATGGATCAACAATCTCGCCTTTAGCATTTGTCCGTACCCATCTCCAATCAGATGGATAATTCCTTGATGTGAAACCCGCTGGTATAGAATCAATAGGATTATTGTACTTCTCTTTTAAAAAGTCACAAGTACTAATAATTGCCGGGAATACAGCCTTTATTGAATTGGAGCCTTTTGTTGCTGGGTGATAATAATACTTTTTTACAAGTTCCAGCATATCCACCATATTCCTATCGCCTATCCATTTATCGTTGTTTTTATCGGACGATTGAGAGATGGTTTTAATCCAATGACATAATTCATTTTTATCAGGCTCGTCGGATCTTTGTAACTGACGGTATATATGATTAAGGATTGTATTCTCATGGCTGGCATAGCGAAAAATTGTTCCACTATCACTGCTTAAATCGGATTTCAATGCCCGAACAAAATCAAAGTTTGGGAATTTACCCCTTTCAGTATTAATATATTCTCCTATATGCTCTATGGAACCATCTTTATTGATTATATGATGGGAGAATTGAAATGCTATTGTCTCATAGGGCTTCATTCCTGAATTAAAGGGGATGGCCACAGCTGAGGTTTCAAAATCAATACAGTGGAGGGGATATTCCCAAGAATCCATCTCTTCCTTGAATCCATCTTTATCAAAATAAGGTGAAGGATCATTTTCCTGTATTTTTCTGATCTGAAGCCATTGGCGATTTTGTGTGTCGAGTCTACGTTGCTTATTATTCTCTGATTTTATAATGTCATTTTTACCAACATCCTTCATAAATACGGTGTTTTTATTCAATAAAGCATCCTTTCCTCTGAAATTCCAAATGTTAAATATCAGCGGTTGATCCAGCTCCTGTGGCTTAAGCCCAAATGCCCTTTGAAGACATTCTTTGAATCCATCTTTGTATTGCAATGCATCATCTTCACTGTTGCAGTGGAACTCACAATTTCCACATATTGAGGAAACTTTTGGATCAATACGTTTATCCTCGTTATAGGTTGCTGATAAGTAATCGATCCATTTGCTGAATTCTTTGTCACGTTTTTCTTTTGAATCACTGTTGTGAAATATTAGATCAATTATATCATCCACTCTTACTTTAGTCAATAATTCATTGCCGAAGGATGTTTTTGATATATCGCCTACAGTTTTTATATTTATCCTGTCTTGTTTTTTATTAATAATAAACCGCTGATTTAGTCCATCAACATTTGCTGTTGAATTCTTATTTGCCATCATCAGAAATGATCTAATCTTAAATTCAGGATAAGCTTTACTGATTACATATTTTTGGAAGGCTACATCATAAAGATAGGGACTCCATTTTCTTAAAATATATTTGCCATCTTTATCCAGAAAATTTCCATCTTCATCACTGCCATATGACTTTGATTTTACTTCAATTAGATCAATACCTGAACCATTCTTTATAATGATGTCTGTTCGGATAAAGAGGTTCTCATATTTGAATGCCCCTTCAAAAATAACAACTGAATCATTTTGCAACAACTCGATTGTCTTTGTCAGTGGTTTATTATATCCAGCATAATCAGAAAGATCAATGCCCTCTGGATAATAACACTTAGCCAAGGCTCCAACTTGATAGCCACCTTCTGCCAGAGCCTCAAGAAAGGCATCATCCAGCTTTGCATTGGAATACTCTTTTTTCTTGGCATAATATAGCTTAGTCTCACATTCACAGGCAGTTTTAAATAATGATTTTGTTAAATACCTTGGAGAATCCATTTCAAAGACCTAATATAGCAATCCCATTGCTTGCAATTTAATCTCATCATTATAATACTTTTTTAGTGAAATCCATCGTTTCCAGTCAGGATCATAAGCATACCACTCATTATCATCACAAAAACAGAGATAAACTGCATACTCGTCTTTAAAATGATCCATATGGAATGTTTCTTTAAGACAAGTTACTTCTGTATAGAATGAGAAATTTCTAAGTTTATGTTTGATAATATTGATGTTATCTTTACAATAAAATGAACGTCCAAATAACTTTGTATCTTTAGCTATATCGGGAACCTTTTCAATTATTCGGTTATAAAATAATAATCGTCCATTTTCCTCATAACCCACTATCAAAGCAAAGTGGTTTGGTTTCTTTTCATCTTCTGATGGAGAATATATATCAATCAACATCATGATTGTCAAGTTGTATAAACACTATGGCTTAATATCCAGTGAAAACAATTTATCAGCCAAATATCTAATACAATATCGTGATTGCTTTGCTTCTTCAATCGTTATGAAACCATTAGAAAGTCGTTCGTCAATGAACATTTGCATTCCATAGATACTATCTAATAACTCTGTTAATCGTTCTGATTCTTTGTTCATTGTTGATCTCCATTTGGATGAGTATTTATATCATTTTTTCAATTTAAAATATTTTAATATTATTTTGAATTCTTGTAAATACCCATAAGATTCTTTAATAATTTTATCATTTTAATTAATAGATACCCGACTCCATGATCAGAATAAATAAGAACAACAAAAATATTATTCAAGTTGGAAAACATTGGAGGTTCATAAAATTTAATTGTTTGGTAAGTCACGTTTATGTTTTATACCTTTGACCGACATGGCAATTCATGATGACATTCCCGTTTATTTCAAGCAGACCAATGTATCTGGAGTAATCAGATGAATATATTTAATAGTTTCTATTTACAATATATCAGGTAGTTAATTATAAGATACACCTTTAAGGTCTATCTTCTGGTTTATCGCACGGAGAAGCACCCGAAGATCAAAGTCTGATTTATGAACAGATCCAACAATATAAGAATAAGAAATAAAATGTCGCCATATCATAAAAGTCAGAGCAGTATAAAAAAGTAATATATCTATCAATATAAAACAAATGGAGCCCAGAAATAAGGATGATGGTAATACTTATCGGATCCCATAAATTATTTATGACAGTCGCTGGCAGATTAAGTAATAGGTTTTACAATTTGACCGTTTGTTATTTTGAAATTAATACAGTTCAAAATTTTGGATAAAAGAGGATCAGTATCGAGTAATTTTACTACTTTCGTTAAATACTCCTAATATAAAGAAAAAAATGCATTATATACATCATTTATATTCGTATTTGTTATACCATGGTATAAACGCAAATATGCAGTATAATCTTAAACAATATTGATTGCCATCCCCAGAAACAATTCAATATCATTTGGAATCATATCATTGCCTGGTACTTTGTACGGACCCATCAAATGATTTTCCTGAAATCGTGAAATCGTGTTTTCACTTAATGCAGAAATCAAATTATCAAGATCTTTCTGATTAACCGAATCTTGTCTCTGGTTGATTTTTTCAGTGACAAATTTTTCAATAATAAAAAAGGCATATTTAGCCTTTCTAATTTTCGCTTCAGCAAGGATGGAAGCAATACTATAAACTAATTGGTATCGCAATTCAAGATGTTTTATTGTAAATTTCTTCTGGAAAATCGCCTTTAATAATTCCTCAATTCTTGCGGGTACATTTGAATTTTCGCCATTCCATATATCTAATTGCTTTTGCAGTAAATATTCTTTTATAAGTTTATTTGAAAATGGCTCATCAACCTTAGCTTCAATACCGATTACAATTTTATCTTTATTCAATTGACCAATTATCAACAAATCATGTTTTCGACCGCTACCATATTTATCAAAACGTGTTTCAAATTCAGGAGAAACCATGATGAAATCTATCTTTGATTCAAAATATTGATTTATTAAATTATTAATTAATTCACCTTGTTTAGTAAAATCAGTAATCCAGGCCCGCCCCAACTCTTTAGCGTTCCGTCCATCTTTCCAATGTTCATCTTTTGCCGGCGGACATTTGGTTTCCCAATCCTTCAGGCTATTGATTATATCACTTTCATTTAAATCCTTACAAATAATCATACCATCCCCCAATATTAAAAATTATTTATACCAAAACCCTCGCACTCCAATTATCACAATACTACAGCAGCAATGTCCAGGGCACTTCATGGTGCGCCACAGAACTATTTTCTCTATATGCCACCCATCATGAAACCGAATCTCATGCGTTTCCTCAATGGTACACCTTTGGGGGGCAAATAAATTAAATTACGATAAATATATCTTCTATATTTGTGTTTTGATTTTCAATAAGCCAATTTCTTATAGAGAGCTTTAATTTATTTGTTATCAACTCTTTAACATTGATAGGAAAGCCTGCCTTATCTGTTTCACCCCATTCACCACTTATAGATATTTGCTTTATCTGATGCTTGTATACACGAGTCAAACAGTCATTAATTAAATCCTGGATACCATCAATATCTTTATCAAGAGGAATGTATCTTTCATTATTAAATAAGTATATATATTTTAGTTTTGAAAAACCTGGTTCTATATAATATAATCCATAGTGAGGATGGGCATTGATATTTTTAGGAAAGGAAATATCCTCATCATCAACATTGATTATTTCTGAACATTCCCGACCCTTGATTTTTGGTAAAAATTCATTTACCCATTGGTAATATGTTTTATTAAAATTCATTCTCAATAATAGGGCCATACAATCAGTATTAATTATACTAAATCGATAAATATCATCATGGATTTCTATTATATTGGTTTTATTTATAGTTTGAATTGTAAGTGGGTTAATGTTTTCGATATTACAACCTTTTGGTTTATCTGTCCTTGATTTTACCAAAGATTTTAAACCAGACTTGATAAAATGATAAGCATTATTAGTTTCTTTTGTATCACGATCAATAAGATTACTGTTTTGCCTATTTTTCATTCTCATGTAATCTTCGATTGAAATGGTTCCATCTTTGCCGCAAGATTGTCTGCTAAAACTCTCATTGAAATCATAATTTATGAATTTATCATAATAATCCTGAATTTCAATATCATTTCTCTTTGATTTATCCCAAAGGGTCTTGCTTACGTTTAATATTGATGTAGCCGGTGCGTTAAAAATAGTATATCTAATTTTATCATTTAGTTCTGGTTTCATAAGAACTACTTCATCTATATTCCTGACAATTCCCAGTTTGATATGATATTTTAATATATCATTAATGTATTCAATTTTCCCACCCTCTCCATGGATGATTATCCATTTAGTCAATATTTTCTGAAGTGTCATTTGATTATGTATTACAGAATAAAATTATTATTTCATCATAAGTAAAAGAGTCAACATGGAATGATTCAGGCTAATGAGAAAATTAGCAACTGAAACATTCTTCAAAAAAACACTTCAACTCCATTGATATAGGAGATTCCGGAATTTCGTTGAATAAATATTCATAAGACATCCAATGGAGGCTTAATTTTTCCGTTCTTTCTTCGATCATTTCTGGATAAAACCATTTATAATCCTTATCATTCTTAGCCAAACAGGACCTTTTGATATCATCAATGATATGGTTTGAGTTCTCCATATATTCCTGAAACTTGTATTGATATAATCGAGATTTATTTGTTGGGTTAATAAATATCTCTGGGGTTACGAGAGTAATAAAGATTTTATCAACGTAGGTGCCATTACGCTGGAATGATAAAGCAGCTTCTATTGCCCTTGCCAACTGATTTCTGTGAATGTCATTTGCGATACCATAAGAAATATCAGAGTACCATTTCATATCACAGAAACAGACCCATGAATTTTCAGCAATATCAAGCTCGATCAGCCTTTGTATATCATTTCTTAATGAAATATTACCAAGCGCCAAATCAATATGAAACCGTCCTTCATTTAATCGCGGACTTATCGGAATTGGTTTGAACCATAATTTATTATAGTGGAAGGAATTGTTTTTATTTGATGTAAGAATATCTGTAATTTTTTCAACGCCCGCTTCACCTATTATTGAATAGCCGCAAACAAGCAAGAAGGTTAATATTTGTTCATCACGTGAATCAATATCTATTGGATATATTTCATGTAGAGAATAATTCTCTATTTTATCTATCATGTTATCCCAATTGGAAAAGCCGAAATATGCATAACTACTAATATCATGCTTGTATTTTCTCAATAATTCAATTAACTTCATTTCTTGTATCACTCATGCTTGCATCAATAATATGTTATCAATCCTCAATTCCAGGCATTTACAAATTAAGGCGTTAATGTTCCGACACAGGCTTTACCAGCGGGCATGCGATAACCACTTCAGTCCCATCACTATTGTATCCGGTCATTCTTTGAATATATACCAGCTTGTAATCGCATAGCACATGTCCCGGATTGTATGAGATATGATAGTCGCAGACTATACATTCTTCCAACCTCTTCATTCTCGTAAAGAGCGGTAAATAAGGGTCATATGTTACCCACGTTATGCAGTTTAATACACCACCCTTATGGGAAAGAGCTGAGGATTCTATGGGTACAATCTTTGTATGGGGAAGCGCTTTTTTGAATGCGGATAATGCGATATCATCGCTATCTATACCGTAGATTGGAATCAGAATGCTTGAACCCAAATGAAAATAATTGATATGATTACCGAAAGAACTTGGAACGCCTTCAGATGATTCATCGATGAATAACCCATTAGGAATATCTATAAATTCTAAAGCATTATCCGATTCCATTTGGATTTGTTTTTTAACGCCATCGATGTACTTGTTTTCTTCGATACAAATTTCCGGATAACGTGAAACAACCAATTTGTCTTCGCCAATAAATCGAATCAAACCGTCAACATGTCCTGTTGCATCACCTGGTTCCTCATCTATAAACATCAATTTATTGATACCAAGCATCTGGTAAAATAATTCTTGAATACCTTTTTTTGAAAAACCTTCGTTATCAGCAATAATCCTATTTGTCACTATCGCCATCCCATTGCCATTATGGGTAATATTCCCCAAATCCCAAACCAGCGGAAATCGGATATTCTCGTCATTGGACAATCCCGCCAGCATCTTACCGGCATTATCGCTCGGGTCGGCTTCATCAGAATCCAGATATGCCGGACTATATTTTGCTTTTAAATATATACTTTTGCCTGAATCGTCAACGGCGCAAAGAGGCGACCAATCCCGAATCCAAATATCATAGGCTTTTCCACCATTGATAAAAGGTATTTCAACAAAGGAAATCGCTCTATTGATGTCATTCTCTATTAGGATTTTATTTATATCATTCCGAAGTTCTCTGTTACTGATTATTAAAGATATACCCACCGTTTCAGGAATATGCTTTATAAAATTAACATAGAATGGGACCAGATGATTCCTATTGGCGATTCCTCCAGGCCATACAAGAAATAATTCTTTCGGGATAGACCAATCAGGGATAAGCATATAATTAAATTTGGTAATCAGCATAAGATAACCTTCGCAACTTTACTGTCGGTCCTTAATCCATTCAAAATAGTTACAGCCTATCCTTTCTTTGCCTTCTCCATATCCTTCTATCGAGTAACTGCCGCCATTAAAATCTATTGATGTGTAAATTTCACCTTCTTTGAAGAACTTGTCACTATCATGTGGACAGGTCGATTCAGCGCACCCGCATCCAATATATTTTAGTTTTCTTATGCACGGACGAACGCTGAATAAATCGTTTGTGAAGGATGGGTCAATATGCGCTATAATTCTCTTTACTGTTCGTGCTTTTAAAACAGGGCAGTCAGCCAGGGCTTGTGCCAATATGAGATGGAATTTATCTTCCTTCTCAAATCCTTCATAATGATCTCGATCTGCCATTTTCCTTTTACCTCCAGATTCCGACGTGATTCTTTGGGGGGATTTATATCAAATAAAAATAAGTTAAATTATATAAGATTCGCCATCTTTGAGTCTTATGATGTTATGATGCCCCAATATATTATACTGATCAGGACGAAAAGTATGGATTGGAATAAGAGACTTCGGTTTTATGGCTTCAACGACATGTTTTAATGTATCAATACTCGCATGGCCGCTCGTATGCAAGATATATCGTTGAATCTCATTATTGTTCAAGAATTCCATCATTTTTTCCATTGATTTATCTTTAAGATAACCTTCCCACATTGAATAAATGAATAGCGCGCCATTCAGGCAATTCATTTTCTTTAATGAATTAATCATCGATCCCCTGATTGTCATCATGATTTTCCCAGGCATGCTCATGATTTCTTCAGATGATATCTTATAGCACGCCATGGCTTTAATGAATTCTTCTTTTTCGTCAACAGGGAGTCTATCGAGATAGTTCCCGACAAAGAAGATTCTAATATTGCGGAATGATTTTGAGGGATATGGTATTTTCGCGAATTTACTCAATTTCAACAGGATATATGCGGTATAAACATCAATAACAAACAATCTTTTTGTTGAAGATGCTGCTTTATAAAAGCCAACAAGACGATCGATATTTTGTGGAGAAAAATATAAGAATACCATACCCTGAGTATTTTTTGATAACTCTATACCTTTATCCTCAATATCCTCCTCGGTTAATACTTTTCCTGATTCTCGCCCCATCATAGTCCCTTCAAGCAGCATTGTATCCGCTCCTTTCCCAACATTTTTCACAAACTGTGGTAAGGCATACTTTTTTCTTCCATGATGCCTGAAATCGCCGGAATAGATCATTTTTTTCCCATCGGCCTCAATTAAAAATGCATAAGAATCAAAGGCTGAATGGTCCATGATAAAAGGGGTAATCTTAAAATTTCCGCAGGTGAATGATTTGTTTTTTAAAAAATAATTAGGATTTCCGATTAGTATCTTTGTATGTGCATGCTGTTTCCCAAAGATAGATGTAATTCTTATTAGTTCACCAGTCGCCTTTCCCAAATATACCGGCAATTCGTTGGATAAATATCTATAAAGACCGTAATGGTCAGCATGTGGATGGGAAATTATTAATCCATCTAATGGAGTAGATTCCTTATCCCATTTATAGATACCATTTATTTTAGGAAGGACTTCATTTATTAACAACTCCTGGTCAGGAATATCGTTGTAGTCATTAATGTTGAACCGCGTCCCATCTTTGTTGACAAGAGGTATGCCTATGTCTATAACAATACGGCTGCCATTACTTTCGAGCTCAACACAGGAGCCGCCAATTTCATGGGTGCCGCGGTGAATGGTGAGATTCATTTTACTTCTTTCCAATCAATACTATGAGGCGACAGCAATTGTGGCTTATAAATCAAAGAGTCATTTTTCTGTTTAGAGAAATCTTCATTTTTTAATTCTGCAAAAACAATATCGATACTTTTTTTTATAAAAATTTCTCTTTTTATTTCTTTAATACTATCAAATAACTCATCATCTTGTCTCCAATAATCCCAATAGTATTTATTTGCTGCGAATATTGATAATGCATTCACTCCAACTATATCATGTATATAGTCATACCTACTATTATTTTCAAGTAATGCATTTTCATGTAACTTTAATTGATTATTATATTTGGCTAAGTTATAGTTATAAAATAATAACTCTCCGAATCCTTTTAATGGACATTCTCCAGTTTGATCATTACCATTTTTTATTTTTAACTCAACAATAACATATTGTTTATCAATTTTTCCAAGTAAATCAAGAGATGGGCGTCTTGGACTCCCTCCTGGAATTACTGGAACCTCCATATCAATCCATTTAATCTCTTTTCCACAAAAATTCGATGACCCCTTTAAAAATATTGCTCTTTGATAAGCCTTTTCTTTATTATCACCTGTTTCTAATTTATACCTTTTAGGTGATCCACTATTAGTAAAATCTGATTTTTCATTTGCCAATAATTCAATAGATTCAATAAATTCTTGAATAAAGGATTGTTTATAGGCATAGTCGCCCTTGTTCCATTTTATTAATGCTGTTTTTGAAAAATATTTTGCTTTGGTAGAATTTTCATTATTTTGATTCATATTATTTCCTTACACTTAATTTACAATAATGCCCCACCAATGTCAGATAGCATTTTATACATTTAACCAAGCGAATACTAAATGTAATATTGTAAAAAACAAGGACTTATTGACTTTCAATTAATGTAATATACTGAATATAAAAATATCGGGAATAATTTTTTAGGTCAAAAATATATTTTTTCTTCAAGTTAGAACTTAGAGGTTGATGTCTTACTTGAGATATTATTTTAATTAATACAGTTAATAAACACATATAAAAAAAGGATGGCAAATAGTTGAAAGATTTAAGAAAAAATGAGAGCGGTAAATGAATCAGGTTTATTGGTCAAAGCAGAACTTGGTTTTGTGAGAACTAATTTTTCGGGTCCAGTTATTTTAGCTCAACCTGACCATGATTGTGCTATTATATTCCAAGGTGATCAAAATAATATAAAAGCTGTGGCGTTATTTGAAGTGGAAGGGGATAAAATTACTCGATTTGATCTATATATTCCATAATTATTTCAAATCGAAGGTACTGATTTCTATCCTAAATAAAAAACTTAATTTTCAACAATACACACCCATGCTCTCCTTCAGCATCTTGACCATGAGATCCCGTACATCCTTTGGCTCGAGTATTTCAACTTCCTTGCCATACATGAAAAGCTGTTTGCACAGGTATAGACCATCGGAAACATCGAATCGTGCTTCATAATAGTTGCCTTCATCAAAGAAGGTAATCTTCGGCTCCACGATGCCCAGAAACTGCTCCATGGAGATCGCCACATCCTGGGTATACCGAATACGCACATTATATTTTTCACCCAGAAAAGAGCCCAAGGTATCTCGAAACAATTCATCTACCGGCGGCGCCGTTTCATTGAAGGATTCATCCAGGACCTTGAGCTTCTCGAAGCGGTTAATGATGAGAATCGGATTATAATCTTTATCGCCATTAATACGGTGACCGTAGAGGTACAGGTTGTTATTCCTGAGAACCAGATGGAAAGGATTCATGACGCAGTGAATATAGCGGCCGTCGTTGGTCGTGTAATCGAAGGAGATGCGTTTTTTTTCCTTGATGGCAAAGTAGATGCGTGCAAGAACCCAAAGGCAGTCATTGGGACGCCTCTTCATGAGCTGTCGCAGGATGACTTCACGGGATGAATCAGTTGCCACGAAGAGGCAGTAGATATTCAGTAGACGGGCAAGCATCTCTTCGTCCAGGGGCGCTGAAAGCTCAATCCGGTGAGCGCCTTTTTCAATATCAACGTCGATTCCAAGCTCCTCAATTATGTTTTTGTTTATATAGTCCCGGATGTTCTTGTCGCTTAACGCTATGTTTTCGTCCCGGGAAAGAGTATCGGCCAGGCTGTTGCCGTTCCAATCCTTGGGATCCTGGTTGTTCTGCAGAAGGGCTATTATATGCAGATATCTTTTAATAACCGCGAGCTTTTTCTCAGGATCGGGAATAATTATGTTATTTTCCATAAAACACCTGTAATTTGTGAAGATAGACGATGAATGTATATGTTTATAATCGGTATTTAAACACTGATTTGTAAACAAAATGCCACATGATCCATGGATAATAAAATCATGGTATATCAAATATTTGGATAAGGGTAAACCTTCAGGGTATATCTTTTTCAATACGGATAATCTATTTTGCTATTATCACCCGCAGGCATATCCGCCCATCGGAGGTCCCCCGGGGAAATATTTTTAGTATATGGGAGGTAACCCATGAACAAAGTTCACATCAACGGTCGTCTTATCAAGGATCCAGCCCTTAAGGAGCTGGAAAACAACAATGCTGTCTGCACGTTTTTCATTGCCAATGACGTGCATTTCGGCGCAAACAAGAAGACCGGGTTTTACAAGGTGACTGCCTGGGGGCACCAGGCCCGCATCATCTCGGAACATTCCAAAACCGGATCGGAGCTCTTCATCACTGGACGGCTTGAGCAGTACCGATATGAAGACGAGAAGGGTGAGACTGTGTACGACAACAGCATAGTTGTCGAGCAGTTCGATTTTGGGGCGAGGGCCGCTGCGGTCGAGAAATCAGCCTAATTGTGTGTCATCCATGAGAGCCTCCTCTCTATAAAAGAGAGGAGGCGGTATTTATTATTGTCAGATAATCATGAAAAAGGAAGAATTAAACATAACTCACAATAACGGAATGGAATCATGAAGCGATATATTGTCTTTGTATTTATCATTATGTTTATCTGCCCCTTCGTTTTACAAGCCGGCGGGCAAAATGCCAGGGTGCTATATGTAATCGACGGCGATACCCTGAAGATCATATATGACGGCAAAAAGCAATCCATTCGGCTCATTGGCATAGACGCCCCTGAGTCGAAGAAAAACAAAAAGGCCTTTAAAGACTCGCGTCGCAGCGCCGAGGATATCAACGCCATTGTGTCCCAGGGCAGGGTGGCAAAGAAGTATGTCAAAGGCCTGGTTAAAAAAGGTGATAGAATAAAAATACAGTTCGATGTTGAAAAGAGAGACAAATACCGCAGGCTCCTGGGATATGTGTATCTTCCCGATGGGCGAATGCTCAACGATGTTATTATCCGTAACGGATACGCGAGTCCGCTGACGATTCCACCCAATGTCAAATATAGAAAGAGGTTCCTGGGGTCATACCAGTATGCCAGGAAGCACCGGTTAGGTTTGTGGAAATAAAGATATAACCAATAATCATTGGGAAGGGGGATGCCCTATGATGGAATTTAACAGCTTATTAACGATAGAATGCGACTGCATGATTGAAAGCCCTCACTGCTGGGGAGAGTTTCTTCTATACATTACCGAAGACGAGACCAAGGCAATGGGCCTTGAAAAGCTGGGAGAGTGGGGTTGGGATTTATCAGACCCTGATTATCATGTCTGTCCGTACTGTAGTAAGGGTCTCAATAAAGAGGATGTAATTCCACCAAAGGTGAGGAGAATAAAATAAAAAAGGGGGGATCAATAATGGCAATAAAGAAAAATAGCGAAAGCATATGGACACCGCCGATTGTGAAGAATCGGCCTGAAGGTGTAAAACCGAATTTTGACGATACCATGGAGCGGATGAACGAGATGAGGCGGCGTATGTTCGGCGGTCTCTGGGGGGCTGTTATCGGCGACGCCCTGGGGGTCCCGGTGGAATTTAAAAGCCGGGATGAAGTAAGGCGTGACCCGGTAACGGGGATGCGGGGCTACGGCACCTTTCATCTGCCGGCTGGCTCCTGGTCGGACGATTCGTCGCTCCTGCTCTGTACGGCCGACAGCCTGGCCCGCGGCTATGATCTGAAAGACATTGCTGACAGGTTCATGAAGTGGATGACAGGGGGCCTGTGGACGCCGTACGGCAGCGCCTTCGATATCGGAAACGCCACAGCCCATGCAATAAAGAGGCTTCAGCGCGGAATTTCACCGGAATTATCAGGGGGCGATACTGAAAGAGATAACGGAAACGGATCGCTTATGCGCATCATTCCAGTGGCGGTATGCTTTTACACTTTTGGGATCGATGAGTTCATTCAGCGTATCCACGCCATATCCTCAATAACCCATCGGCACCCGCGTTCCCTCATGGCCTGCGGCATCTATTGCCTCATTGCCCGAAACCTTATCGAGGGGAAAACAGCCATGGATGCTTACCGAGAGGCGATAGACCTGGCATCGGATATATATGACAGGGATCCCTTCAGGCAGGAGCTGCGCCATTTTCGGCGGATCCTTGGCGGCAAGATCGGGTCGCTGCCGGAAGAAGCAATCAACTCTTCCGGGTATGTGATCGATACGCTGGAAGCTTCCCTGTGGTGTCTCTTGAACACCGAATCGTACAGCGAAGCGGTGCTTAGGGCCGTGAACCTGGGGCATGATACTGATACGACCGGGTGTGTGACTGGCGGGCTGGCGGGTATATGTTATGGAATTCAGGGGATCCCGGAAGAATGGATTAATGTCATAGTGCGCAGGGATGATATTGCTGGTTTATTTGATATGCTTATAACCTCAAATAATATCTAAACAAACGTATAGGTCAACATGTGTCATGGGTCCTGTGATATATTATAATTAAAGGTAGTCGGAACAAGTTAAGTGAAATTCGGGAACCTGTCAACTACGGGTTCCTTCCTGATCGGTTTAAAAATTTTCCAGGAGGCAGTCGTGACTGAAATCAGAGAAATGCTCGAAACTTACCAGAGGCTCTACCAGGAGCTCGATGAGATCGGAGGACCGGAGAAAAACGGCGAGCTCTTCGAAACGATAATATACATGGAGGAGGATATCCTCAAGGCTGTTGATCTCCCTCCGGCGCAGAAGTACCGTTCACTGCTCTGGGAGAAAGACATGGATGATATTATATCGAAACTGGAGGAGGCACGGGAAGAGTACGATAGCCGGCCGATTCACGATCCGACCCTCATAATCATGGACGCCATTTTCAGGCATATCGACGAACCTGAAAACATACTGCCCATGGTGGGTTTTTCCCATCACACGTACCAGATATTCCTATTCAGCGGGAAGCTCCTCTCCTCGGAAGACCTGTCTGAAATAGAAAAGATAATAGCGGAGATGAAGAGAGCAGAGGAACACCTCAATGACCTGGGGCTGCTCTCTGAGGGCGGGACCAGGGAATATCCGGACCTGTATCGGAAGCTTATAGACTTGGGTTTTGAATATCTTGATGAATTCCTGATGCATAACGATAAGTTCGACCTTAACGATGAAGACATGGATGTGCGGCAATTCTTCCTTCGGGGAATATTAAACGCCAGGAAAGGGAATAAAGATGATGCAATCAGGGATTTTAGCTCTGCCCTGAAACTTAGACCTGACAAGGCGGTTATCTATTATAACCGCGCGCTGGCTTATGAGAGTGAAAAAGATCTTATTAAGGCCTTTGAAGATTATTCAAAAGCCATTGAGATAGATCCTGAATATTACATGGCATTGTGCAACAGAGGCATATTGCTGGCCTTTGCGGACCAGTACGACAAGGCCCTGGAAGATTTTAACCAAGCCATAGAGGCCAGGCCTGATATGCCGTTTGCGTATATCAACCGTGGGAACCTGTACGCCGAGTTGGCAAAGTTCGAGCTCTCCATTGAGGATTTTACCAAGGCAATCGCTCTTGATCCCGATATTGCATACCTTTATTGCAACCGGGGAATCAGCTTTTATCGTCTCGGTAAAAAGGAGAAGGCCCTCGAAGACCTGGAAAAATCCGCTTCCATGGGCCATGACCTGGCAAAGAAGGCCCTGGATGAATTGTTTCCTACGGAAGGCGCCAGTCATTGATTTGGATCAGTCTGAAATAATGTTGAAGAATGTATAAAGATCTATTAATAAACTATTTACACAGAGGTTATTATGAGAGAAATGAATGTTGATGTAACTTTTAATGAAGTGAAGAATATATCAATTTGCAGGTTGCAAAAGGGATACAGCCTCACCATCAATAAGGAAACCATAGAACTCATCAATACAACAAATTTTGAATGGCGCATTGCCCAGGGGATGTCCCCCACATTATATCATATGTATTTCGGCAACGAGAGCGGGGATAAGGATGAGTTAAATTTCCACATTACGTTTAATGAGCCCTGTTATGTAAAAATTTCTAACGGACATCCCCGCTGCTATGTGCACATAGAACTCGTTCAGGAGTAATCATGGAAGCCTACTGGCAAATGATAATGGATATCACGGGCTGTCATATCACTCCCCATGGTTTGTATATTCCCGGGAATCCATACAAGTTCATCCTGTGGAATGAGCTACTGCTTATCATACTGTCTTTCGCCATGACGATTGTGTGGCTCAAGAACCGGGCCTTGAGACGCCAGCTCGCCCGGGAGCGTCTAAGAGCGTACAAACATGGATATAAGCCTGTTAATCATATATATGATAGAATTGCTCATTGTCATGTACACTTCGAAATAGTAAAGAAAATCATCGGGGAATATAATCTTATCTGGTTGAAATATATTGATTTTCAAGGGAATGTTACTGAACGGACCATCGAATTCCATGAACTATTTCAAAAAGATGGGCACTGGTATATCGAGGGTTTCTGCCTGCTCCGCTGCGAGGCAAGGTCCTTTCGGGTGGACAGGATAATTGAAATAAAGCCGGTTATTGATGATGCAAATGGACAACATTTACCCGAATATCTTGGTGAAAATATTTTAAATGATGATATTCCCTGGTCCCATATATGAAAGAAACGAATATATATTTTTTTCTAAGGAGTTAACTTTATGAGCTCAAACAATTATCCAAAACCCGATCGATCTGATCATTATCCTCAAAAGGATGCGCATCGTAAATATTATCCGGAACTTGATTTAAGTTCTTCCGAGAAAATATTCAATGATGGAAGACCTTATATTGTTGAGGATTGGGTTGATAAAGAGATGGAGATAGTTTGCATGACATGTTTTTATTCTACAATAGGAATAGAGAACTGGGACAGTAATCAGCATAAGGATTACCTTAACCGGCATAATCTCCTGTCCAATCAGGAAGAAAAGTATAAAAATAGCGATCCCGGAATCAAGAAAATTATGGATAATTCCGGAAATGAGATGTGGTCTGTAACGTCTATAGTGTCTGAATGGTAGCAATAAAATCAGGCAAGAACTTCATAATATGTGAAGCCCAAAAAAAATGATAACCTCTACCTTGACGGTATATCAAATTCCTGTCTGCTGATTTGTAATGGTAATAAAAGATAAATAAATATTGTATGGTCATTATCACTAATATTTTATCCATAATATCCCTTGAAGTGAATCCGGTGCGCTAAATATATTTGAGAAGGGGATGATTATGAAATTATCGGAACTTAAGCATTTCACTGCATTTATTGATGTGTTGTTTGATTTCTTCAAGGAAAACAACATTACTTCGTGCCTGTATCAACTGGATGATTTTGATGCCATGAAAAAGAAACTTCATGACGCGGATGTGCATGAACAAACTTATCTGGGCAATTTCAGGCAATTTAACATTAGTTTGCGTTTATGTGCGGATGAATGCGAGGATGCTGTATATTATTTTTTATTCAGCGATAGAAACCCCGGCAATGAGGGCCAGTCTGGCCTTGTTAATCAGTTGCTTATTGAAGCATGGGGAAATGAATACCGGATAATGATAGAGATTATAGATAATAAATATCCTCCATTTGTTAGAGACTTTCTTAATGCATCAGGACAACTGAGAATAGCTTATATCAGCGGGGATGATGAACTGGCAACGATTGATGAAAATGAAATCATGTCCATGGGGGATTTGATGAATTTCCTGCAGAAGAATAATGTCCGGAAAGATGTAAAATGGATAGAGGTAGATTGATTCACGGTAAGAAATTATTTGAATTGCCGCAGAAAGATATTGGGGATTTCAGTCATATATTAAGTGGCAATGTAATCTTCTTAATAATAACGAACTAAGGATAAGAAATGACGATATGCTCAGTAATAACAGCAAGAAATTATTAAAACTTATCAATGATAAAGAGATTAACTCGCGTCGATATAAAGCAATTGTGTTGATTAAAGGAAACCAGGTAATTCTTGATGGTAGGGTCGTTGACATACTGAACAGTAATGAAAAAGTAAATGTATTGATGAAGGATTATTTTTTCAATGAATATGGCTCTGAAGATCTTGATGAGATATTGGTGAACCTGCTTCCTGAAATAATAAAACATTTAGATTGAAGAGTGCCCTGTGAAGAAACAAATAACGTTTGGTGATGATGATATCAAATGAATTTTCAGTCAGATAGAAATTCCATCATTAACTGTAATTGCAAAATTACCGTAAGACTCTATATGCTATAAGGTGACAAAAAATCGAAAATATTAATATTAATTTACATATAGATTCTTTGATAATTTATTCAAATTTATATTGACATTTTAACCAATAATTGTAAGATAAATAAACTTCATTTCTGAAATGCTGACAAAATCGATTTTCATATCACCCACCCGTGAGCGGGCCAGGGATTTTGCGCGACAGTATGATGGTAAAGGCTTTTTGCAGACCTTCACCCTCCAGGAGTATGTCTATACGACATTTGCTTCCTCCGGCAAGAACCTTGCCTTCCGCCAGGCAGGCGGAATAGAAGAAAGCCTGCTTCTGGAAGAAGCTCTGAAGGGCATCGAAGTAAAGCATTTCGGATTTCTGAAGAACGATTTCGAATCATATACAAATACCGCAGCGGCAATCCTGCAGTTCTTTTACATGGTCAAATCGAACCATGTCGATATAAAGCATTTCAAGTACCCTCCAGAAAAACTGCATGATCTGGAACGGCTTTTCGATGCCTTTGAAAAAGCCAAAAGAAAAAGGAACCTGGTGGATTATGCTGATATACAGCTTTTCGTTCTGGATAGGATCAGGAGCGGTAATGCCCTGAACGGTTATGAAACCATTTATTATGATAAATTCGAGCAATCCGGCATTCACCTCTGGGGCAGCGGCATTGAAAATGAAATTTACGAAGAGATCAGGAAGCATCCGAAAGCTGTAATATCAGAAAAAGACAGGACAAACCGGCTCAGGAATATCCATGTAAACAGGGTGTTCAGCCGCTACAATGAAATCGAAGAGGCAGCCCGGATTGCAAAAACAATCCTGATCACAACCGGCTGTGATCTCAATGATATTGTCATTGCCGCGGGCAGGCTGGATAAATATCTTCTGAGTTTCGAACAGGTATTTGCGAAATACGAACTTCCGGTTTTTGTAACACAGGGCATGCCGCTCTATCATTTCCCGGTATTTCAGGATCTCATAGATTATCTCGGGAAGGGTAAAAGCCTTGAGGAAGCGCGGAAGATGCTCATGGCCCGGTACCATTCCATCAGGAAAATGCTCGATGATCCTTTCCTGGCGGGGATCCATGATTCCACGAAGGGGAGC
The DNA here is from genome assembly GCA_017999915.1 of Spirochaetota bacterium. Lineage (NCBI taxonomy): Bacteria > Pseudomonadati > Spirochaetota > Spirochaetota bacterium. The sequence goes on from JAGNKX010000003.1 coordinate 38,033, forward strand.
CTCAGAGCCATCGAAAATCTTATCGCCCACCTGCGCAGCCTGTCGAAGCTGGAGATCCGCAAAAAGGACCTGGCCCGTTTTGTCAACGAGTCCCTGCGGGGGGAATTCGTGTATCATAAAAAGCCCGGCATCCATGTGCAGGAGCTGAACCAGCTCGTGCACCGGCAGTTCGAGCATGTAATCCTCATCGGTGTCGATTCTGAAAATATTCCGCTGGTCCCTTCCGGCAACTTCCTCTACGGACCCCGTGATATGGTATCAGTCTTTGGCCAGAACAACTCCTGGCTCTTGAGCGCATTTCATATCGATGAAGTATTCACCAATAATACAAACGTGTATGTGGTAAAGGCAGGCAATGAGGACAGGATGGAGCTTAAATTTGCCCGTTTGCTTGTTGATAGGGTCCCTGATATTGAAAAACTCGATCCATATATAATTCCCGATAACATCAAATACCGAGTGTTGAACAAGGAAGATATTCTCTCGCAGCAGGAGCCTGTACGGGTCAGGCTTGATGATAATGCCGAGAAATTCATTGCGTCACTCATATCTCCTGAATTCACAGCTTATGACGGAATCGTTGCAAATTTTAATAAAGAAATGCCGTATTTTTCTGTTTCGCAGTTCAACACCTATGCGAAATGCCCCCTCCAGTATTTTTTCAGCACAGTGCTGAAGCTTAAGGAGCCTTCAACAACCGAGGGTTTTGACCCCATGCAGATGGGAACCATAGCCCATGCCTGCTTCGAAATGTTCGGCCGGGGAGTCATTGACGGGAGCATCAGGATGCCGGCGTCTCTTAACGCCGTGATAAAGAAGAAGATGAAGTCCATTGCCGAAGCCGCGTTCAGGGAGATTATTAAAGAGGATAACATCGAAGAGTCCATTGAACATCGTGTGCAGCTATACGAACTCACGAAGGGCCTTGACGGGGAGCCGGAGAATGATAAGGACAGGGGTGTGCTCCTGAAATTCCTTGATTACGTCTATAATGAGAATAACACATACGGCTACATGCTCCGCAATATCCATGAGGTGGAATATAAATTCGAGCCTTCAGAGTTCGACATTGAAGGAATTCCGATGAAGGGATTCATTGATCGAGTGGATATTGCCGATGACCGGGTGATCCTCATTGATTACAAGCCAACGAAAAAAGTCGATGATGATGTGCGGGATAATCTCCTGGGAAAAATGACCTCGTTCAAGGAATTTCAGCTTCCTGTATATTCCTTATTGGCAAATAAGCGTTTCAACAAGGATGGCTCCAGAGCTGTTGAATCTTTTCTCCTGACATTCAAAGATAAAGGTGGCGAGTTTTCCAGGGTGAGTTACAAGAATGGTGTTTTCTCCTTTGAAAAGAAAACGACAGGCAGAAATGGTAATACCGAAGTCCTGGATGACCCGGATTATGAAAAGAACATGAAAAATGAAATCAAGAATATAGTAGCCAATATCAGAAAAGGCGATTTCAGATTTTCCCTTGATGAAGATGCATGCGAGTGGTGCGGGTTTGTTAGGATATGCAGAAAGGAAGTGAGAATTGATTGTCTCACAAATTTGATCCATGAGGTATCACATGAAGAATTGGAAAGTTAATTGGAATCAAATTGTACATTTTTCAAAATTTAAAAATGGTTATGAAGGTCTATTAAATCACCATGGTATTTATTTGTTTGTTTATCCAACTAAAAATGGGTGTCAAATCTATTATGTTGGAAAAACTAATAATTTTAATAAAAGAATTCAAGAACATTATAAAAGATATATAAACGCAACATACTGGTTGCCCAGTAAGATTGAGTATTTCGACGACGATATTTATAAAATACATAGATTGAAATCGAAAGATGAATATTTGAAATACTATTCCCGTCCAGATGGTTCTAAAAGTTTAAAAAAAGTAGGTGAATATATAGTAAATAAAACTCTAATCATATTATCGAATGTTGATGAAGAGCCTGATTGTGTAAATTTAGCATTAATAGAATCATTAATAATAATGGGGATACAGAAAAAATGCAACTTACCTGTAATGGGTTGGATGGGTGATTCCGCTTTAAAGTTTACATCTGACAATGTATCTGTAACAAATAATTTTGATTCAAAAGAAATCAAAGATATTTTATCATTAAGTCTCCCAGAGAAAATAATCTATCAACTATCTATAAGGAACTAACTTTTTTAAGTGAGAAGACCTTAATAAGTAATTTTAATTTAACATGTCACGCTACAATATAACAGAAAACATCTCAATATCCGCCGGAGCAGGCACAGGGAAGACCTTTACCCTTGCCCGGCGTTATGTGAATCTGTTATTGGGCTTCGAGTTTTTCAATGACGCCTATTCTGATAAGAACAAGTTTAATGAAAAGAACGCCATTGGCCGGAAGGCCATGCCCCACGAAATCGTCACCATGACATACACCGAGGCAGCGGCATCGGAGATGAGGGACAGGATCAATGGGCTTATATCAGAGATAATTAATGCGACCGAAGGCAAACCAGGTAAAGATGAGACTATCATCAATGCCCTGGCGCATTATTCAAAAGCCGTTGATTTTGTACAGAAGGTCTTGAAAGAATGCCAGGTCGACATGATCTATTCCCACATATCAACTATCCATTCCTTCTCACTGGGCATTGTCAGGGCCTATTCGGATCTGATGGCCCTTGACCTTTCTCCGGAAGTAATAAGTGAAGATGAGAGAAATATCCTCTTCAATGAAACACTCCATTCGGTTATAACAGCCCATGAAGATACTTTTTTTGAAATAATTGACGATATCGGCACATTCAAGCTCAATGCTGTGGCCCGAAAATATATGTCTGACGCTAAATTCAGACGGACCGTAAAGAATTTCATTGACAGATCCCTCACACTGAAGGCGATTCATGAGCTTTATGCAAGGTTCGTTGTTACCATGAACATGAATCTCTTTCAGGATGCCATCCGTTTGCTTGATGAACTGGAAGAATACGCTAAAAATCCCGAAAACTACAAAAAATACAGGGCATTCTTCATCGAATGTATTGAATCCGTAATTGACCCGGACAAAGGATTTCCTGAAACAGTGAGGATATTCAATGTGCTCGATGATGGAAAGGAATTGAGGGATGAATTTCAGAATGGCTGCCTGGCAAAGATAATGAAGCTCAGGCATCCCCATGATGATAATGCTGAAGCTGCATTTAATAAGGCCCTGAGCAAGGTTCATTTCCTGCTGGAACAGGTTTATAAGAAGTACATGGAAAGCCTTAAGGCAATGAACCGGATCGATTTTGATATAATTATAAATACCGCCTATGAGCTCATCATGGAGGGAAAGGCCAGGCCGGACATCAGGTATTTCATGATCGACGAATTCCAGGATACCAACGAGGTCCAGTGGGACATGTTCAGCAAACTTGCCGGGCTGAATAATGCCAACGTATTCCTGGTAGGTGACGAGAAGCAGTCCATTTACTCCTTCCAGGGGGCCGAGGTGCAGGTGTTCCGCAAGGCCTGCAGTGATATCAGGGCAACATCAATCCCTCTCGCGGTGAATTTCCGAAGCGAAAAGGTGATTCTCGATTTCGTGAATGACTGCTGCGGGCCGATCATGACCGCTGAGAAGGTTCCGGGGAAAATCATTGTGAAAAATCCGGCACTCCGGGACCTGATGAAAAAAGTTGAGTCCCTCCGCATGGATTCAGCCGGGCCGATCTGCTATAATCCCCTGGAGCCTGAGTCGAAGAGGAAGGCAAGGCATGATGGCACCGTAACGTGGCTTACTACGCCTCCATTTGATCCTGGTGAAGCATCAGAAGAGGACATTCCGGAAAACGACAAGTTGGAGTATAAAAATATCGCCCGGTTTATTAATAAGATAAGCCGCGGGGATCTCGAAGAATACAGGGATATAACTGACCTGATAAGACAGGACAAAAAAGCCATAGCGATACTATTTGATTCCGGAGCGGGAATGGACATGCTCAAAGAAGAGCTCCTTGCCCGGGGTATTGTCCCCACCGTGCGCGCTGACGGCAACCTGTATGAGGCGAAGGAAGTGCAGGAGATATTCCTGGCATTGAGGCTTATCTCTGGTTTTTACGACAAAACGGAATGGAAATATATCAAAAAGTTTTTTCTTGCCGGTGCACTTCGGAGCAGCGTGTTCCGCCTTGATGATGGCGACGTATTCGATATATTTGCGAGGGAGGACGTTGATCTGGTTCGGGAACTGGTCCGCGACCTGGCGCAGGCAAAAGACGTGATGTCCATATCGGATCTCATTGCTTACATCATTGACCGATATGATCTAAAGACAGTATACCGCCACCTCGATGACTATGAACAGCGCGCGGCAAACCTCGAAAAGCTGATACAGGTTGCGCAGAAGTTTGAAGCTGACAATGGCACTGACCTGAAAAGATTCGTGGAGGAGCTGGAGCGCCTGATTTTCATTGGCGGCTCTGAAGAAGGCACGGCCCTGTATGAGGCGCCGGGTCGGAACAGCGTACGGCTTTCCACGATACATTCGGTTAAGGGCCTTGAATATCCCATGGTGATATTCGTGCAGTGCCTTAAAAACCTGAAAAGTCAGCAGGGGAGGGAGATATTCAAGCATGCGTCGGTGCTCATGGATGACGGGTTTCATTCCACGATGGGCTTTATCACATCAGCCGGAAGGCCGGTGTCATATAGTATGGCGAATGCCGTATCCGGCATCCAGCACATGGAGGAGAAAAAGCGGCTTCTGTACGTGGCCCTCACCAGGGCGGAGAAGCACCTTGTCATATCAGTGCCGCCACTGGAAGATGAAGTCTCTGAAAACAGTTATCTTGGTTTTCTGACCACTCAATATCGGGAAAATTTTATCAACATTATAAATGATGCACTCTTAAATACAAAACAGTTGAACAGGATGCAAATACATAAAGCCGTCGGTAATTCAACATTCCTTGTCATAGATCAAAATGACTCTCCGGTTGATAGTATAGATGACCGGAGTATTCCCATTATTGAACTGCCTGAGCCGGTTCATTTTAAATCAATCGATAGTGTCGAGTCTGTTACCGGAAAAATCAGCTCCGATTCATGGATTCTATCCGATGATGATTCCTCTACGGTGGGCACGGCTTTTCATGAGCTGGCGGCACTCTGCTTTGATGAGCTTGACGATAAAAAAAAGAACCGGGTAAATATTAAGAATCTTTGCTCCAAATATCAGCTTGATGACGATGCGGAACAGTGGCTGGTGAAATATGCGGAGAATCTTGCTTCATCGGAGATCTATCAGGAGATTAAAAATTCTGATGAGCGGTACATGGAGTTCGGCTATACCAGGAAGAATGAGAAGGGTGAGGTTGTCTCCGGTGTTATTGACCTGGTGTATCGGCACCAGGGTAAGCTGAAGATTGTGGATTATAAGACAACATCTCTGGGGAAGAAGAGGCCGGAAGAAGTGGTCCGGGAGAATAGGTATGACTTGCAACTGGAGGAGTATGCGAAGGCTGTGGAGGAGAGGATGGGTGAAAAGGTGATTGAAAGGGTTCTGGTGTTTGTAGGGCAGGGGGCGCTAATACAAGTGGAATAGAAATATTCGGTGAAAAAGCAGGCAAGTCATCGGTATATAAATGATTAATGCCTTGATTAGTATCACATAACATCATGGTATAATGTTCGTGGATACTATTATGTTAGACAAAATCCACTATACTAATACATTGTTAATATTCTTGACAGATAATAAATAAGTGAATAAGAAATAAGTATACTCAATATAAGGAATAAATGATGACCAAAGAAATATCAAACAAAGCTTTATTTAATGCTGCCCAAGCTAATGATTGTAAGAAGATAGAAGAATTAATTAACCAAGGTGTTGATCTTAATGTTATAGATAATCATGGAGAAACAGCACTAATGTATGCGTGTTGGAGCAGTAGCTATACTGCAGCAAAATATTTGATTGAAAATGGAGCTAATATTAATGTGGTTTCAAATAATGGGAAAACTGCTTTGAATTGCATTAATGCAGATAATTCGGGAAGTAATGACACTAAAGATTATAAAAATGAATTTGATTTGATTAAGCTTCTTATCGAAAAAGGAGCAGATGTCAATGCTGAAAATAATTCAGGAGATACTATTTTAAATATTGCTGTTGAATATGGTAAAATTGAATTATTTAATTATTTAATTGAAAAAGGAGCTAAGATTAATAATAGAACATTGATAAAAGCGTCTTCTGAAAAAGGAAATATTGAAATTATTAAAACTTTAATTAAAAAAGGAGCAGATGTCAATTCGAAATTTGAGTCAGGATGCAACGCATTATACGAAGCTGTAACTGGAAATAGAATAGATATAGTGAAATATTTAATTGATAATGGTGCTGAAATCAATCCCTACCAAGAACATCATTTTGTACCATTGTCGGCTGCTGTATATTTTGACAATTTAGATATGGTTAAATATTTGATAGAACATGGCGCCAACATCAATTCGAAAAATGAAAATGGTCAAACAGCACTTGTGATGGCAAGAAAATTTGGTAACGATGCAATTGTTAATTATTTGATAGAACATGGCGCCAAAAAAATTGATGTTGATGCTGAAATGATTAAGTTTTTGAAGAAAAAAGTTGCTTGGTTAAAAAATGCCACTGTTGATGATTTTATTGAGCAATGTAAAGATAACTGGGTTGCTGCATATATGTTGGGTAATATGGGGGACGTGAAAGCTGTCGAACCATTAATTGATTCTCTTGATTATGATATTGATGAAAGAGAACCTCAGTTCATACTTAAAAATATAGCTATTATATATTCTCTTGGAAAATTAAAAGATAGGAGAGCAGTTGACCCATTAATTAAAATCATTAATACATATTCATATGAAATCAGGTGGATGGCCGCATGGGCACTTGGCGAAATCGGGGATAAACAATGCGTGAAGGCCTTGAAAAAGGCACTTGAAAATGATGAATACAATTCGGTATGGTCTTCCGGCACCTCAATAACAGGAGATATTAGCTGTGGTGATAATCTAATTGAATTATTCTACGATGAAGATTTTCAAAAAAATTATTTTAAAGATAAAGGCGTCATCACAAAATTTCTTCAAGACTACATTCATGATTCGTATATATTTAATAAAAATATTTCACCCATTGAGGTCGCGTTAAAAAAAATGTCAAAATGATCATTATAAAGGTTATAATCAGTTATTTGAAATAGTCATGATAGACAGAGTTTATTAAATTTAAATTTGTTCACTTATACATTTGCCATATAACTAATCCAATGCTGGTATAGGGTATGTCGCCCAATAAAGGGCAGGGCTTTTATTGTGGTTTTGGATTGGTGATATTGTTTTTCTGTATTATAACCGTAATTCGTTTGTTGATTGTTATATGAAATCGCACCGCCCAACGGGTTCAGGGCACCGCCATCCGTGGCGGCGTTGATTAAAATATAAATTATTACTTCTATGATGGAGGTGATCATGAATTTATCTGAAATAAAAATCTCATCATACCGGAGTATAGTAAACCAACGTATTATTATAAATAATAACTGTATATGTTTTATTGGCCCCAACGAATCTGGTAAATCGAATTTATTAAATGCTATCAGATTCTTAGATACAAGTTATTCAGCAGATATAAAAGATAAATCAAAAATCAATGATGAACTGCCAAAAGTTCACTTTATTTTCAATTTAACAGATGATGAATCAAAAGAGGTCAACAAACATATTACTGATCACATTAATACTCTAACGATCTTACCTGAAGATCAATTGATTAAGCATTTTAAAATTATTAATTATTCTGTAACGAAATATATGGCTAAAGAAAAAGATACTTATAAGCGTTTCAAGAGCCATAGTGGAACATACGAAATAAATATATCAGATAATTATTATAAAATTAAAGACAATACAACGATTCCTGCTGAGATAATGATAAAACACAAAGATATTGATTATCCGCTTTCAACAATTAAAATTATACATAAAGACCTTATACCAGAAGATCAGATTAATAATTTCGAAGAAGCAGACATTGATTATGTAAGAAAAGTTATAGATAGTCAATTAAATCCTTATCTTGATAAAGCAATTCCTAATGTTATTTATTGGGAATATGATAAAAAATATCTACTGCCATCAGAAATAACTTATGATGAATTAATTAAAAATGATGATCCTTATACAAATTCAGCTCCACTTTATAATATTTTTTTACTATCAAATAGATTAATAATTAATGATGAAGAAGAATTGATTGAAAAAATCAATGCTTGGAAACTTGACTCAAGCTTACGTAGAAGAGATTCACATATATTAACTGAGGATATTAATAAATACATTAAAGGAATATGGAATGATTATGATCAACTATTAAATATTGATTTAGAAGAAGCGCAAATTACGATCCATGTTACTGATCCAAGTAGTTCTATTAGTAATTATTATGATATGGAATCTCGCTCGCAAGGATTTAAAACATTTATTTCATTTATTTTAACAATCGCTGCTGAAGCAGAGAGTAAAATAATCTCAAACTTTATCTTAGTTCTTGATGAGCCAGAAACACATTTACATCCAAGTGGTGTACGTTTTATGAAAGAAGAACTAATAAAGCTTTCAAGTAATAATTATGTTTTTTATGCTACCCATTCTATTTTTATGATTGATAGAAGCAATTTGAAAAGGAATATTATTGTAAAAAAAGATAGAGAAATAACAAGATTACTACCTGTTGAAAGGAATAATATTATTCAAGAATCCGTCATTTATGAAGCACTTGGGACAAGTGTTGATGAGTTTTCAATTAGCAATAAAAATGTTGTATTTGAAGGTACAACAGATTTATACCTTTTCAACTCGTTTATTGAACATTGTGTACCTAAAAGAGAAAATACATTTTCTGATTATGAGCTACTTGATGGTGGCGGGACTAAAAATATTTCAACATTTTTTAGAAGTAAAATAATTCCTCGTGATTCAGAATGGATTCTTATATTAGACTATGATAGCCCTGGAAGAAATTTAAAAAGTGAACTTGAAAAACATGATTCGAATCTTAGGAACAATTTAAAATTTCACTATTATTCAACTATTACTGATCAAGAGCTCGAAGATATATTGCCACAAGACATTATAATTTCAACAATTTCTGAAGTAATTAGTAGTTTTGGACCCATTGAAATACAACAAAAATTTACTATTATTGGAAATAGAACAATTTCGAGTTTAATTAATGAGTTTAAAAATATTAACAAGATCGATAAGCAACATAATTTTGAAGAACTATTTAAAAATGTTTTGCATCAAAAGTTAACTTTAATCATTGAGCAAATTTCAAAAGAATCTAATTTTGATAAACGTAGGGATTTATTTAAGAAGTTACTTCCAAAATATTATGAATTTATAACACCACTATTATTGAATTATGGCATAACGATTGATTATAATTAACAGCCTACGTTATTCGTGGCTTTGGCTGACTGGTTGGTTTCAAGTCGGTGCGACTTCATATAACAAAGCATAGCCGCTCCGCTCCTCGGCGGGCTTAGGCCGCCTGCAGTGCTCGGCCTCGCGCTTATCCCACCAGCTGCGGCGCGGTTTGGGGGAGGTTAAAACGCGCCTTGCTGGCGGGGCGCTCGGCAACCTGGCTTCGCCAGGTTCGGCTATGCTTGAAATGTTGTGCGAAACGACCATATGGCCTTTTTGCCCGCCCTCCGTGGCGGGCTATAATATAACAAATCTATATAGTTAGAAATAGATTTAAACTATATAATTTAATAATCAAGTGGAGATATTCAATGAAGATCTATTTATCGCTTATTATTTTTATTGGTTTATGTATTTTTCAGGTAGAAGTTTTTTCAAAAGGTGAAATGGATGGCAAATGGATGTATATAGGTGCCACTAAATCTAATGATGATACTACTATGTTCTATATTGATCCTGAATCTATAGAAAAACCATCAGAAGACACTATTCTTTTTTCAATGAGAATGCGTACAGCTTTAGAAGAAAGTATTTACCAAATGCAAATATTTTTATATAAAGAAGGTTGGGTAGCTAAATCATTAAAAGGATTAATTGCCAATACTATTACTGGTCAAATTAAAGAAATAAATTCAACCGATATGCAAATTATTCCTGAAGACTCAATTCTAAAAAAGATTGTTGATGAGGCATTAAAAATAAATGGAAATAAGAAAAAAGTAAGAATACCAAAAATGGATGAAATTAAAACATCTCCTTCGCGTACAAGAGACAAAATGAGATAATATTATTATCTCTTGGGGTATAATCATCGTGTCTTGCTACGATTATTTATTGAAAATATTATTCCAGGATTCCCCGAAGCTTGCAACGGGGAGGTTTATCTATTATAAGTTCTGGAATTTATTTAATTTAATCGCTCGGGAAATTGAAAAATTATAACTTGAATTATTAATTTATATACTTTTAAAATGAAAAAAGACCTTTTGCAAGTTTTTAAATATTCTATTATTGGAGAATTATATGGCACTTTCAAATAAATGTCCTAACTGTGGTGAGAAAGGTTTATCAGTGGGTTTAATTAAATGTAAAAAATGTGGTTCAGTTTTTTGTACTAAATGTAATGCTGCAAAAGTACTTGGATCTAAATGTCCGAAATGTGGTGGAGAAGGTGAATTGATTAAAAGGTGACAAAATTTATTCAATAAATATTTTTATAAATATTGGTGACCTGTAATGATCTCTGATCGACAAACTAATACGGTTTATATTTCTGAAAAAACAAAATTACATTTCCCAAAATTTGTCAGTCAATTGGAAGATTACGTTACCAGTCATAAATATTCTTTTAAAATCCTTATTGAAACAAGAGATTATTTTTGTCGAGATTACATGCCTATTCAAGTCGATAAAAAAGATTTCGTTCAATTTATTTTCAATCCATCATATTACTGTAGCCATAATAATTCAAAATATAAATTAAAATCAACATCATTAACAAATCAGGTTCTTGCCGTATTAGAAAATAAAATCATCAAACCTAAATATAGTAAAATAATTCTTGATGGTGGCAATGTTGTCAAGTCTTCTCAAAAAGTTATTTTAACAAATAAAGTGATTGAAGATAATTCTTATCAGTTTAAAAATATAAACGCTATAATTAATGAGCTTGAAAGTATATTCCAATCTGAAATTATTATAATTCCTAAATATCCAGAACAATTTGAGTCAACGGGACATGCTGATGGGTTAGTTCGTTTTATAAATGAAAAGCAAGTTTTTATTAATCGAGTAAACCAAAATCAACAAGTTGATTTAGAATTATATGATAAACTAACAAAACTGCTTTTGTCAAAAAACCTGGACATAATAGAATTACCATTTTACGATAGTGGTAATGAATCGGCAGAAGGTTTATATATTAATTATTTACAAGTTGGTACTTTTGTTGTATTTCCAAAATTTAATAATGATATATTCGACAAAGAAGCTGAAAAAGTATTTATACAAATATTCGGTTCAGATAATGTAGTAGGTATAAATTCGGGTGGACTCGCAAAATATGGTGGAGTTCTCAATTGTGCAACTTGGACAATATATGATTCACAATAGAATTGAATACAATTTATAGCATTTAGAATTGATAATTAATCCCGCATTCGCCTTCCTTGGCTCATGCGGTTCAACTTATATTTATTAGGTCGCTTCGACCAACAATGCATAACCGTTCCGCTCCTCGCTCGCTAAGGCTCGCTGCGGTGCTCGGCCTCGCGCTTATCCTGCCAGCTGCGGCGCGGTTTTGGGGAAGCTAAAACACGCCTGGCTTGCGGGGCACTCGGCACATGGCGGCTATGCTTGAGACGTTAGACGACATACATAAAAATGGAGATCCTTTTTAATATATGAATGGTGTTTATAGAATAGTAAATATTAAAAATGGGAAGTCATACATTGGGCAATCCAAAGATATTTATAGAAGATGGAAACAGCATACATCAGCATTAACTGTTTATAGTAATGAGACAATTCTTAGAAAAGCATTTGTTAAGTATGGTATGCTTCAACAAGTTTTTAAAGAAGGACAATATGGGTGTTTTCGTTTTGAAATTATTGAAGAATGCAGCCCCAATGAGTTACTTGAACGTGAATATTATTATATTGATCTTGAAAAACCAGCATATAATTTAATGTTTTTACCGCCAAATGAATTAGTAAAGTTGGATTCGAAAAGAAGAAAACACGCTGGTAAATATTATATTCAATATCATAATTATGATGTTGAAAAACATTTTCCCGGTATAGATGAAAATAATTTGGGAATTCCTATTTCTGATATTTCTCATTATATAAGTTCACGAAAAAATCTCGCGGCATATTTGGATGGTGCAAATGTCGTACTTGTTATTGGTATTTCAATAAACAATAATAAATTATATTATATATGGACGAGAACAAATGTTGATGATCTTGAATTTATTAAAGAAGAAAATAATTCTTATAATATTATTGGATTTCAGGAATTTATTAAACCTGTATGTTTAAATAGGATTGAAGGATTTAGGCCATTCCAGAAGCGGTTAGGCAATTTTGCATATGGGTTATCATCGATCAATGGTTATGATTTTACAAAAATAATAATTGATATTTGTGAAAAACAACAAGTACATTATGCTATGCCATGCAAGGATTATTTAGATTTATATAAAAAAGAATTTATATGCTCGTCGTATAATAAACCATAGCATATCATTCCATGCGGGGATAACAAATAACCACGCATGTAGATTCGGCACTCGTGCTTGTCCCGACATCTGCGACGCGGTTTTGGAGAAGTTAGTGCACGCCTTGCAGGCGGGGCGTTCGGTACACTGATCTTCAGCCGGCGCCGGCTATGATTGAGACGTTATATACCATTGCAAGCCAAGCTAAACGGGGTACCCGCCATCAGTGGTGGGAGCGAAGGATGAATAAAAGGGTAGAAAATATATTTTACTTAAATATAAGAGTTATTCGTATATATCAATAATGAGGTATTAAATGCAGAATTTACTAAATGATTTAACCGAGTTGCTTTCTAAAGACGAAAGACTATCTGCCGAAGGAAAGTTATTAAAAAATAAAGTAATAGAACTCGCCCTGGCCATGGATTCTTCACTTATAAAGCTCTTATTGAAAAATGAAAAGATAAAAAAACACTTTTTTACGGAAGTTGATGGCATACTGGTTTTTGACAAAATAAATTTTCAAAAGTTTGTTTCAAATAAAGAATTTCTTCCAGACAGCTACACTGCGTTTAAAAATAAAATTGGTATTGTCAATGAGAATGGTGAATATTTTTCAAAAAGTCAAGAAGTTGTATTAGCTTGGCCTTATAAGGATTGTATTTTAGAAGGTGGTCAAACAAAAGAGGACCAAGAACGAGAAGAAATATTTTGGAATGAAACTCTTGCACCTGATGAAATTGAAAGACTATGCGCACCTAAAGTTATAACAAATTTTAGTCGTTATTCAGGGAAAAAAGGTATAGTACTTACTTCAAATGATAAATTTGAAATATTGAATGAAAATTTATTATTGAAAGGTAATAATTTATTATCATTATGTTCTTTAAAGAAATTATATTCTGGTAAAATAAAATGTATATATATTGATCCACCATACAACCCCGATAGTAATGCAAATACATTCATTTATAATAATAGTTTTAATGAATCAACTTGGCTTACATTTATGAAAAATCGAATAGAAGTGGCCAAGGAGTTACTCTCTAAAGATGGTGTATTTATTATTGCAATAGATGATAATGAATTTTTAGAACTTGGCGTGCTTGTAAAAGAATTATTTCCAAATCATGAATTACATATAATAACAATAGTACATAATCCAAGAGGAGTACAAGGTTCAAATTTTTCTTACACACATGAGTATGCGTTTTTTATTATCCCCAAAGGCAGTATAAGCATTGGAGAACGTAAAATTGATGAATCAGAGATTTATTGGTCTAACCTAAGAAACTGGGGTGGCGAATCACTAAGAGAAGATGCCAGAAACTGTTTTTATCCAGTCATTATTGAAAATGAAGAAATCATTGGCTTTGGTGATGTGCTGGACAATAATATTCACCCTAAACAGACCGAAAAAAAAGGCAATAAATACTACATATACCCTATTGATACAAACGGAGTAGAACGGAAATGGAGATATGCTCGTCAAAGTGTAGAAGAAATAAAAAATTTATTACGTGTAAAAAAATCGAAAAATGGATATGAAATTGAAATTGGCAAAGATTTCGGAACTTATAAAACCGTATGGGTAGATTCAAGATATGACGCAAATGAATATGGGACAAAAATTGTTAGTTCTTTAGTACCCAATAATCGATTTAATTTTCCAAAGTCATTATATAATGTTTACGATTGTCTCCATGCAGTTGTTTCAAAAGATAAAGATGCAATTGTTTTAGATTTTTTTGGCGGAAGCGGCACAACTGCTCATGCTGTCCTTGATTTGAATGAAGCAGATAATGGAAATCGGAAGTTTATTATTTGCGAACAAATGGATTATGTAGAAACGATTACAAGGGAAAGAATAAATTCTGTTATAAAGAATAAGAAGACTGGTTCGTTCATCTACTGCGAACTTATGGAATTAAATGAAGCATACATAAATAAAATCAAAAAAGCTAATTCAACTAAAGAGCTTCTCTCAATTTGGGATGAAATGCAGAAAAAAGCATTCATCAGCTATAAAGTTGACTCAAAGAGCATAAATGAAAATATTTCTGACTTCAAAGAATTTTCTTTAAAAGACCAGAAAAACTTCCTCATAGAGATTCTGGATAAAAACCAAATGTATGTTAATTACAGTGAAATTGATGATAATGATTATAATGTTTCCGAAACTGATAAAAAGCTGAATAAAATGTTCTATGGCGAGGTGTGACTATGCCTCAAACATTAGAACAAAAAATCACCGCATATATTGAACTTGGTAATTCACTACCGGAAATTCCGATATTTCTAAAAAACAATCTTAATGCAAATTTTGAATTACGCCCTTATCAAATAGAAGCATTTGGTAGGTTTTTGTATTATTTAGGCAATGATAAATTGAAACAAAAACCGTCTCAACTCCTCTTTCACATGGCCACTGGAAGCGGTAAAACACTTATTATGGCAGGGGCAATAATTTATCTATACAATCAAGGTTACCGCAATTTTCTGTTTTTTGTAAACAGTACAAATATCATAAATAAGACCCGTGATAATTTCTTAAATCCTCTTTCTTCAAAATACCTATTTTCTGAAACCATATCATTTGGAGACAAGAAAGTAGCCGTTCGTGAAGTTGATAATTTCCAAGTTGTAAACGATGAAGGCATCAATATCGTTTTTTCAACAATCCAGGGGCTTCATTCACGACTGAACACACCAAGAGAAAACTCTCTGACCTATGATGATTTTGAAAATAAGAAAATAGTTTTGTTATCTGACGAGGCCCACCATATTAATGTTGATACCAAGAGAGGGAAACTGACAAAGGAAGAACAAGACGAAATAGTATCATGGGAAGGAACTGTTAACAGGATATTTCGTGCCAGCCCGGATAATATACTTCTTGAATTTACTGCCACTATTGATATGGCAAATCCAGATATTACAGCAAAATACTCTGATAAAATCATTTTTGACTATCCGCTAAAACAATTCAGAAAAGACGGTTATTCAAAAGAAGTTAAGGTATTACAATCCGATATACCTTTAATCCAACGCGCATTACAGGCTTTTATATTAAGTCAATATAGGCGGAAAGTATTTGAGAAATACAAAAAATCAATAAAGCCTGTTTTGCTTTTTAAGTCTAAAACAATAGCCGAAAGTAAAGAATTCTATGCTGAATTCATTGAAAAGATTAAAACATTAAAAAAATCGGATATTGCCCCCATACAAAAAACCAATGACCCTGCTTTGAAAAAATGTTTTGAATACTTCAAGGCGAACAATATCACTATTGAAAACCTCATCGAAGAATTGAAGAACGATTTTTCAGAGGAAAAATGTATAGAGATAAACAGCAAAGAAGATAGTGAAGAAAAGCAGATTGCAGTGAACACCCTTGAAGATGAACATAATGAATATCGTGCTGTATTCGCTGTTGATAAACTGAATGAGGGATGGGATGTCCTAAACCTTTTTGATATTGTACGCTTGTACAATACAAGAGATGCAAAAGCAGGCAAGCCGGGGAATACTACAATATCTGAGGCACAATTAATTGGTCGTGGCGCAAGATACTGCCCTTTCCAACTATCAAACAATCAACCTAAATTCCAGAGAAAATTTGATGATGATATTACCCATGAACTTCGTATTTGTGAAGAACTATACTATCACAGCGCTCATAATCCAGATTATATTAAAGAATTAAATACTGCATTGCAAGAGATCGGCATAAAGGCAAAGGAATCGAAAGAAATACAATTACAGTTAAAATTTGATTTTAAGGAATCAAGTTTTTATAAAAAAGGCTTAGTATTTATCAATAATCAAATCCCTCATGATAGAAGCGGTTTGTTCGCACTTCCTAATACAATTACTGAACATCGGTTTCATGTAAATCTACAAACAGGAGCTATTCAATCAACCGCAATATTCGAGTCTCCCGATACAAAGGCTATTGATAAAAAGCAGCATGATTACAATCTTATTGATTTTGGTATACCTATTATCCGAAAAGCGCTCGCGCGGCTTGATTATTATCAATTTAATAATTTAAAATCTTATCTTCCTAATGTTAATTCAATTACGGAGTTTATTACTTCCAATAACTATCTTGGCAAGATAACTCTTGAAGTTGAAGGACAAAAAGATAAAATTGACAGCCTGTCACCTGATGATAAATTATATATTGCCACAGAAGTTCTTTATCGAATCAGTGAAAACCTTCAATCAGAGAAAATTGAATATAAAGGCACTGAAGAATTTAAACCTTATGATGTATCAAAAGTATTCAAAGATAAAACTCTTAATATCTACGTTAAAGAAGGTGGTGATCAGGAATACGGTGTAGCACAAAGTCAAACAACAAATACCGAATTACAAATCGATTTAAGTAAAAAAGACTGGTATGTATTCAATGATAATTATGGCACTTCAGAAGAGAAGTATTTGGTAAAATATATAGACAAGACATATGATACCTTAAAGAAAAAATATAATGAAATTTATCTTGTCCGTAATGAGAAACACTTCCAGTTGTTTAACTTTGATGATGGTACCCCTGTAGAACCTGACTTTATTCTTTTTCTTAGAAAGAAGGGATCAGGCATATCCGTCTACTACCAAATATTTATTGAACCGAAAGGGAGT
Source organism: Spirochaetota bacterium (assembly GCA_017999915.1). NCBI lineage: Bacteria > Pseudomonadati > Spirochaetota > Spirochaetota bacterium. The sequence continues at coordinate 55,409 of JAGNKX010000003.1, forward strand.
CAATTGCTTCAAAAGGATGCATGGAAGCAAACATTTCTACTATCATTAAAAACAAAAAATAAAATACACATCCTGAATAAAACTAAAAAGTACAATATCTGGGGTATGCCTTTTTATAATGAAACATTAACGAAAAGTGATTTTGAAAATGCTTTTAAAGAAATCATTCAGTGATTGATGCGTCCATCTCCGCCGTCTATGCGGCTGTAAAGAATAATCCCAAAGGAGTAAATCATTTGACCACTTGCTTAAAACTCGCAATAACCAAAATCGGTGACCTGTTATTGCACGACAAAATCACGCAAGATAAAGACGGTAACACCCTTACTGACATTAATTTGGTGATACCGAATTATCAGCGTCCATATAAATGGACGGCAAAAAATGTAATTCAACTGCTGGACGACATTATTGATGCCAAAAACGAAAATAAAGAAACCTACCGAGTAGGGACACTTATCCTCCACCAAGAGGGAGAATCAACATATAACATCGTCGACGGGCAACAGCGAACTATTACCTTTTCGTTGCTACTTAAGGCTCTTGGTGCTCATTCAATTAGTTTTTTAGAACAGCCCCTTGTAAATAATCAACATAATACTCATAATATACCCAACAACTTCCGCACACTGGAAAGACGTGCAAATACTATCATCGATGACAAGGATAAAAAAGAACTGCTGAATTACATCAAAAACAACTGTGAACTCATCGTTGTCATTACAGAAAACATATCCGAAGCCTTTCAGTTCTTTGATTCGCAAAATGCTCGTGGCAAAAAGCTTTACCCCCATGATTTGCTGAAGGCTTATCATCTTCGTGAGATGAAAGATTTGGATGTAGTGGAAACCGAGAAGGTTGTAAAAAGTTGGGAGGATTTGGACCAAAAAAAACTATCGTCACTATTCAGTGAATATCTTTATCGCGTGAAAGAATGGACGAAGGGTAATAAAGCTTGGGAACTCACCGAACATAATATACACAAATTCAAGGGTATCACCCGGAAGGACAACTTCCCTTACGCCCAATTCTACAAAGGGGCATTTGCCTACGCCGATATGGTCAATAATTCCGCAATGCCTTTTGTTTCAGGTATACGGAATATTAAACCGTTTCAGTTGGATACGCCAATTGTGGCGGGTAAACCGTTTTTTGACTATGCAAAACACTACTTTGAAATTCTTAAAGATATTCAGAACAACGACAAATATGAGGGCTATTTTATCAATGATAATGATATCGTAAAAACTCTTGACCTGAGAACATACAAGAATGGTGTTGGCAACCGAATCACTCGCTTGTTGTTTGACACGGCGATTTTGCTATATGTTGATAGGTTCTGCCCCGAACGACCTTTAAAAACGGATTCGGAAATGTTAGATCAATTTGTGGTTTTTGCCTTTGTCTGGGCTTATTCGCTTAGGGCACAGTATTATAATGTCGGTTGGCTATCGGCGCAAAACTACATTATGGGAAACGATGTTACGAACTCTTTCAATCTATACAAAATCATCATCGAAGCAGATTCACCGGTTTCACTTTTAAGCGCACTTTCCGACAGGGTGAGTCCGTTGCCCAACAGCGCTATAAAGGCGAAAAATGACAATAGAGAAGATAAGGACGAAGACGGCATTTATCAAAACTTTCTTCACTATTTCAACAGCAATAAATTCTTGGAAGGCGAAAATGAAAACTGAAACTCTGCCGCTCAAAGAGCTATCCATCGATAAAATCTATAATGGCGACAAAGCAACCTATGAAGTTCCAATATATCAGAGAAACTATGCGTGGGAAAAAGATGAGATTTCCGCACTGATTCAGGATGTCTACGATGCGTACACCGCAGAAAAACAATCCCGTGAAAAAAAAATCTATTATATCGGTACATTGGTGTCCTTCCATAAAGGTGACCAAGTCTATGAAGTGATTGACGGCCAACAGCGGCTAACCACAATTAATCTCGTGTTGGGTGCATTGGGCATCTCCCTCCAAAACAAACTGACTTATCGGGCTCGTAAAAAATCGAACAACACTATTCAGAGCATTCCTCGTTTTGAAATCGAAGAAAAAGACGATGGCATCATCAATGGGTATAATTATGCCAAAAACGCCATTAATGAGATAGTTCCGAAAACCTGCCAAGACGAATTCAAAAACTTTTTTCAGAAGAGTGTTCATCTGATTCACTACCAAGTGCCGAAAGACATAGACTTAAACCACTACTTTGAAATCATGAATTCCAGAGGCGAGCAACTGGAAAAACACGAAATTATAAAGGCGCGCCTTATCGAAAAACTAAATGACGCGGACAAGGCAAAGTTCAGTCGCCTTTGGGAATTTTGCAGCGAGATGAATGTCTATATACAACAAAAATATAATGAAGAAGAAATATTCGGGCAGTCTCTATTCGATTTTAAAGTTTCAAACTTTGATTCTTTACCGAAGGTGGATGAAAACACCAATACACTGAAAATCAGCGACCTTATCAATTATAAAAGAGCAGATAAACAGCAGGACAAAGATGATAAAATCGATACGTTCCAGCCGATTATGGACTTTTCAAACTTCTTGCTTATTGTGTTAAAACTAACCCGTATTGATGATAGCGGCTTTGATCCTACGAGTTTTAATCTCGACGATAAAGATTTGATTCATGAATTTGATAAGTTGCAGGTTGAGCAGGTTGATGATGAGTTTGTTAAGAGGTTCGGCTTTAACTTGTTGAAGGCAAAATATCTTCTGGACAACTATCTCGTGCATCACTCGAATGAAGATGACACTATTGAGAACAACCCTTGGAAGCTGCAATATTGGCAAAAAGACGGCAAAAAAGGGTATCTGAAAAATCTTGACAGCGAAAGCGATCGTCATCAAAAATTGGTTCAGTTGCTTTCGATGTTTGAGGTATCATTTACGGCAAGGCAAAGGAAAAATTATCTCTTCTATTGCTTGCTGTATCTGTTCCGTTCTAACGACAGGGATATTAGCATGTATTGCGAATTCATATCAGGGTTGGCGGAAAAATACTTCACAGAAGTGTATTTGGTGGCTGCGAACCTTAACGAAATTAATACGCCTAAACCCGGTAGTTTCGATAAAACTATCCTAAGTGACAATCCACTCATTATTACGCCAAGCAAGGGCAATTTTGATTTTACTGCAATTTATGGAGATGGCACTGAAAAATCAAAGGGTATTCCGTTGTTTGTTTTCAACTATCTTGACTATAAATTGTGGGCAAAATATACTGATAAGCTTCGCGGCGAAAAGACAAAAGAAGGCAGTAAAGAACGAAAGGAATTTTTTGACACACTTGGATGTGGTGATTTTGGGCTGAAAGTATTCGAACAGTTTTATTTTTCGAGAACGCGCAGGAGTTTGGAGCATTACTACCCGCAAGCCAATGCAAATGGAGAAAATGGTGCGCCGAATGAAGAACAAATAAACTGCCTGGGTAACTACGCCATGATTGGTAGCGAGGCGAATAGTTCCGGTTCAAATTGGAGCCCGAAAACCAAGCTCGACCATTACTTGGATGCTTCCGGAAAGATTAAGCAGGTCAGTGTGGCATCAATCAAGTTTATGATTATGATGCAAAAATGCAAAGACAATCAAAATACTCGTGAAGCGGGGCAGGAATGGAATTTTGATGACATAAAAGCGCATCAAGAAAAAATGTTAGAAGTATTATTTGGTGGATCAAAATAAAATTCCTGCAGAGATTGGCAGTAGATGATGAGCAGTTTATGAAGCTTAATGGCTTAGCTAATCAACTTTACCCCCACCAGAGATGGGGGTAAAGTTGATTTTATGGTATAACAAGGCTTGAGATTATTTGGGAGGTGGTGTAATGGGGGAAAAAATTGAACCATCAGTATTTATGAAAGCACTTGATTGGTGTTATGATAAAGCAATAAACGGTGGTGGTGTTTTGGTAACTGCGAATGATTTAGCAAAGGAATATTTAGAAAAAAACAAAAACAATATTGATGCTGCTAAATCATTAATAAAATGGCAAATAGCCAAATGTGCCACATCGGGATTCATAACTGGTCTTGGAGGAATAATTACTTTACCAGTTGCTATCCCCGCAAATATATCAAGTGTTCTTTATGTTCAATTACGAATGATTGCGGCAATTGCTATAATGGGTGGCTATGATCCAAAATCTGATAAAGTTAAGACATTTGTTTATTTATGTCTAACTGGAAGTTCGGTAAATGATATTTTGAAAACAACCGGTATTAATATAGGGTCGAAAGTTGCACTAAATGCGATAAAAAATATTAGTGGTACAGTATTAAGGGAAATTAATAAAAAAGTTGGTTTTAAATTGCTTACAAAATTTGGGCAAACAGGCGTAGTAAATTTAGGTAAAACAATTCCTTTGATTGGTGGAATTATTGGAGGTTTATTCGATGCCGGCTCTACAAAAATTATTGGAAAAAAATCCATTGATGTTTTTCTTAAATAGCAGCCCGGTAATATTTGTATCATAGTCGCAATGAGATTATAGTCGATAAAATCGGCCTTCGCCCCAATTGCTTACAGTAGGAACACTACTGATTACCATGGATAAAATGCACCTTGTATTCGACGGGCATTGGGAAATCAAGATGAAGGACTTCTTTAAAATTGGCAGGTATGACGGTGTTATAAAATTGATTAATTGTTTTGTAGATTTTATGAAGAAACATAAATGGTGTTTGATTAGTAATAGCAGCCACATGCTGCCGGGGGGTGATTCATGGCTGGTAATGATAAAAACATGTTGCGGTCTCTATTGATAATACTAATACCGCTCAAACTCTCATTTTTTTTATTCGCGGCTATTATCGGCGTTATGGGTTTTACCTTTGAAGTCCTTACTCAGAGCAAGATTTCGAAGGTCATCAGCACTGTGTTGTTTTTACCAGCGGTAATCATGTACAGGATTATATCCAGGAGCAGAACCGGGTCGGAAGGATCAAAATAGAAAACGAAATGATATACAATTAATTTGGGATTAATAGGATGAAATTTCATATTGATGAAATATCACATCTGGCTCAGGAAAAAACTAAATATATAAAAAAACTCGATATTATAAAAGATAAAACAGTCGAGATACGTATTTCATATATTCCAATAGCACTGGAATTGAAATATTATAATTTCAATAATGGGATTATGGTTTTTGAAATTACTGGTAATAAGATTAAAAGAGGATTGGTGCGGGCAACTACTGGATTATTTTTAAAAAAATACCATGGCATTTTTTCACGGATCCTGTCAGTCTCGGATAATACGGTATTTTTCAAAATAAATGATTTTCTTAATAATGAAATCCCCGTTGTAAAAGGAATCCTAATATCAGGATTTGATATTGTCGGAAAAGAAGTAATATTGCATATAATTAAAAAAGATAAAAGAAAAAAATAGATGCCCCATCTCCACCCTCCATCCCTTGATTTACTTAATACCCCTTCAGAGGCGGAAAAGGAGGTGTTCGGCCGCATGGCTGCATTGGACAACTCCTACCATATCTTCCATTCCGTCACATGGAAAGACTCCCGTGATGGTGAATGTGATATTATCATTTTTCATGAACTGAAGGGTTTTATCGCCCTTGAGGTAAAGGGAGGAGAGATAAAGAATGATGGCGTGAAATGGACATCAAAGAGCCAGAAGGGGATCGTCCACGAAATCCATAATCCGGTGAAACAGGCCCGTGACGCGGTTTACGCGGTGCGGCGTACCTGGGAAGACAAGTACGGAACAGTGTTGCCGGGGCATTACTCCTGGGCGGTCTGTTTTCCCGACTGTCCCTGGGAGAAATCATGCCGTACCCTTGAACTGCCCGAGCATGCAGTACTGTCATCGAAGGGTATGGATGATGTGAAATCATGGGTGGAGCTTCAATTTGCCGATATGGAGAAGAATCATGGTTCAAAAATCATTTCATCAATTGATAAACAACGATTTTTGGATCTTTTCGGAAATACTGTATCGATGAAGCTCTCCCTGAACCGGGCCATTGTGCGCCAGGAGGAAGAGCTCCGTATCACGGACCGGATGCAGGACTACCTGCTGGACCTCTTTGACGACAAGGCGCGGATCGGTTTCCAGGGCGCTGCCGGCACGGGCAAAACCTGGATTGCCATGAAAAAGTCTCGGCGGCTGGCGGAGGAGGGCAAATCTGTTCTATTCCTCACATATAATCGCCAGGTGAATGATTTTGTATTCGAATCCCTTGAGGATGTTGCATCCATAACAGTTAAAACCTTCCATGCCTTTGCCCAAGGGATTATCCGGGAATATCTCAAAGATCACATGGTTGATCCGGGATGCCAGAAGTGCTTTTTTGACTGCATTAATGATTTAGCAAAGCAGGTGGGAGAAAACACTAAAAAGGAAAGCGAAAAAAGCAGCGGGAAAAAGGAACCAACCATAGACAATAAACTCAATGGCGCCCTGCATTTTTTGAGAATCATCCCTGTAAATATGACCTGTACCGACATACTTAAGGACCATGGGGAGAAATTGCCTGCGGCTGTGCGGGAGGTAATGAAATACCTTTTACCGGATGGGAAAGGTGGCTTCTTTGAAGACCGGGTGCCCCTTGCGGTTATGTCGATTTTTGAGGCTGACCAGGGAATTCGTGAGCGGTATCATTATGATGCCCTTATCATAGATGAAGCCCAGGATTTTCATACGTCTTGGTGTGAATGCCTCAAGTACCTGTTTCTGCAATATGGCGACCGCATCTGCTATATCTTTTACGATGACAACCAGACAATCTTCACCAATAACGAGGAGTTGCCGGTTACTGATCTTATAGCATCGGCGGGACTGGAAGATCACATCTTCAGATTGCGGGATAATCTGAGAAACACGGCATCAATCCACGATTTTGCCGTGGCAAAGACCGGTAAGGGGGCTACGGCGCGTCCCTTCGAGATCCCTGGCTTAAAGCCGGAGGTGGCGACAGTTAAGGGTGATAACGCAGCCCGGTCGTCTGTGGCTGCTATTCTGAAAGATCTTATTGAGATCCATGGCATCAGCAAGGACCGCATCGTTATACTTTCCAATAGGAACATGGATAAATCGATATTTTCAGAAATACCGGATGCAGGCGGTTATAACATAACTGAGGGTTCAGTAGCCAAGGGCGGAGTGCGATTTCGTACTATCCACAAGTTTAAAGGCCTTGAGGCGGATGTTGTTATTCTTGTGGCTCATCACCGGGAGCAGGATAGAGAGGTGCGATATATATCAGATGAATTGTTTTACGTGGGATATACCAGAGCTAAGCATTTGTTGTGGGTCGTGAATGTTATGTAATAGATTGGTATTAAGAGATTTTTCCATAATCAAAGAAAGCTTGAAATAATGGATTGCTGCAGACTACTGATTGCAATATGTGTGATACTTTCATAAAAAAATCTATACTATTTCCCTTCCGAGTATAAGAAATATTAACATGTACATTCTATCTTAACAATAGTTTAAACCATTTTGTATTGTTGTACATTCTTGTTACCTCCATGATTTGTAAAAAACAAAAAAGTTTGTCCGCAAATATTTTTGTCTGAAAAATATTATATTTTTCTTACAAAATAGCTTGATAGTAAATAAATTCGTTGTGACGTTTTTGTGACGTGCCCCCTCTTTAAAGAGCAACAAGATGCAACAAGGAGCAATAATTGTGCTGATGGTGTAGTCTCTGAAGATGATTTTGTGGTTAATTAATTTTTTCTGTACAGCAATTTGATGCAATACAGAGCAACATGAAGCAATAAGAGAGAGAAATGTGGGCGCTACTGGACTTGAACCAGTGACCCTCTGCTTGTAAGGCAGATGCTCTTCCAGCTGAGCTAAGCGCCCTATTATTATTTTGCTGTTTTACCGTTCAATTTGCTTGCGCGAAAGGCGAGGGTTGTCCGGGCCGGTACTTCAATATCTTTGCCCGCTATGGGTGAAAACACCTTGCGGGCTTTTTTCTCTGACTTGTAGAATGTGCCGAATCCGCGGATTTCGATCTTATCGCCTTTGAGCGCGCACTCTTTGATCTTTTCAATGAAATTGTCAACGATATAGAGGACTTCCTTTTTCTTCAAACCGCTCTGCCTGGTAAGGCGGTCCACTATATCGGACTTTGTCATGGAGCGGCTCCTATGACTGGGCTTTCGCCAACGCGTTCACTCGCTTCGCTATTCTCGATTTCTTCCGAGCCGCGGTCTTCTTGTGGACGACACCGACTCCGGCCGCCTTGTCTATGGTTGATGCGAACTTGACATACAGGTCCCTGAGCGCTTCCGGGCTCTGTTTTGCCTCCACCGCTTTCTCGACTTTCTTGGAGGCCGTGCGGATAGAGGATTTGACCTGGGCGTTACGGGCCCGCCGTTTTTCGTTCTGCTTGTTACGTTTTTCCTGGGATTTGATGTTTGCCACTGTTTTTCCCTTACAAATAGTATAGTAAGCCAGCGAATATGGCTGGTTTTCAAAATATAATTTCGAAAGGCAAATATGTCGATACCATGGGAAACTGTCAAGAATATTACAGAATTAATTGTTGTGAATCCTTATTTTATTCCCTCCGCACTCCGATGGAGACATGAAGGATTTACTCTCGATTTTTATTTAATATTGAATCCAGCCCATTCGTTACCCTTTTAAAGGATGATATTTTATGACGATTAAAGATATTACCAACAAGCCTACATCGGGTGACAGGAGGGGCGGATTGTGATCGGCGTAATGTCAAAATAACTTGACTTATAGTACTATTAATAGTACTATATATAATATTATTAATAAGGCGGTATGTCATGGCGCAGATAATTACTGCAAATGAGCTGAAAACGAAAGGAGTCTCAATTCTGGATGAGGAATCTTCCGGTGATTCAGAGGTGATCATCACGGTCAGGGGTAAAAGCAAATATGTCGTGATGCCGATTGAAAAGTATAATTATTTAAGGGAATGCGAGCTGGATGCGGCATTATATGAGGTTAAAAAAGATCTGAAGGACGGAAAGTATAAAAAGGAATCAGTGGAAAAACATATAAAGAGAATAACCCGTGGCTGATATTATTTATACGGAGAGCTATAATAAAAGGGCGTCAAGATTCTTAAAAAAGCACCCGGATATTATCAGCCAGTATGAAAAAACATTAAAACTACTTGAGGCTAATCCGCATCATCCCTCTCTGAGATTACATAAGCTACAGGGTAAATTATCTCAATTATACTCTGTTTCAATAAATATAACTTACAGGATATGCATTTATTTCATAATTGAGGATGACAAAATCATACCTATCGATATCGGTACTCATGATGAAGTGTATTAAAAGCCGCGGTCTGGATGCCACAGGGGGAAATCTTTTCATAAGTACGGTAAATTATAATTAAGATAATTCAATTAAAAAATTATGGTCTCAAAACATCCGCCCGCAGGGCGGATACTGAAGGATATCGATGCCTGAGGCCGCTCAAGACCCGCGGCATGGAGGCCGCGGGAGGCGCGAGTCTGCACGAGGCTGCATACGAGCGCCGAGCAGTGAAAGGTAAATCTTAGGGTAAAGACCAGCCTCCGCCGGCGCCTGAGGCGGCGGGGAGAGAGGGAGCGCGAGGGTGAGAGGGCGAGCAGTCCTCTTGCCCTCGCAAAAAAACCATAACGGGTCCCGGTAAAAGCTATCCTGCTTCAGGATAAAATATATTAATCACTCCGTAATCAGCATCCTGAAGAGCTGCTTCGCATAATAATACACCTTGCATTTCGACGTGCCGTCGGTGGACTTCATTAGATAGCAGAGCACCTTGGTCTTGTCGGTGTTATATGAATAGATGAAGAAGTTCCTGTCCTGCTGCACCAGGGGCTGGCCGAACTGTCTGGTCAGGTTGGCCTGTATCTCTTTTTCCGTTTTTGGGTCGACGTTTCCCCAGTTTTCCATGATAGTGTAGAGCTTGTCGTTGACGAAAAGATAATCTATCACGGGCTTCGACTGGATGCGCAGGATTATGATCTTGTCGATGAGCTTGTTGTCGATGGCCGTGATGTAGCTCAGGATCTTGTTCTTGTACTTCGGTTTGTCCTTGGGCGTGAACTGGGTAGATTCCCTGTCCGACGGAAGGCTCTTCTTGACCTTCAGGAGCTGGGTGCCCCATTCATACTTCAGGGGCGCTCCCGCAAGGGAAGCGGAGGCGAACATCAGCGCTGTCATCAGTGTGATTGCGCAAAAGAGGGATCCTTGCTTTTTCATTGTTTCCTTGGCACTATGGGATTGTACGGCAACTCTATAGGGTCAAAGAATATTTGTCAATTAATTATATATAGAAGCCAGGCCGGGTTGGGGATGCTAACCCTGCGAGATTCTCTCCTGAAAAACTTCATTACTATCAAGATGAATACATTATAATCGGCAAAAAATGGATTGGTAAACTTCAGTAAAAATTGTTAATTCGGAAACCCTCTCCATTTGATGGAGAGGCGCCAAACAGGATGTTTCAGTGCCGAACGCGGACAGGATGTCGAAAAAGCGTTCGGCGTGCGCGGAGCGCGGGTGAGGCCTGACAATGGGGGCAGGGGGGTGTGGCTCTGCAGGAGGCGAGGAACGCAAGGGGGGTGACGTTTAGTATGCGGAGCAATGGGGACAGACGATATAAATTAATTATTTGAAATATTTATACGGGTATATTAGCTTTGTATATGGATGGGGCGCCGGGGAACAATGTTTTTCCGGTGGAGTGTCAGAAGCCCTGCCATGGGCGGTATAGATGGTTATTATACACAATTGTGCGAATCCCGCCGCTTTCCGTGAAATCATGGAGGAGGTGCAATAAAATGAAAAAGATTCTATGCGTCGCTCTGTTCCTGGTTATGGTCGGGTCGGTCGGTCTCTATTCCGAGACGGGTTACCGCATAAAGGGATTGATCATCAATTCCTCCGATACATTCATCGAGGTGAAAAAAGGCCGAAAGGAAGTGGTACTCCACTGGACGGAAAATTCAAAGATTCTCAAGGACGGGCAGGCGGCTGAACGCGGGACCGTGAATATCTGCCAGAAGGTCGAGGCCACCTACGTCAAGAAGGACGGCAAAAAAGAGCTGGTCTCCCTGGACATTCTGAGCGAAGGCTATTGCACTAAATAAATGGTTAAGCGCATTCATATGATCGGCATCTGCGGCGTCGCCATGGGGACCCTGGCGCAGATGCTCCATGACCGGGGATTCGAGGTTTCCGGGTCGGACCAGAACATCTATCCCCCCATGAGCGATATCCTCAACAGGAGCGGCATGAAGCTGTACGGCGGCTTCAGCGCGGCCAACGTGGGCAATCCGGACCTGGTCATCATCGGCAATGCCGTGAGCAGGGGGAACCCGGAGGCGGAGCGCGTGCTGAACGAGCGGATTCCCTACCTCTCCATGTCCCAGGCCCTGTTCCAGTTTTTCCTCCATGACCGAGAGGTAATCGCCGTGTCCGGCACCCACGGCAAAAGCACCACCACGGCCCTGCTGGCGCACCTCCTGGTGTCGGCCGGGGCGGACCCGTCCTTTTTCGTGGGCGGGGTCACGCGCAATTATGAGTCCAATTACCGCCTGGGCGCGGGTAAATTCTTCGTCATAGAGGGGGACGAGTACGATTCCGCCTTTTTCGAGAAGGTGCCGAAGTTCGTGTACTACCGGCCGCACCACCTGGTGCTCACCTCCCTGGAGTTCGATCACGCCGATATCTTCCGCGACCTGGGGGAGATCGAAACATGGTTCCGGCGCCTGGTGAACATGATTCCCGCCAACGGCAATATCGTGTATTCCTCGGCCTACGGCAACCTGAAAGAGATCGTTTCAAAATCCCTGTCGCAGCGTTTTTCCTACGGCAAGGCCGGGGCCGATTTCGCCTATGCCGTAAGGGGCTATAGGGGCGATTTCTCGGAGCTCGATATCACCGCTCCGGGAGAGAACTTTCCCCTTAAGACCAGGCTCTTCGGGGATTTCAACTTTGACAATTGCATGGCCGCCGTGGCCATGGCGCGTCTCCTCGGCATCGGCGTGGAGGCCATCCGCGCGGGCCTTGAGTCGTTCCAGGGAGTGAAGCGCCGCCAGGAGCTCATCTACGACGGCAACCGCATCAAGGTGTATGATGATTTTGCCCACCATCCCACGGCGATAAAGTATGTTCTCGATACCATGCGGGAGCGCTACCCCGATGCCCGCCTCTGGGCCCTGTACGAGCCGCGGTCTGCCACGTCCCGGCGGAACGTGTTCCAGGAGGTGCTGCCGGCGTCCTTCAGGGCCGCGGACGACATTCTCATCAAGATGCCCTACGAGGGATCGGCCATAAAGGACGGGGACAAGCTCGATCCGGATATGCTTCTCCGCGACATCAGGGCCTTCAATGAAAACGCCCGTCTCTTCGGTGACGTGGATTCAATGCTGGAGCATATAGCCCTGACCATGGACACGGACATTGAGAACGTCATCGTCCTCATGTCCAACGGCGGCTTTGACGGCATTTACGGGAAAATTGCGCCGGCATTGGACACGGCGGCCGCTGCCGGGGCGGATGTGAAGAATTGAAAAATAATTACTATTGCGTATCCCCCCTCCCTTGAGGGGAGGGGTAGGGGGAGGGTGAATATAATTGAGCATGATATAGAAAGTAAATATGTATCGTGTTTATTACCCCCACCTCAATCCTCCCCCATCAAGGGGGAGGAGGTGATTCTGCAGAAAGAAATATTTTCTGGAATAAAAATTTACTTTATGATGGTACTGCCATGAAACGTCTGATACTTCTCGCTATCGCCATCGCGCTATTGTCCGGGCCCCTCATGGCCAAGGACCGCTACGCCCTCATCAAGCTCGAGGGTAGCGTGAACCCCATCATGGCCCAGCATATCGCGGAGTCCATGAAAACGGCCCGGAAGGACGGGGTGAAGTTCATCGTTGTGCAGCTGGACACTCCCGGCGGCATGGTGGACTCCATGCGAGAGATCATCAAGGCCATCATGGCCTCGGAAGTGCCGGTGGTGGTCTATACCTATCCCAAGGGAGCCCAGGCGGCCTCGGCCGGCGGCTACATCATGCTGGCGGCCCACGTAGCCGTGATGGCGCCGGGCACGGAGATCGGCGCCATGCATCCGGTGAGCCCCATGCTCAATTTCATGCCCCGGGACGAAAAGGGTGACCCCTCCGGGGTAATGGAGAAGAAGGTGCTCAACGACATGGTGGCCTACGCGAAGAGCCTGGCGCAGAAGCGGAACCGCAACGTGGCCTGGGCCGAGCGCGCCGTGAGGCAGGCGGCATCCAGCACTTACCTTGAGGCCCAGCGCGAGAAAGTCATCGATTTTGTAGCGGAGGATATGGCCGATCTCTTGAAGAAGCTCGATGGCCGGACCGTATCGGTCAATGAAAGGAACGTGGTGATCAGGACCGCGGGCTGCACGGCCGCGGAGTATTCCATGGACTGGCTGAAGAGATTCCTCAACTTTTTCGCAGATCCCCAGATCGTGCTTTTTCTCCTGATCATCGCCGTGGTCGGCATCGGCTTCGAGATCAAGAGCCCGGGCCTGATCGCGCCGGGCGTTATCGGCGCCATATCCCTCTTCCTCTTCTTCATGGCCCTGAGGATCCTTCCGGTCAACGTCGCCGGTATCATCCTGATCGTCCTGGCCATAGTCCTGTTCATCCTTGAATTGAAGATTACGAGCTATGGGCTCCTCACCATCGGTGGCATAGCCTCCTTCGTGTTCGGGGCCATGATACTGTTCGACTCTCCCCTTCCAGGAGGTTCCGTGCCCATGACAACGATATTGGCGATGGTGGTGGTGCTGCTGGCTTTCATGTTCATCGTGGTGAGGGCGGTGATCAACGTGCACCGCGCCCAGGTGACCACGGGCCGCGAGGGGATCATCGGCGAGACCGGCTCTGCGCTGGAGGATTTCGACGGCGAGGGCCGGGGCATGGTCAAGGTCCATGGGGAGCTATGGAAGGCTCTCGCGGACGAGTCGATCAGGAGCGGCGAGGGAATTGTCGTCACCGACGTGGACGGGATGACGCTGAAGGTGAAGAAGAAATGAAAGCGGGGTCACGTGACCCCGCCTGACTGAATCGATACATATATCATCACAAATAAGGAGGACTCACATGCTAGAGGGAATAAGCTTCATAATGTTTCTCGTTATTTTCGGAGTATTTCTGCTTATCGCTTCCATTAAAATTGTCAAGGAATACGAGCGGGCCGTCGTGTTCAGGCTGGGCAGGCTCCTCAAGTCCGCAAAGGGCCCGGGCATCATCATCATCATCCCCGTTATCGACCGGTGGGTGCGGGTGAACCTGCGCCTTATCGCCATGGAGGTACCGCCCCAGGACATTATAACCAAGGACAACGTGTCCGTGAAGGTGAACGCCGTGGTCTATTTCAGGGTCATAGAGCCGAATCGCGCCATCACCGAGGTGGACGACTACATGTACGCCACGTCCCAGCTTTCCCAGACGACGCTGCGGAGCATACTGGGACAGGTGGAGCTGGACGATCTCCTTTCCGCCCGCGACCGGATCAACGCCGAGCTCCAGAAGGTGCTGGACACCCATACAGAGCCGTGGGGCATCAAGGTGGCCAACGTGGACGTCAAGAACGTGGACCTTCCCCAGGAGATGCAGCGGGCCCTGGCGAAGCAGGCCGAGGCGGAGCGGGAGCGCCGTTCCAAGGTCATCGGCGCGGAGGGCGAATTCCAGGCCGCGCAGAAGATGGTCGACGCCGCCGCCCTGATGGAGGCCCACCCCATGTCGCTGCAGCTGCGCTATCTGCAAACGCTGCGGGAAATATCTGCGGAGAAGAATTCCACAACGCTTTTCCCGATCCCGATAGATTTGATTGACTTGTTCTTGAAAAAGAAATAGTTGTTACGCTCCTCCACTTAACGGGGAAAACCCTCCCCCTTGAGGGGGGAGGGCAGGGTGGGGGTGAAAAAGCATTTAGTATCACCCTCCCCTATCCCCTCCCATCAAGGGAGGGGGATATTATCGCGCATATAAACAGGAGTTTTTAATGATCACGCGTGAACTTGTAAAAACATGGATAGTCCAGATCAGGAGCAACTTCCTCCTCCTGGCCGTCATTCTTTCCCTGCTAGGCCTCGCCCTGGCGGGCCTCTGGATGAAGAAGACCGGCGTCGGGTCCTTCAGCGTCATCGAGGCTATAGTACTTGTCCTGGGGGTCGTGCTGACCCACGTGTCCGTGAACCTCTTCAACGAGTACTCCGATTCCCAGACCGGTATTGACGATAACACCCGGCGGACACCCTTCAGCGGCGGCACCGGCATGATCCAGGCAGGAAAGACCACTCCCCTGGCGGTGAGCACCGCCGCCTGGCAGACCCTTTTCTGGGCCTTCATCATCGGCCTCTACTTCACCATCATGTCCCACTGGATGGTGATGGTCATCATGTTCGTCGGGGCCCTGTCCATCGTCTTCTACACGACCCACTTTGCCAAGGTGCTCTTGGGTGAATTCATCGCGGGGCTGAGCCTGGGATCTCTGGTGGTCATCGGCGCTTTCGTCGCCATGACCGGCGGATCGGCGGCTACTATCTGTGATCTCTTTCCCGGCGAGGTGATCATCCTGTCAATCCCTCCGGGAATACTGACGTCCCTGCTCCTCTATCTGAACGAGTTCCCCGATGCCGACGTGGACAAGGAGGGAGGGCGTTTCCACCTGGTCATACTCCTTGGCAGGAAAAGGGCCTCGTACCTCTATGTGGCCGGCCTGGTCCTGACCTATGTGTTTATCATCGCCGCGCCCATCGCGGGACTTTCATCATGGTGGGTCCTCCTTGGGTGCGCCACCATTCCCCTGGCTGTAAAGGCCGGGATGATGGCCCTGAAGCACGCCGAGGACATACCGAAGCTTGTTCCCGCCCTGGGGATCAATGTCATGGTGGTCCTGATAACCGACCTTCTCCTGGCAGTGGCGGTCGTCCTTGAAATGATCTTTTGCGTTTAAGGCTTGATGGGGAGCGCAGGCCTGTGGAATGAGAACTCAGGCGTTAACGGCCGTGGCCGGTGAAGCTTCCCCTGCAGTCGGTCATGAAGGCGTCACAGAAGAATTCCCTGCACCCCTGGGGCCTGTTCTCGTATATGGTGCAGAGGCCGCCGGGGCTCAGGTTGGGGCAAGCGGCCGCGGTGGCTCCCGAGGGCAGGCGCAGGGGCGCTCTCTCCCCGGACATAGGGAGCCTGCCGCAGCACTGCATCAGCTTTTCTTCAATACCGCACTCTTCACAGAATGACATAGGGACGCCTCGGGGCGGAAAAAGGGTCAGGGGACATGCTTGTGCGAGGTCCCGTTGGTGCAGAAGCTTTTATAACGGATCTTGGCCATGTCGTATATCTTCTTCACCAGCTCGCCGGGATTTGACCGGTATTCTTCCATGCGGTGGGTGACCAGCTGCTTGACCTGGTTGATGTTGATGGAGGAGCCGGCGAAGACCACCTCTATCTCGCGCTCCACCGACTTATAGCTCACGCCGGAATGCTCAATGCGCTGGCCGATGATGTTGTTCTGGAGATTGCGGTGGTGTATCTCGATGTCGATGAGCTCCGGCGATTTTTCCCGAGCCGCGGAATAGACCACCAGGGAGGGCATGAACTCCTCGAACTCCTCGGACATGAGGAGGTCGTTGAGGATGCCGTTGAAGTTGAACAGGACCAGCAGCGATACCAGCGATGAACCGTAGATGGTTATCTTCGATTCAGGAATGATGTTGTCAAAGGGATTGAAGGCGATCGAGTTGACCTGCGAGAAGGTCTTGACGCCGGCCTCGCCGCGCCCCATGTACACGACCTCGTCGTTTTTAAGATTGTTTTCGTGGAGAAACTTCTCTATGACCAGGCTCTTGCGGTCGCCGGATATGAACCGGTTGACGTCCCCGGCGTAGATCTCCTTGTCGATCTTGTCCCGCTTTTTCTTGTAGTCCGTGGCAATGAGATTGCCGTCGCTCAGGCCGACGCGCTTGACGAACTCGATGGCGATCTCATAGGGCATTGCCGTCAGCACCAGGGGGTTGTACGGCCTGATGAGCCTGATGAAGGTCTCCGCGCCGGGAAAGAGCCGTGATTTTTCACCAATGACAGAGATGCACGAGGTGGGCACGTCTTTCAACAGGAAGTCGGGGAAGTAGACCGCGAGTTTGAAAAAGGAGAAGGGGACCTCGCCCTCGGAGGAAATCCGCCTGTTGTTGTTGTCCAGGATGTTCTCTATCTTGATCCCCTCGGTGTCGAAGAAGAGCTTGTCGATGAGGGTGCTGTAGTCGCCGATCTCGAGGAAATCGCCGAGACCGATGAAGACTTTTTTCGGCTCCTTCAGAAGGTACGATACTTCCTTGAGATAGTCTTTCTTGTCGAGACTGATTCTCTCGAATCCCTTTTCCCGGGAATGGTTGATGATTAGTTCGTATTTATCGTCTATCATATGGCGTGGCGGCGCGCCGTTTCATTCCGGCATCTATCATAATAATACTGCATCCATACGGGAAGTCAAGCGCTAATAGTCAATACATTTTTTGACATATTGTATGATATCCCCGGTTTGATCGGCCGGCGTTGCGCCAGCGCCGATACTTTGTGCGGGAAAAAAGGAGTCCACATCGGGCCCGATACTACCGATTATAAATATAGAGATCAATAATGTCCCCCGTGAGAGGATTTTTTTAACTTGACAGTATGCGGGTCTTTGGATTATTAAATCATTTCTAGACCTGCAAAACATATAATGTATCAGAATCTATCCGCCGGGAATTCGCATTCGCAGGCATCGGCGCCGGCATCGCGGATTGGGCGGCGGATACATCTGACAAAGAGAAAGAATTTACATTCTTTCATAGCGTAAAAACTTTTTACCTTTTGGATCGATTCATGAAGAGAAAGCTATACCTGTTTTCAGGCGCCGTGGCCCTGTTATCCGTTGTAATATTCATAAGCCTTGCCGGCATGTCCAGAGCCACGACCCTGTTCAAGATCAAGGACTCCGATATCGACGGGGTGACCGACAAGGTTTCCGATGCGCGGATACAGCAATACGGGAAGCAGTTCGCGGGCTGGCTGAACGGCAATGTCCCCGGCGGCATGGTGCCATCGGCGGCGGTCGGCGTCATCCAGGGCGACCGCCTGGTGTTCCACCACGGCGTAAGGGCCGACAGCACCACGCGCTTCGGCATCGCATCCCTCTCGAAGACCTTCACCGCAGTACTTGCCCTACGTCTCCAGGAAAAAAAGATACTCATCCTCGATGATCCTGTCAGCAAGTACCTTCCTGGCGTAGTGATCGAGCGCGCCTCGCTGCATTCACAGCCGGTCTCCGTGAGGCACCTGCTGGCCCATACGTCGGGCGTCCCGTCGTTCAGCGGCAAGCATGTCCTTTACGAAATCAAGGGCAAGAAGCTGGCGGTGCCTGAACAGGTGCACCCGGCCGGCTTCAGCTATTCCTATTCGAACGAGGGTTATGAGCTGATGCTGCACGTAATCGAAGCGGCATCGGGAAAGTCCTATGCCCGGTGCATGAAGGATGAGGTTCTCGATCCCCTGGGGATGTCCTCCAGCACGGCCGAGTTCTCCAACGGGACTGGCGGCATCGTAACCACCATACAGGACCTGGCCAAGTACACCGCCATGCTCATTAATTGCGGCACCTACCGCGGCGTGCAGCTGCTTAATGAAAAGTCTTTCGACGAGCTCATGGCCAAGCCGGTGGAGCTTCCGAATACAAGGGTGGACTATTACTACTCCCTCGGGTGGGAAATGATCACCGTGGGCGGCGCCATCGACAGCTACTACAAGGCGGGCCGCTGGTTCAACCAGGCGTCGGGCCTGCAGGTCTTTCCGAAGAGGAAGATAGCCTTCATATACCTGTGCAATCCCCCCGAACACCTGGGCGATTCCTTCATGTCGTGGCGCCAGGGCCTTACGGGCATGCTCCGCTCCCTGGTGAGAAATATTTCCGGAGATACGACCCTCTGCACGGAATGGCCGTCCCTCACGCCGGTCGAGCTCCGCTGGTATGAAGGCCAGTACCGCAACGTTATCACCGGCGAAAAGGTCAACGTATCCCTCAAGGGCGGGACCCTTTTCAGTAACGGCTTCGGCGGGTACATGCCCCTCAGGACCTTCACCTCCAACCGCTTTCTCATCGACAGCGGCCGCATGCTTCACAACTTTGTCTGGAAGGACCACCGCGTCGTGGGACTGGCTCTCAGGCACGGCTATTATGAGGCTGTTCACCAGTAGAGAGCGAGGGGAAATCCGTGCAAATCATTCAACCGCCTCTTGAACACTGATCTCATATCCCAGTGCCAAATCAATGAAGAGACATAAGCCAACCTGATGCCGCGGTAGAAAAATCCACCGGAATCAAAAATAAAAATTCTTTTTATTTGACAAGCGGCGCGGAATCCTTTTTAATCAGAACCATGGTTGTCCGTCGCTTTCATATTCTCCGGCCATTTTCATTCTATATCCACCTGTGTATCGTTATAATGATATCATCCGCCTGCTTTGTCGAGGAGAAGCAGAAAAAGGAACTGGTCACACCGAAGCAGGACCCGGTAAAAGTCGAGCAGGACAATGCAATCAGGGAGCAGAAAATCAAGGCGGAAAAGCAATCCCTATCCCAGTGGATGTGGGCAAATACCTGGTATCCCATCGTGCCTTCAGCCGCGGCCGCGGTGGTCGATGGGAACGACATAACATACATGGTAACGGTGAGATGCGATCCCTCCACGCCCTTTCTCGCCGCTTCCCTGACCAAGACCTTCACGGCCCTGGCTATCCTGCAGCTGGTCGACCGGGGCCTGGTGTCCTTCAATGACCCCATCAGCAAATACCTGCAGGTGAAATTCGAAAACAGCGAGCTCAATTCAAAACCGATAACTATCTGGCATCTTCTCACACATACGTCCGGCCTGATAGAAGACCCGAGCCCGAAGCATGCGCTGAACAGCTATCCCTTTATGGTGCCGGAGCAGAAGTATCCCACCGGGTTCCGGTTCAACTACTGCAACCAGGGGTATAATCTCCTCGGCTTCATCGTATTCGAGGCGTCGGGGCAGTCGCTGGGTGAATACGTAACGCGGAACATCCTTGTTCCAATGGAGATGAACGATTCAAAGGCGCCTGAAAGCACCAGGGGCGCCGCCGGTATTGAATGCTCCATCAGGGATCTTGCCAGGTACATGATCATGCTCATGCATGGCGGCGTGTACAAGGGAAAAAGAATCATATCGAAGCGCATGTACCGAAAGATCATCAGCGAGACCATTGAAGGCCCGAAATCCCAAAAGAAGGAATACCGGGGGCTCTGCTTCCGTATTTGGTCCATCGACGGCATTGTCTACTCCATGCACCACGCGGCCCACATGCCCAGCGCCGGCGGATTTATGCAGTTCTTTCCGCAGCATAACTGCGGATATGTTTTTATCAGCAATCCGCCCGTGTATGATCGGGAGGAGTATTACGGCTATTATTACGGCCTGAAGAGCAGGTTGGTGCGTTTTTGCAAGGCCCTCATGAATGACGACTTCGATCCCGTAACCTTCGATGCTGACAAGCCGTCGAAGGCGCAGCTCCAGCTGTTCGTGGGCCGGTATCGGCAGTACAGCAATCCCGTCAACGGCTACTATGTCGATGTCGAGCTCCATCCGGGGGGGTACCTGATTGCGACCAAGTCTTACAACGGCTCCCGGGTCGGCCTAATACCTACATCGCTCCATACATTCGTATACATATTCCCCGACCAGAACGAGAAGGGCGAGATCTATGATTTCGTCATGAAAAGCGGAAAGGTCATAGGCCTCGGCGTCAAAGAGGGGTATTATGTTAAGTAGGATGGGATGTTCGATATGATTCTCCGGTTGTTTTTGAACGGCGAGGGGGGAGTAGGTGTTCGATGGTGCGGGGGTAGCCCCAGTAGATTCGCCAGGATATGATGTTGTCGACAACTTCTCTGATAACAACATAATTTTTAAACTGATAGTTATCGGTATTTAAATTTTTTGTTATTTTATTCAGGTATTTTTTCACAGCATATGCAACAATTAGAGAAACAGACATCTTAAAGAACTTCCTCAGATCCAGCAAATACTCGTATTCGTCCATCCTGACCTGGAGATGGACCCTGCGCCAGCTTTCCGGTCCGCTTCGTTCCTGATACCGGATCAGGTTCCCCATCTGCTCGGTGTCCGGTATGCTGTTCATCATTTCCTTGACCAGCTTCATGATCAATTCTGATCTTTTAATACCCCATGATTCGGATACCATGGCTATCATGTTGAATATTTCTCTATGCATATTAATTGTAGTTTCCATTGCGTACTCCATTATCAAGCCGGCTGACTACAAGGGTAACGAACGGCGTGGTGAAAATATTAAATCTTTTACCTGATATTTTAGCAATGAACTTTATTTTTTGCTTGTAACCACCGGGTGGTGCGTACAGATTCTATCCATATTCATATCTGTGAGGAAGGCCATGGAAAAAACGGTATTATATAAAAAGGAAAACGGAATAGCCTTTATTACCCTGAACAGGCCTGAGCGGCGCAACGCCCTCAATCAGGATTTGCTCGCAAACCTTTATAATAGCATTGACGATGTTACCGCGGATATCAATGTCAAGGCGGCGATAATTACCGGTGCCGGGACCGCCTTTTGCTCCGGCCTCGACCTGAAGGCCATAGCCACTGACAACCTCATGGATCCCCGGGGCGACGGAAAGGACCTTGTCGATGTATTTAACGCATGCGCGAAGCCGATTATCGGCGCGGTAAACGGACCGGCGATGACCGGCGGCTTCGAGCTGGCTCTTAATTGCGATTTCCTCATCGCCTCCGAGCAGGCCTCGTTCGCGGACACGCACATCAAGATGGGAATACATCCGGGGTGGGGCATGAGCCAGCTCCTCCAGGAGGCGGTGGGTCAGCGGATGGCAAAGCAGATGTCTCTCACCTGTCAGTTCGTATCCGCCCAGGAGGCGCTCCGTTCAGGCCTCGTGAACGAGGTTGTCGCGGCTGACCGTCTTCTCCCGCGGGCGAAAGAAATCGCCGGTTTCATAGCGCAGCTTAACCCGGATATGCTCCAGACCATGAAGAGCCTGATCGAGTACCGGGATGAATCCACGCTCCACGATGCCCTGGCTCATGAGCGGCGCGGATTCATGAATTTTCTCAAAAAGAACTGGAAGAAGTAAAAAAGTGATATTGCTTGAATGACGGTTCAATATCCCTTCATCTGGGCTTCCCGTATCCTCCGGTAGAGGTTTTCGTCGCTGGTGCCGAACACGATGGCGTTGCTTTTCCACTTTTCGTAATCACGGTGATACTCCGTGATCAGGCCGACGACTTCATAGGAGCGTAACAATCGTATCCTTCCGTCCGGTTCCTGTTGTTCCTTGTATCCGGAATGTATGCAGAACATGACTGCATTATCCACAAGACGAGTGAGGATTCCGATGAAATCGAGGTCCATGAGCTGAACGTCCCGGAAAAACCTGAAGAAGCGCCTGGAAAAGAATTTGACCGGCGCCATGCCTGGCCTTGAGAAGTACACGATGCGGTTCGGCTGGTCAAAGGAATGGAACTTGAATCCGCGGAAGGCAAAGAGCTCGCCGCTGTTTATATAGATTCTGCCCACCATGATGATGAACGTCATCATAAAATAACTCTCGTAATATTTTTCATAGAGCCGCAGGTTTCTCTGTTCCTTCTCCCGTTCCTCTTCCGTCGCGGGAACCGGCCATGGCCTGGTATGGCCTTCAAGAAGCTCATCCAGCGTGAGACCTTTCGGATCGGGCGGCTGGCGAAATCCATATCCCGAGGCGGGTATGCCGGTAAGATCTTCCTTCGTAGCCGCGACCCTGTACCAGTATTTTATCCCTGCTTCAGCAGTGGAATCGACGAATCTTTTCGCGCCGGTCTCGCCGATTGTTTCATAGGGACCGTGCGGAAAAGGGGAGCGCGAGATCGAGAAGGTGCTGCCCGGGGTGGTGCTAGACCAGGTCAGGGAGACCGAGTCTTTTGACGTCCCCCTGGATATCGACAGTGATGACACGGCGGCATTGCCCTTTTCTTCGGGCACGGCATAGGGATGCAGGAAAATCAGTATGATGAGAAAAAACGGTATTCTTTTAGAGAAACCTGTTAAAAAGCGTTTGGACCGCATCCTTCGTTTCCACATGGTACTTGTTTAACTTGAATATCTCCACTTTAAAGTAACCAAAATGTACGGTCTTAATCAAGTTTTCCGGGAGAAGGTGTTTCTGGAATACTTCGACAATCGCCTTTTCAAAGATAACGTTTCTGCAAACGGCGAAATAAAGGGGTATCCCGTTTTCACGGGTCGTGACCTTGTTCCCGTTTTTCAGGCTATTGACAGATATATCGATATCATACTGGATTTTATTTATCAGCTTGTAATTATAGGGAATCAGGGACTGGATAATGACGGCCCTCAAGTTGTTTTCAACGACAAGGCCGGCGGACCAGCTTCCGGCGATGATGGCGTTGGCTGGCAATTCGCGGCCCAGCTCCTTTGAGGCGTTATAGAGCCTGTGCTCGTGGAAGAAGAACCATTTGCCGTACTGGAAGATCTGCAAGGCCAGGATGAGGCTGAGAAGGATCGCGGGAAATTTCGGATTATTAAAGAAGTTAATAAACCGTTTCCTCATCAGTATCGTCACGATGATGGAGGCCAGGCAGAGGACGGCAGCGCCGGCGATGATGACGGTGAGACTGGAAAAATCGCCCTTGATGATGGCAGGATAATATTGATCGACCAGGCGGTTCTTCAGGGACTGGGGAATCGTGTGAATCAGCAGCACGATCCCCGTATAGAGCAGGGTAAAGGCAATAAAAATGTAAAAAAACAGGTTGTGGGGAAACCGCTTCTTCCCTGTGAAGAATGCCGCAATGCCATGATCGGGGAAATCCGCGATGACCCGCGCGGCCAGGGCTATAAGTGGAATGGCCATCAGCAGGTAATAGCGCGACGGGCTGTAATACATGACCGTGGTGAAGAGCAGTCCGAACAAGAGCCAGCTGGCGAGAAACAGGTCCGCCGTGTTGCGTCGTCCGCCGAAGATATATTGATGGATGGAGAACAGGGAGAACAGGATGCCGAAGAAGAAGGTGAAGGGATGGAGGAATATGAATTCCATGTAGATGCCCTTCGCCAGGACGTTCTGGAGCGGATCGAAGGCGGTGAATGGCAAAAAGGTGGCGACGGACTGGCCGAATATCTTATACGACATAAGCAAATAGGCCAGGTTGACTTTAAGCTGGTTCAGGTGCGCGAAGGGAAGATAGATGAGGCAGAAGGCCGCTATAAAGATGACGAACACGCCATTCATGGTTCTCTCTGACGCCTTGTACCGGTTGCAGATATAGAGCAGCGCCGCCGGGGCCATGGCGGGAATGAGAAGAAGGAGGTTCCGTTTCACGAAGAAGCCCCCGGCAAAACCGAGAAACCCTATCAGGAAGAAAATCGTGCGGAAAAATGCCTTTTTCGCGGTATAGGTCCCTTCGCTTTCGGCTTCCCGCCGCTCCCTGAAGGGCCTGAAGAATTCGGAGAAACCCAGGACCGACGCCATGATGTAGAATATCAGGTGGGATTCGTACATGCCGAGCCTGTTGAACATCGCCGTGAAGTAGTTGGTGCCAAAGATGATCAGGCCGGTCAGTGCCGTCAGGCGGTCGTAGTTGCGCGTCAGAAAAATGAACAGGATAACCATGGTTGCCGCGGCATAGAGTACCGATAGGAACCTGATCGAGGCATAGCTCGTTCCGAAATGCCTGAAGATCCATGTATGGGGAAGCACTGTCAGGGGGCTCTTCGTGTTCCATCCCTCGTATTCGTCCTCGGGCGTCCATTTCCAGTCGCCGAACAGGACCATGTTGCGGGAGTCATAGGTCTTGAAGCCCTCGTCGGTATAGGTCGCGGCGGACATGGTCAGGTCCTGCGGGGCGTCGGCATTGATATGGACGAACCGCATCAGCGTGAAGAGAACGACAAGAATGGCGGCCACGGCATAGAATTGCCGGCCGGCCGATATCCGTTTCAATACCTGCAGCATAGGGTCCCCCCGCATGTTCTTTAGTAATTGTCAAGGACCATAGGCCCCGACAGGTCAGGTTTGTAATCGCTGTCCGCCGAGGTCTTGTTCTCTTTCTGGTGCATCCCCTGGAAGTTGTATTTTTTAAATACCGTCAGATAGCCATCCACCATCTTTTTCCAGGCGAAGTTCGTGATGGTGAACTGCTTGGCCTGCTCGCCGAATTCTTTCAGGTGGCTCGTATCGGAGAGGATGGCATGTATTTTATCGATCCATGCGGCCTCGTTTTCGGGCGGCACCAGGAAACCGTTCTTGCCGTCGATGACGGCGCATGTTATTCCCTCGAGAGAGGAGGCGATCACCGGCGTGCCGTTCACCGAAGCCTCAAGGGCAACCAGGCCGAAGCCTTCTGCATCGCCCATCACCTTGATATTGGGCATTACGAACATGTCGGAGTGCTTGAGTATCTGGACCATGTCCTCGAAGGGCTGCTTGCCGAGATAGAAGGCCCGGCCCTTGATCTCCTCGCGCTCGAGGGCCTCGCTCACGTCGATCTCGTCCAGGCCGAGTCCCAGGGCCAGCACGAGGAGGTGTGAGATGCGCTTCGGCAGAAGGTTGAGAAAGAAAAGGATCCTCCGGATGTTGGGGTCTGTCGGTCCCACGATGAGGTAGATGATGTTTTTGTCGAGCTGGGGCAGCACCCTGGTCATGAACCAGGAAAAGCCCTTGCGCCGCACGCTCCGGCCGATCGATACGAGTATCTTCTTGTCCTGGAGCGGTATGCCCAGCTTGGCTTCAAGGGTTTTCCTGAAGCCCGGTTTCTTGTTGATGAGGGACATTTCCGTGTCAACGCCGTTGCGCACCACGTAGACCCTGTCCCGATCGAATCCGCGCTTGATGCATTCCTGGGCCGTGGCGTGGCTCACGGCTATGACGCCGTCCAGCTTCTTGAACCTGTTTACCACGTAGCTCTGGTAGATCTTGCTGGGCAGGACGATGTCAAGGCCGTGAAGGGTCATCAGCACCGGGATGGACGTGAATCGTTTCAGGAAGGTGCCGCAGAAGCCCATGAGGCCGTCATTGAGATGAATGATTGAAATATTGGGGTTTTCCTTCAATATCTTTTTCACCTTCATCGGCGCGGTGAGAAGGAACTTCGCCCTGCTTGACTGGTTGTCGTATATCAGCGTATGCACCTTGTGCGTTTTAGCGGCGCCGTTGATGAGCTCATAACTCTGCTTTTCCATCCCTCCGACTGAAGGGGGATACTTATGAGTTATAAACAGGATTTCCATCTTCCAATCCTCCGCTTTTACGAATGATAATGAGGAATGCGATAAAGCCCACGCAGATCCAGAAGAGCTGGCGCGCGCGCCGCAGTATCGAGACCGTGACCCATACGCCGGATCCGGGCACCTGCACGAGCTCAAGCATCAGCTTGCTGGCGTATTCCTCGATGCCGATCTGTCCCGGGACGAAGGCGCCGATTCCCTTGAATACCATGACCCCCACCTCGATGGCGATACATGAGAGGAACGAAGCCTGCAGTCCCAGCAGGTGAAGGATCACGTAGAATTCCGAGGCTCCCATGAGCCAGCTCGCGAACGACAACAGATATGCTATTATGAAATTCGCTTTTTTCGTCTTGTAAAAATCGATCAGCTCCGCGTCTGCTTCGTTCATTTTTCCGACCGTTCCGGGGATTCCTTTCAATTTCGGAAATCTGCGGTTCAGGGCGCCGAGGGCCGCTGCCGGCATGGAAAGGATCCCCTTGCCGCTGCTGAGCCGGTAGAGGAGGTATATCACCAGCGCGAACATCAGGGCGATCATGACAATAAGGGGAATCGTGCCGGCCATAAACTTGAGCTGATCGAAAAAAAGATAGACCCCTATCATTATAAGGGTGAGCGCGGAGAAGAGGACCAGGAACCGCGATATGGTAAGGGACACGATGCTGTCCTTGTAGGGAATGTTCTTTCTCTTTAACAGCAGGGCCTTGAGGGCCTCGCCGGCGATCACGTTGGTTGGATTGATCTGGGCGAGGCTTTCGCCGATCTGGCGTATGATGAAGAGCAGCCCTGTAGAGATGTGACCGGGGAATTTGTAGAACGATAGCTGCCACGCGACGGTGACCATGAGATAGGCGATGAAGGTCACTGCGACGAGAAGGAAGAAGCGTATATTGATGAGCTTCAGCTGATCCCATATGCCGGTCAGGTTTGATTTGGATGCGAACCAGTATATAAGGAAAACTCCGAGAAGGAGGCCGGCGGCCCGTATGGCAATATGGGTCTTGCTTTTCTTCTGCGCCGGTTTCTCCGCCAGGTCAGACGGCAGCTTCATTCAATCCCTCGAGTTGCTTTTTTTTCTCGGCGATGACCGTCTCGTATGACTTGAACAGGTCCCTGCACAGGGTGTCCCACCTCTGTTCCTTTGCGTAGCCCACCGCGTTCCTGCTCATGCGCTTCAGTTCGGCCGGGTTGTTGATGAGATAATCAAGCTTTTCACAGAAAGCATTTACGTTCTTCGGCTCGACCAGGAACCCGGTTTCACCTTCCCTGACGATGCCGCACTGGCCGCCCTTGGCGGCAGCCACGATGGGAAGGCCCGACGCCAGCGCCTCCAGGTTCACGTTGCCGAAGGTTTCGGTGATAGAGGGGAACAGGAAAATGTCGCAGGACGCGTATATCCTGTGGAGGTCGCTGTTGAGGAGCTTCCCCGTGAACACCGCCCCGGGCATGCGCTTCTTCATGTAGCCGCTCTGCGGTCCGTCGCCGGTAATGACCATTTTCACGTTGGGATGGGTTTTACAGAGCTTTTTATAAATGCCGATGATGGTCGTTATTTCCTTTATCCAGAAAAGCCTGCTCACAAAAAGCACCCGGATCGTTCCTTTCCCGCACAGGTCGTCGATATACCTGGTATCGCGCTTCTTCGGATTGAACATGGTCATGTCGATTCCCCGGGCCCATATCATCATGCGGCTGCGCTCGATGCCGAAATCGACCAGGTCTTCCAGCACCGGTTTCACGGGCACGTAGACTATGTCGCAACGGTTATAATAAAACCTGAGTATCGGAGGTACGATGTGTTTTAAAAACCTCAGGAAGGGAAGGTACTTGAAATAATAATCCACGTAAATGGGAAAGTGGGTATGATACATGCTCACCAGCGGCAGATCGTTTTTTTTCGCATAACTTCTCGCATAACGTCCCAGGAATGACGGCGAAGTGAAGTGGATCAGGTCCGGCTTGAATTGTTCGAGGGCGTTTTCAAGGTTTTTATCCAGGTAGGGGAAAGCGAGGGGATACTCCCCGTAGAGGGGCACCTTGATGTAACGGCACAGGACGACCGGGTAGGGAAATTTTGCGAGGTCCGTCGGGGGATAGGGCGTGATAAAGAGAAATTCGAACTTGTCCTTGGGAACCCGCTCGATTATATTGTAAAGCGTGTAGGTCACGCCGTCCAGGTTCTCTTTCAGCACATCCGCGAAGAGGGCAACCCGTATTTTCTTCGTTTTTTTCATAACTGGCGGCATCCGTTGTCGTTTTACAGGCGCTGTGTGATCGCTCTGCTGCGATGCGTTCTCTCGGTGTCGATGCGTGATGCGCGATCGATGGCTCTTTGAAGCCGGAAAAAATCAGCGAGAAGTCTCGCACAGGCCGTCAAAGTAAATTGATAATTTTTCTCTGTCAAGGAATAAGTATTTTATTTTTATGGAGCGATTCTGTCGCCTATCGCGAAAAGAATACACTTGTATCATTAATACAACAGGACAAAAATTATTCGTACCGAAGCGCGTCAATCGGGTTAAGGCTCGACGCTTTTTTCGCGGGGTAGTATCCGAACAGCACGCCAACGACGGCGGAAAATATGAAAGATCCTGCTATGGACAGCAGTGAGAGGACGAAGGGCTGGTTGGCTATGACGGTGTACAATACATAAATTGTAATTCCCAGGGCAATGCCGGTGACGCCGCCGAGGGAGCTTATGATAAGCGCCTCGATGAGAAACTGCATGAGGATGTCGCGGTTCTTGGCGCCGATGGCCATCCGTATGCCGATCTCGTGGGTCCGCTCGCTCACCGAGGCGAGCATGATGTTCATGATCCCGATCCCTCCCACGACAAGGGAAATACAGGCGATCGCGATCGAACCTAATGAAATGTAGTTGGTTATTTCTTCGGTTTTTTGTATGACTTCCTTGCTCGACGAGATTTTATAGTCCTGAAGCTGCTCCGGGGAAAGGTTATATTTCCTCTGCAGCATCGCCATGAGCTCCTCCTTGACCTCGTCGACCTGCGACTCGGAATAGGTGGCCATGTTGATGACGACGAAGCTTTTCACGCCGAAAAGCTTGTTTGCGAGGGTGGAGTAGGGGCCGACGATAAAGTCATCGAAGTCCCTTCCTCCGATCGACATGCCTTTCTCCTTTAAGCAGCCGGTGATCCTGAAGGGTATCCTGTTTATCAGTATGACCTTGCCGATGGGATCTTCGCCTTCGAAGAAAGCCTTTTTAATGCTGTGGCCGATAATGACGATCTTCTTGAACGACCGTATCTCTTCCTCGGTAAAAAAGCTGCCGCTTTCCAGCTCCCAGCTGCCCATGATGAAATAATCGTTGTTGATGCCGTATATCTGGCGGTTTAAATTCTTATTCTTGTATTTAACAGGAAACTCCCAGTTGTTCATCGGCGTCAGGTACTGGACCTGGGGAATGTTTTTCCTGATGTCGTCAAGGTCGCTGTCGTTGAATGGCTTTTTGAATGAAACCATCATGATGGCGTTGCTGCCGAAGCTCTGTATTTTCTCGCGTACGGCTATGCGCATGCTATTGCTGACCCCGAAAAGCACTATGACCGCAAAAACACCGATAATAATGCCCAGGCAGGTGAGAAGGGTTCTCATCTTGTTTCTCTGCAGCGCCCGTATCGCCACGATCGAAAGGTTTTGATAGCTCATGCTCATGTCGGTGTTTTTCCCCGTCCAGTGTCTTGTGGTGTACGGTGCCGCACCGGGGAAGCTTCCGTCAAGGAAAAAATGCGGCTTCCCCGGCATTGCCGGCGCGGGCCCCTGTCCCGCCGGTTACGGGATGAACCTGTACAGGTAGCTTGTTATCCCGCCCCTGGTGTGGAATGTCTTCACCAGCTTGAAATGGCCCGTGGATTCGCCCCTGTCCCTGATCTCCTTGAAGACAAAGGCCTTCCTGTCTATGGCGTTGGGGTCCTTGTAGGGGAGCCGCCGGATGTAGAAATCGTCGACAAACACATAGGTGGCTTTCAGCCCGGCCAGCTCCGGCACCAGTTCCGTGACCGTCGTGCCCTTGATAAAATACGACAGGATAAATTTTTCATCGCCGAAACCGGAATAGTATTTCGGCACGTTGGTTTCCGATATCAGCATCCTGTCGGAATCGACGGCGTTCTCCTTGTACCAGAGGGCCACCTGCTTGAATTCGACGCGGGACATGCCGTGGTGGTCCATGGCGCGCACGCCGTAGTAGACCATCAGGTTGATGAGGATCCCGCAGGCAAGGATGAGGGCGGCGTTGTTGAGAGTGATCTTCTTCCCGGCGCCGATAAGAATAACCACCGCCATCAGGATCGTGAAAAGGGCGGCGAAGGCGCAGTGGGCAGCCGAGTCGTCGCGGCAGATGGCCCCGAAGGAAACGGCACATAGAGCCAGTGCCGCCGCCGCTAAGACGGCCCCGATCGCCGGCTGGGTCTTCGCGGTGAGCCTGGAAAATCTCTCTTTGAGCCATGGCGCGATGCCCTCGGAGATGCCGTAAAACAGGAAGAGCGTCAGTATCCAGAGTATCGGCATGACGTAGCGGTCCTTGGTGTTCTGGTAGACCATGTGGATGAGAAGGAATCCCGCGAAGAAAACGAAAATGTGCGCGAAGTCTTTTCTATTTTGCCTCCACATGAGAATGACGCCCCAGATCAAGCCTGCAATGGTAACAAGGGCCGGGATGACGATGAGAGCAAGGAGACAGATTCGAACCGCCGGGCTTTCGTGAAACCATGCGTGGGTCGCGGTCCACTGGGTGAAGCCGCCGGTCACCAGGAAGCAGTCGACGATGAAGCGGTAGATGTTCGGCCCCCGGTGGGCGATCTCGCTCACGTAGGGATGGCCCTTCGCGCCCAGGACGCTGAGGAGGAGCCAGGCCGCGACGCCGGCCGTTGCGCATGTCCCGAGGATGATGGAGAGAATCCATCTTTTACGGTAAAAGAAGTCCCTGAACATGACGGCCGGGATGATGAACACCGCGTCCCATTTGGTCAGGGCCGCGAAGAACGCCGTGACGTAGGATATCTTCGAATCGCGCAGCGAAAGATACAGTGAGAGGACGATGAGAAGGGAGAGGGTCATTTCCAGCTCCGAGTTTATCGCCATGTACAAAGTGTATATATTGACCCCCAGAAAGAGAAGCGCCGCCAGGGCCGCTTTATCCGAAAGGAACCGCCGGTACACCAGGAATACCAGGATGAGATACGGCGCCAGCAGGAACATGTTGAGGAGAATGGCGGTATGGTAGACCGGGTCTCCGGACGCGACAGGATTGAGGGGGGTCAGCAGGGACAGAAGAAGGGGATACAGGGGAAGGAACTTGAAATTGGTGCCCGGGAAGTTCCCCTTCATGTATTCCAGCACCGGTTCCCTGATATTGCTGATGTAATCTCCCGTGGGAGTTTCAAAGTAGTTGAAATAGAAGATACCATAGGCCACGGACACAAGGATGATCCCCGCGGTGATGATCTTTTTTATCGCCAATTCCGGTGATTTCATTGGTCCGCACCCTCTGCAATTATTTGTCACGGCATAAAAAATGCCGGAAAATCCTACATATCCCCGTCAATGGAAATGTCAAGATACTTCTTTGAAGTCGCTTTGAACGGCTGAAAAAAGGATCCGATCATAATATGCCGGTAAGCCGGCATCTTCCCGTGTTGATCTATCTATTGACAAAGCCCGGGGTAGTGGATATATTACTATTATGGATAATGGTTTTTCCGGTCAACTTTCCGGCGTTGATGCGCGGTTCGATATACCGCTCGTGGCGTTGCAGCGGTTCGATGATCGTAATATGATAAATACGGAAATTTCCGACGAAACCGGCCGTGAATCAAAGGAAAGCAAGAAGAATATACTCTGCAAAGCATGCGGGAAAATGATCACCTCTGACGATGAGGGCATAGTCATAAACGGCTCCCATGACCATGCCTTCATGAACCCCCGCGGCCTGGTCTTTCATATCGGCTGCTTTTCCGGCGCGGACAATTGTCATATCATGGGCGCGCCCACCGGCGAATACACCTGGTTTCCCGGCTTTGTCTGGTGCTATGTGGTCTGCACCGGCTGTCTGTCGCACCTGGGGTGGCATTACCAGTCCGGGGGCGGCGGATTTTATGGACTGATCCTGGACCAGTTGGTGCGGGAGTGAATCACCTTTCCAGGTTAATGTTGAATTGCACTTTTCCGGCCCGTTCCGACGGGGCTGACGGATATTGTTTCTGCACGCTCCACTTGCCGCGGAGGCCCTTCATGAACCGGCTGTAATTCTTGCGAGGGATTTCCACGATGATCTGGCTCTCGCTCCCTGTCTTTTCATCCATTGATTTTCTGATGATACGTCCCTCCAGGGACTGCGCAAGGCCGGCGATGCTATCCGCCTCGTCTTTGA
Organism: Spirochaetota bacterium; assembly: GCA_017999915.1. Classification (NCBI taxonomy): domain Bacteria; kingdom Pseudomonadati; phylum Spirochaetota; species Spirochaetota bacterium. Next base: position 88,169 of record JAGNKX010000003.1, read on the forward strand.
CGCGGCCTGCCGGAGCGGTCTGCTGTGTCGCTCCGGCCGAGGCGGCCCTGTCCTTTCTCGCGTTGCCGGGACTTCTTTTCGAGAGGGCCTTCTCGGTTGCGGCATAGTCCGCCTTCCGATCCGTGACGGAATCGTCGAACTCCTGCTCCGCCCGCGCGACCGTGACCTGTTTCAGGTAGAGCGTGATCTCGGCCTGCCCGCCTGCGGATGATTTCATTTCTTCCTTCGCGGGATGCTCCGATACCCTGATATCGGCGGCTACCATGGTCTCGTCGGTGGCGGCGACTTTTTTATCACGCGCTGCATCCTTTTCTTTTTCCCTTGCCTTCACGGCATTGGACGCAACCATGGGCGGTCTTTCGCGGTGCGAAATATGCTTGTCCTCGTGAAGGGCTTTTTCCTCTTCCATGGCCTGGTGTGACGCCGGTTCCTCAGCCTTGTACTGCGCCACCTCTGGCCTGAAGGGCTTGAAGATGATCATCCCGGTCACGGCAATGGCCAGCAGGGCCGCGGCCTCAAGGGGCACCTTGATCTTCAGCGGGTAAAAGAGCTTTTTCACCAGGGATCCCCGGCCCGTCTCGCCGATCCTTGCATGGAGCTGTTCGAGAAAATCGTCCGGCGCCTTCACTGAGGGGAACGCTTCGATTTTCTTCATGTATTTTTTCAGAAACTGCAGCTCTTCCCGGCAATCGGCGCAATTCTTAAGGTGTTCCTTAACAAGGGCGGTGTCGGAAGCTGAAAGGTTTCCCTCAAGGTAATCGGCGAGAAGCAGTTTGATATTATCACACTTCATTAAATGACCTCCCGCAAAGATTCTCTCAGAAGGTGCCTCGCCCGCGCGAGCCTCGATTTGACCGTTCCCAGGTTCACCCCGGTTATATCCGAGACCTCCTCGTAGGAGTTGCCTTCCAGGTCGCGCAGCACGACCAGGACCTTCAGCTCCTCCGGAAGGGCGTCGATGGCCTGGTGGATGAGCCGGGCCTGTTCATTCTTCTCAAAAACGCTGTCAGGATCAAAGGAGCAGTCATGGATGTCCACGGAATCGCTCCCCGCTTCCCCGGGGCTGTCGATGCGGAGCATCTTTTTCCTGATGCGGTTGCCGGCTGACGCGATCCTGTTCCTGCAGGTATTTATGGCGATACGGTACAGCCAGGTGGAAAAGCTTGACTGGAACCGGAAATTTTTCAGATTGTTATACACTTTGATGAACGTCTCCTGAGCGCAATCATTGGCATCGTCATAATCGCTGACGATCCGGAAACAGAGATTGAATATCATGTCCCTGTATTTGTTAACGAGGCGGTCGAAGGCATGGACGTCGTCAGACAGGAACCTCTTGATCAAAACGTCGTCTTCATGTTCCGGCCGATTCGTTGTATTCTCGTTCCTATTCATTAGACACTGTCACATAAAAAAAGATCGTTGAATTTAATTGATTCGGGCAATTATCGTATAATCAATTATGAATTATATGGAGTCAATATAATTTTTCGGATTAACCTGTGGTGCAATGCGGACACCGATAGTTATCGGTGGATCCTTGCTCTGACCCCATCGGGCACCGGCAGGTATCGATCCCGATTTTTGTATTATTGCTTTGACCCCTCTATGATTTCAGGGTCTAAATCTTGCCTGGATAAAATCGAACGGTGCTCCGATCCCCCATCGATCATAATAGTCAAAATAATATATAACTATAAATAATTATGAATATATAAAAATAAAATTGAAAAAAATAGTTTTGAAACCCATCCAGTCGGGATTTCTTGTTGACATTCTAAATACTGTATTGTATTTTATTTAAAGAATGATTGTATACAAGATTCTCATGTAAGCATTCATCAAGTTTGTTGAAATTTATCCTTGAATTCAATTGTTAATACGACTTACTTAACTTATAAGGAAGGGTATTATACGATTGAACGTAACTGCCGGGACTTCGAAAACAGCAGTTAACTAACTAAGCAGTTTAACGGTTGATAACCGATTTAAACCCTCCATATCCTTTTCCCCTCCCTGAAGGATTTAACCCTTCAGGGAGGAAATCTTTTACTTTACCGAAAATTCATTATCATTAACATCATTAACTTAGAAAAAAATATTCTCTTTCTCTTGACTTTTTTAATATAACTGGTTTAGTATTACAATCAGTCAAAGAGTTTTGTTTTCTTCAACTTGCATCGGTCAGGGTATATAAATTTCGTCTTTCGAAATTGTATCATTACCCGCTCTTCCTCAGTGGGGGATGGGGAATACGTTAACCATTTAATATGGCCGAATAATTCGATTAGATTATGTATAGTGGAAGCGTGGCATGCGCGCTACTTTGTCGCGCTATGGATAATTACCATTTTTTCGGAGAGATAGGTGATAATAGTTCTTTTATTTCTCGCGCTGCTGCTGTCCCTTGCGGTTCATTTATCATATCTTGCCAGGTATATCCAGACTCGCAAACCGGAATTGCTTCAGAAATATATCCTTACGACCGTGCTCAACGTGTTCCTTTCCGCGGCGCTTATCTTTGTCGCCCTGTACAAGCCCGAGCAGATTCAAAAAATAAAATTTCCCCTCATGATGTGGATCCTCAACGGTTTCACCATGATGGTAATGGTCATGTCCCAGATCACCATTGCCCGGAGGATCTACGCCCGGTCAAAATTGCCGGAGAACTATCACTATAATTTTTTCGGGAAGAAGGTTTTACATCCCTCTGTGGTCAAACCGGCGGAGGTGGCTGCCTTTTTCGCCACCATACCCCTCTTTCTTTTCACCGGGGCATATTTTTTCGCTAAGCTGATACGGTTTTTTCTTTAATGACATATTCGTCTGAAATGTTCAGGTGGACGACCATTCTGAACATATATTTTTTTTGTAAAATTTTTTTGTGGAAATTTTTTAACAATAATAGTATTATGTATCAAAAATGGTTCCAGAGTAACCATAGTAGCAGAAACTACTTTGATCAGGGGAGGAGGCAACAATGGCTTTAATTACCAAGAATGTCAGAGAACACGCGGAAAAATGCAAGGCCTGTGTTTTGCAGAAGATGAGGGAATATCTGGAAACCAGCATGCAAGGCGGCGGCAAGACCGCTGTCGATAAGGATACCGCCAAGCAGATGCTGAAGTTCACCAATGTCCTGGAAAAAATCGGATGCAATCTCTGCCCGTACAAGGGTGATTTCGAAAAGATATACGGCGTAACCCCTGTCGAATACTTCGTTCAGAAAGAAGTCACAGAGATGAATATCAAATACTAGTATTCATCGCACATCACGACGCAATTGCAGAACACCCGCTTATGGCGGGTGTTCTTATTTTTTTGCGGTGAAGATGAGGGAGCGGGGCGCTTACTCTATCAGTTTCATGTCCTCTTCGGAGTCCGTATCGTAGCGGCGCGGGATCATCATGATTATAATCAGGTTCGTGGTCGCCAGTATGACCGTCATGGTAATGATAATGAGCACCAGCATCTGGTTCTTGATCTTGTCGATGTTTGTCAGGTTAACGCCGATGATAAAGGTCCCCCACTGCTTGCCGTAGAGCCTCACCGGGGCCCCTATGTTCCAGAGGGTCTCGCCGGTGTCCCGCCGGTAGAGCTCCTTGATGGCGCTGTCTCCCTTGTAATTCAGTATTTTTTTTATCCCCTCGTAGGCGGAAAAATTGCGCTGGGACCTGCTGTAAACAACATCCCTGGCGTAATTATTGGTGAGAGGATGGGAATACTTGGAATTATGGATGGGAACGTACCCGTTCTTATCTACCAGTATGGCAAATTCAACTTCCGTATCGAGGAGAAACTGGTCCTCGACGCCCTGTATCCATTTTGAAAAAACATTGGTATAGCGGGTCGTGTATTTCTTCGGGTTTGTGCCGGGAATCTCTATGTAATTCTCGTCGAATATATCATCCTTGGTGAGCATGTTGTTTTTTACCATGAAATACATGATCTCGCTCATGGCCCTGGAGCCGGTCATGGCCTCTATGCGGCACTTTTCGTAGAGCTGGTTTTCAAGGTTGCTGAAAATCTTGCTGATGATCAAATAGCACCCCAGACATGACATAAGGCTGAAGGCTATGGCGAGGATGATTTTTCTTCGTAAACTCATAACGCACTCTGTATTATTAAAAAATAAAGCCGCCCCATATGAATGTTCAACATCAGGCGCAAATATTACATATATTCCATATATTGTCTATTATAATTTTCCCCGGGTGGTATTTTACTGTCACTGTTATACTGCTCACCGTTTCTAGTTAGTTTGGTATCCCGGAAAACAATGGTTTCACATCATTGGAATGTAATTTTTTTGATTAATATTGACAATTCTTATATAGGTGCTATTTTGGGTATTATGATATCAAGGGCAAGGTAAAATACATGTCATTATTCAAACCCAATATTGAAAAGCTCATTAGTGAGAATAATATACCTGGCCTTATCAAGTGCACCACAAAACGAGACCCTGAAATAAGGCTTAAAGCCTTCAATACCCTGATAAACCAGGAAAATAAAACCGACGACATCATTCAGGCGCTGCGGAAAATGAAAAATGACCGCGATGTCCGTGTCAGAAACACCGCCATACTCAAACTGGCCGAAGCGGGTGATGAAGGCATCCTTGACGACCTCCATTCCATCCTGGTCGAAGGCTCCCAAAATGATAAAATCGATGCCCTCCGGATCCTGGCCTACAGGGGCAAGGTCGACGCCCAGACCTCAAGCCTGATAGTCCTGGCCCTGAACGACAAGAAAGGAATGGTCCAGCTTGAGGCGATCCGCACCATGGGCGCCCTGAAGGACCATACGTCCATCGTGCACCTTGAAGAAAAGCTCCATGATACACGGCACCAGATACGCCTGGAAGCGGTCAAGGCCCTTGGCTCGATACAATCCGATGACGCGGTGGAGCTCCTCATCGGCTCCCTTACCGACAACAAGCTGGAGATACGGCGCGCGGCCCGCGAGGTCATGGAGAGCATCGGCTCCGACAGGGCCATCAAGGCCCTAAACGACGCGCCCCTGATGATGATGGTCAAGAGAATGAACGAAGGCGTTTCCTCCAAGGTCGACGCCCTCGCGTATATCGGCAAGCACCGGTTCGGCGCCGCCCTGCCGCTGGTCCATAAGGCGACGAGCGACGAATACAAGAACGTGCGCTTCGAGGCGGTCAAGGCCCTTGCGCAGATACGGGACCGGGGCTCCATCAACACCCTGGCGCGCATGATCAATGACCCGTATTTCGATATCCGCCTGGAGGCGGTGAAGGCCCTGGAACGGATCGTCGATCCGGCGTCGCTGAAACCCCTTGAAAAAGCCAAGGAAGACCTGAACAAGAGCGTCAGGGACGAGGCCAAGAAAGCGTATTACACCATCCAGACCAGGCTTGAAGAGTCGAAAAAGTAATAACGAATTTCCAATGAATGAAATAAAACGGCCGGGAATACCGGCCGTTTTTTTATGGTGCGGGAATCAGATCGCGGTGGATCCTCCATCGACTACTATGGTCTGCCCCGTGATGAAGCTCGATGCTTCTGAGGCGAGGAAGAGTGCCGGATGGACCACCTCCAGGGGCTCGGCGATCCTGCCCATGGGAATCCCTCTCACGACGTGGTCATGGATCTCCTTGTTGGACCAGAAGGGCTTGCTGAAATCGGTGCGCACCATGGCGGGCGCCACGGCGTTGACCTGTATATTGAACGATGCCAGCTCCGCGGCGAGGACCCTGGTCATCATCTCCACGCCTGCCTTGGCGATGCCGTAAATGCCCATGCCGGGCGACGCCTTGCGGCCGGCGATGGAGGATATGCTGACGATTTTTCCTTTTTTCTGCGGCTTCATGATCGCCGCCGCCTTCCTGGAGCAGATGAAGGTCCCCGTAAGGTTTGTTTCGATGATCTTCTGCCACAGCGTCACATCGGTTTCAGCCGTGGACGACGTCATGAGGTTCATGCCGACGTTGTTGATCAGGATGTCGATGCGGGAATGCTTCTTCATCACCTCGTCGAAGAGCAGGTTCACGTCCTCTTCTTTCGCGATATGGGCCGCCACGGTCATGAGGCTGCCTCCTCCTCCCAGGGCGGCCGCGGCCGCATCGAGGTTTTCTTTCTTGCGGCCGCAAATCACGACCATGGCCTTTTCCTCCAGGATTTTCCTGGCCAGCTCAAGGCCGATGCCTCGACTACCGCCGGTTACGACGACAACCTTTCCTTCCAGTCCGTAGGTGATGCCGCTCATATGGTTTCTCCTTGATTGCTATATGATACTATCCTTCCATCACGGAATAAAATAATGGATACAGCCTCTTACGCCGGGGATGGGGCCTGCCGGTTTATCTGGCGTCGGGAGGTCTGTCTAAATCGGCGAACTCGTCCGGATCCGAGGGCGGCACCAGGTATTTCTGGGGAATGATTGCCAGGATTACGAGAAGGGTAAAGCTCAGTATGATGATCATAATGGTCACGGTGATTATGACCATCTGATTTTTTATGATATCGATCCGGTGCAGGGATATCCCCACGAGGTAGGCCCCCCAGTGCTTGCCGCGCAGCCTTACGGGGGCGCCGATATTCCACATGTTTTCTCCCGTATCACGCTCGTAGAAAAAACGCACCGTTCCTTCGCCGCGGTACTGCAGCACCTGCTTGATCTCCGGCTTGTCCGCGAAGTTCCTCTTCGTACGGCTGTAGAAAAGGTTTTTCTCGTGGTCCGGTCCGAGGGGGCGGGAATACTTGGAATTGTGCGTCGGCACATACCCGTTCTTATCGATTGCAATGGAGTATACGACATCCTCATCGTAAAGGAACTCATCCTGGAATTTCTGGATATATTGGTCGAATATGGCGTCGTACTTGGTGCGGTATTTTGTCGGATTGGTGCCTTCAATGGGGGTATAGGCGGTATCCATGATCTGTTCGTCCGTGAGCAGGTTGGTGTGGACCATGAGCTCCATGAAGGTGTTTATCACCTTGGCGCCGACCAGGGCCTCGATGCGGCATTTTTGTAGAAGTTGGTCTTCCGTCTTGTCGAAAATCTTCGATATTATTATAATGGCGCCAACGGACATGACGAGGCATAAACCGATGATTACTATTAGTTTCTTTTTCAAGTCCATAATGTACTCTGAACATTTTTTTTTAATATAAAGTAATACTTATCAAAGGCATTATAACTGGAGCAAGTTTAAAAGTAAATAAAATAATATAATGGCTTAATTAAAATAAGCATTTTCCGGAAAATGATAAACACTGTTTACAGATATGGAGGAGGGGTCAGAGCAACGGCTTAAGGGAGTTAAAAATTAACCGCGACCCTTCGGAATTGACATGGAGCTCGTCGATTGCCACCTTGTTGATATCTATCCCCGGCCTGAAGGGGTCGACAATGGTTACGTTGTCAAACAACAGGGCGGTTTCCCGGTAAATGGCATTATACCGCTCGACGTTTTTCGGGGCATGGGGGCTTTTCCGCATGTATTCGTCAGTCGGGGGGAGGAGCGGAATCAGAATGACCCGGGTGGATATCCTCTTCGCCCGCTCGAAAAATGCGGTAATGTTTTTCCGGAATTGCTCCGGATGCACCTCTGTTACATCGGGGCTCCTGACCCGGTTTTTCTTGACATAGGCTATATAGCGCTGCCTGAGCCGCGGCGGCATGTACCTGCTCACAATTTTGAATTCCAGGCCCATCTTGTTAAAAAGGCGCGGCGCCGCATCGGCCATGCCTATCTGCATGATCACGATGTCGGGCATGTACGATTCCAGGAGGTCCGCTCCGCCGCCGCCCTCGGTGACCAGGCGCGTCGACGTGCTGCCACGGGCGGCTCTGTCCATGATGTCATAGGCGGGAAATTCCCGCTTCAGCATGTGTATCCACGTTTCCTCATAGGATACGCCGTGGCGCGGCATGGACACCGAGTCGGCGACGATGATGATTTTTTTGTGTTTCATGATGTTCCGGTACATCCGAATCTCTAATGCCCTTCTAGATGGCAGGCGGAATGATGTCAAATAGTTTGTTGACAAATGAATATTTTATCTGTAATGCAATCAAGGTATTTCTGTTCCGGAACAAATTGGCTTTACGGGAGAGTCCGATGGAATTGTCCAGAAATGAAACAATCATGAAGTATGCCGGTCTTGTCTACGCCATAATCTTCATCGGCGCGGTCCTGGTCTTTATACTTTTACCGGGCCCGATGCTCGCCGTCATAAATGCCGTATCCCTCACCTTTTTCCCATCGCTGCCCCTGGCCTCCGATTCCGGTAAGTTCTGGCTTTCCCTGGCAGTCTCCATGATGGCCACTATTACCGTATTGTCTTTTCTGATTTTTAAAGACGTCAGGAGGAATTACGCCATGGCCGTCCCCCTGGTAACGGCAAAGTTCACGTCATCGCTGTTCGGCCTCGGCTTTTTCATGGCCGGATTCGCCTGCGCGGAAACAGGGTGGAACACCCTGGCGAACTTGGTCATCTTCTGCTCAGATTTTCCCCTGGGAGCGCTGATGCTGGTCCTCTACCGCCTGGTACAGAAGGAGCGGGCCTGATGGGCAGGACAATAATCGTCGGCGCCGGCATCAACGGCCTTCTCCTGGGCGCTCTCCTTGCCCATGACGGCGAAGAGGTGACGGTCTTCGAGAAAAACGGCCATCCCGGCGGCAGGGCCTTCCTGCACGAGAGCGGCGGCTTTATCATGGATTATGGTGTGCACCTCACGCGGTTCGGCCCGGAGAGCTCCCTGGCGAAGATCATGAAGCACGTAGGCGTTGAGGTCGCCTTCCGCAGGCTGGGGCCATCCTATGTAATTGACCAGAACGGGAAGAGGGTCCTTTTCCCGACCAGCCCCGACGGCATATTTAAAAGCGAAATGTTCACCTTCTTTGAAAAGGTGAAGCTCATCAAGCTGCTTCTCAAAATCAAAAAGGGAGCCTTTAACGAAGGCTACATGGACGTGTCCCTCCGGGACTGGCTGAACCTGAACAGGATCACCGGGGGCGTCCGCCGCTACCTCGAGCTCATCAGCGCGTCGGTAATGGTATGCCCCTTTCTCGAGAAGACCTCGGCCGGGGAGATGTTCCGGAACCTTCACAAGGTCTTCACCACGGGCCACTCCGCTGAATACCTCGCCGGGGGATGGAAGCCGGTGTACCGGGCCCTGATCGATGAGATCGAAAAAAAGGGGTCCATCCATTACGGCGTGAAAGTCGATTCCGTGACCCTGGCAAGGGGCAGGGCCTCCGGCGTCACCGTCGGCCGCAGGAAATACGCGGCCGACCGCGTGGTGCTCAACCTGCCTGTGCAGGAACTATTCGGCATTTTGCCCGAAAGTTCCTTCGACGATGAGTATGTCAAGCTCTGCAAGAACCTGGTGCCCACGTCGGGCATATTCTTCGACCTTGCCCTGAAAAAAAGGGTGGGGGATTATGACGGCCTCCTGTACACGTACGATCCCATGACCTACGGCATGATAACGTCGAACCTGGCCGGGGGACTCGCGCCGGAGGGCTGCCAGGTCCTTACCATGTTCTACCCGACGACGATGGAGGACGTGCGCGACACCAACCTGCGCATGCAGCGGAAAGAGGAGCTGTGGCAGGCAATCAAGAAATATTTTCCGGACATCGAGGACCATATCCTCTGGAAACGGGAATCCTCCCTTAAAATGGTGGATGGCGCGCAGGTCAACACAACCCAGACGGAGCACAGGCGGCCCGGCGCCGCGGTGCCGGGCTTCGCGAACCTTTTTCTCGTGGGCGATTCAATCGCCGCGCCCGGCGCGGGGGGGGACATCGGCAATGAATCGGTCCCGATCACGTATTACGTCATCACCGGCAGAACATTGGGGCAGGGGGGATGGGAAGGCGCGTCACCGGCCTGAAAGGACCCGTTCGACTTCATCGGCGTCATAGTGAAGGTTGAGCCTGCCTGCGAGGGTCTCAAGGATCAGGAGGGGCGGGACCGCGACCTTCGGCGACGAGTAGTTGACGGTCGTGATGGCTTCCGTCATGCGTGCCACGATGGCGCCGGCGCCCGGGTTCAGCACCTTGACGGTTATGAATGCCTCCCGCTTTTTTCCGTTGTAATTGATCTGTACCAGGTCCGTGCACATCGTTTCCTTGTAGCCGTAGTTCGCCTCGATGGACAGGTGCACCATCGAGTTGTCTTCGCCATGCCTGTATATCTTTACGAGTTTCAGTTCCATACTGATCTTATTGCGTCGCCGATATCTCCTCCACCAGGGCGGAGAAGAGGGTTATGATGTCGCTGTTCGATTTGCGCAGGTACGCGCAGAGCTGGCTGGCTATGGCCCTGGTAATGGCCAGGCCGGCCGCGGGATTCTCGTCGCCGAATTTGACGAAATCATCGCGATTGATAACGAGGCACTCGCAGTCGGTCTGGGCCACGACCGAGGCTGAGCGCCGGTCGTTGTCGATGAGGGCGATCTCCCCCACGTTGATGCTTCCCTCGTCGGCGCAGAGGGTCGTTACGGTGTACCGCTCGTCTTGCAGGGTGTTTTTCACGATATCGATTTCGCCGTTCAGGATGATGAAGAGCTCGTCGCCGAACTCTCCCTCGCGGATGATGTATTTCCCTTTCCGGTAATGCCGGCGGCTGCAGATGTTGGCGATCTTTTCAAGCACATCCATGTCATTTTCAAACATGGAGAAGAAGGAAACCTCCCTCAGCTTGTTCAGGATGATGTCGCAGCTATCGGCCTGTCCTTTGGTGCGCTTAAACAACGGCATGTTCTTTACCTTTTTCCGGGAGTTTTAACGTATCATGTGTTCTTCCCTCGATGACAATGGCCCTGCTGTATCTGCCTATCTGATAACCGATCGCCGGGTTGATGACCGGCAGGTTAGCCATGAGCTGCTTTACCACTTTCAGGTTGTCCACGAGCTTTGATATGTCGGGTGTCTTCTGGGCGTCCCTGATCGCCTCGGTCTTGCGGGTGAAGAAGTTGCCCGTGTTCTCGAGTATGCCTATAAGAATGGTCCTGTTCTTCGCCATGAAGAAATCGAAGAGCTCCCCGTAGGTCTTGCCGATGAATTTGCCGGGGATCTCCTGGGTGACGATGGAAACGTCGGCGTTCACGTTCAGGAGCTCGCTGATCACCTGGGATATGCCGCTGCCGGACGACGCGTTTGCGATGATGGAGCGGTTGAACTCCGACGAGAGGATTATCTCGTCGCAGTTGGAGAACCTGAGGTACCGCTCGAATTTTTCGTCAAGGATCTCCGCGCAGGTGTACACGGTCTTTGATATGGATTTTATGGTGATGATGGTCATGACGGTGCGGGAATCCACCTCCTGGACCGAGCCCTGCACGAGGCGGTCGGCGAACACGATGACCCGCCTGGCCTGCTTGAGGTTCGCCCGGTGAAGCACCCGCTCGTCGATGTAGTCGCCGCGGATGAAATTGATATGGGCGAACCTGCTGTCGGACTTGAGGTTCTGGACCTCTTCAGGATCGGCGGTGCTGATCAGCACGAATTCCGACGGCAGGAAATCCTTGTTCTTTTCCATGATGTTTGAAAGGATGTTGGCCATGTCGCGCTTCCACCCGCAGATGATAAAATGGTTTTTAAGATTTATTTCCTTCAATCCCCGACCCTCCTTTAACTGTTGCTCCACCAGGGCCGACGCGATGTTACCGGTGATGACGCCGACCAGAGAAACCCCGAAGAACATCAGGAGAATGCCGGTGAAGCGTCCCGCGTTCGATTTCGGATAGAAATCGCCGTAACCGACCGTGGTGGAGGTCACAAAGGCCCACCACACGGCGTCTTTCAGCGATCGTATATTGCTCGATTTTGACGCATCCTCCACCATTGCGCCGTCGACTTTATTGTAGAATACGTATCTGCTCTCAAAATAGTAGACCGCCACGGAAAGCACGGAAAGAAATATGAAGGCCGCCAGGAACAGCTTGAAGAAGAAGTTGCGGGTCACCTTAAGGAAGAGATATCGTATGGTCTTATTCTGCCAGAAGGCTATGGCGGCTATGGCTTTTTTTATGGAATCGGCGGCGCCGGGCAGAATATATTTGGTTTTTTGCCTGATCGTGTTGTACAGGTTGATGATCGTTAGTTTCAGCATAGTGTGATTGTGCATAAAATATAGATATTTTCATTTCTATTGTCGATATAATTCCTCTAATTATTAATATGGTTTTGGCTGTTTTTAATTAAAATTCATAAATTCGCGCCGGCAGGCGTCCCAGCCCCTGGGGGCCTGCCGGCGTGGGACTTTCGGCTTGACGTTGTTATGTTTTTTCCATTATATTAACAATGCGAAGGGAGGCTCCTATGATATGTCCCCGTTGTAAAAAGACCATGGTACAGGAGAAGGAGGAAGGCGAGGAAATTCTCGTCTGCAGACACTGTGACGGCATATGGCTCCACAAGCACCAGCTCAACAATCTCCTGCAGGAGAGCGGTGGGGATGTCGAGCTCTGCTCGTTCAACACCCTGCCGGATGATGACAGGCGTCCCATCATCAAGTGCCGCCAGTGCCCCGATTCGGTAATGCTGAAGATCCATTTCCTCGAGTATTCCGATATTGTCATCGACCGGTGCCCGACCTGCGGCTCCTACTGGCTTGATAAAAACGAGCTGGCCAACATGCACAAGTATATCAGGCAGGTGGAGGAGGGGAGCAGCCAGGTGAAAGACGTGACCGCCTATGACCTGCTGGCGAAGATCAGCCGGATAGCCTATACGATCTTTCATTGACCGGGTGCGCCGAAAATTCCTTGACGAAATGATCCTTTTCCCGGTGATATCGGCAATCGTGATCACCAGGGGGACGATTGCCGATGGGGAACCTGTACCGGAGAATAACCGGGCTGCCAAGGGATTTCATGCTGTTCATAATGGCGATCGCCCTGATCGGGTTCTCCCAGAGCGCCATCAACTCGGTATTCAACAACTACCTGAACGAAGTATTCCGCATCACCAATAACCAGCGCGGCATGCTCGAGCTGCCACGGGAGCTACCCGGCTTCCTGGTGGTGTTTTTTTCCGCCATGTTCTTTTTCATGAGCACACGGCGCCTTGCCGCCTTCGCCAACGTGCTCGCCGCGCTCGGGATCGCCCTGATCGGACTGATGGCCCCCACCTATTCCATCATGCTGGTATGGCTCCTGGTTTACAGCATGGGGCAGCATATTTTTCTTCCCCTCAACCAGAGCCTGGGCATGGAATTTGCCAGGGAGGGGAACACGGGTAAGCGGCTGGGGCAGCTGACGGGGGCCATGAATATCGCCGCTATCGCGGGGAGTTTCCTCATTTTTATCGGGTTCAAACACCTGCATTTTAATTTCTTCATTTCGTTTATCATCGCTTCGGCCGGGTTTTTCTGCGCATCGGCACTGCTCTTCCTCATGAAGCCCGGAGTGTCCCACCCGGCAAAGACGAAATTCACCCTGAGAAGGGAATATCAACTCTTTTACTGGCTCAATATACTCTTCGGCACGCGGAAGCAGATATTCCTCACCTTCGCTCCCTGGGTGCTGATCAAGGTATTCAACCAGAAAACGGAGATGGTCGCCACGCTTCTCACCGTCGGCGGCGTTGCCGGCATTTTTTTCAACCCCCTCCTGGGCAAGGCCATAGACCGCCTCGGCGAGCGGCGCATCCTCATGGGCGAGGCCGTCCTCCTGGTCTTCGTGTGCGCCGGATACGGATTTTCGAAAGACCTGCTCGGCGAGACCCCGGCCCTCTTCATCGCCTTTGCATGCTTCGTGGCGGACCAGTTGCTTATGTCGGTTGGTATGGCCCGGGCGACATATTTAAAGAAGATAGCGGTGAGACCCGAGGACGTCCCCCAGACCCTGACCATGGGAGTGAGCATCGATCATATATTTTCAATCTCGATAGCCCTGGTGGGCGGGGTGATCTGGGACGCGCTGGGATATCAGTATGTGTTTTTGATCGGGGCAGTCATCGCGCTGGTGAATTTATTTGCCGCGTCCCGCGTCAGGATAGACGTCTCACGGCAGGCCGGGGAGAAAGAGGTCCCGCCGGCGCAGGTAACAGAGGACTGAGAGATGAAGCTTGTTGCAAATCTGATTCTTCTTTCCGGGGTTAAAGGGCGAAGCCCGAGCGAACAGGATGTTCGCCTGCCGGCATGAAACAGGATGTTTCAATAAAGCCGGCCTTACAAGCCCCCCGCAGGGGCTTCCCTGCGAGCGCGAGACGCAGTTTCGCTATAATTCTCTTTATATTATTCTTGACTTGTAGTTTAATCCATGTAACTTAAGGATGCATATATCATCAGACTAATAGAATAACGATATTTTTAGAATTAATATGACTTTTCCCGCAAAAAAGCTGTCTAACATTAATGGCAGGTTACATACAGAATTAATGCGTGATATTTTCGCGCATCACGAATAAACAGTGAGGGAGTATTACTATGAGATCATTCGTTACACTGACAGCAGCGCTTCTATTGTCGCTGGCCGGATGCGTCACCATGCCCGACCCGGTGCCGGTCAATTACCTTGTGGAAAAGACCCCGGAGCAGGGAAAGATACTTGAAAAGCTGGAGAACGGTATCATCGCCAAGAACCACGAGGTGAAGGCGCTGAAGGACAAGAGCCAGGCCGCCGATCAGAAAGTGAACGTTGAAAAGGGAAGGCTGGGTATCCTGAAAGATGAGAGGAGCCTGCTGGATGAAAAGAAAAAGCAGTACCAGATGGAAAACGACGCGGCTAAAACTGAAGACAACAACAAGCAGATAACCGCAAAGGACGGCGAAATCAAGGCTCAAGAATTGAAAGTTGAGAGCGCGACCGCCTCGTCCGGACTGGCCCGGGCCCAGAAAGAGGTGGGAGAAACGGAGTTGTCCGTCATGGTGGCGGAGCTGAACTATGAAAAGGCGAGGATTGCGCGGGAATACCTGGTGAAGCACCAGGCGGCAAATGCCGCCGACAAGAAGGATCAGCCGTCGCCCGACAAGTATGACGACAAGTACCGCCTCTACCTGGAGAAGCAGCGGGAAGCCCTGGTGGAAAAACGGAATACCAGGGACGAGGCCGCGCTGAAGCTGAAAATCGCTGAAGATAAACTGAAACAGTAAGGACCTGCACCATGAAGACACGGCATATTAATGTTCGGATCATCGCGGCCCTGGCGGCGGCAGCCCTGCTCTGGCTGGCGGCGCCGTCAGGCGTACAGGGCGCCATCCTGTATACGGCTTCGCAGTATAACAAGCTGTATAATGAGAATGTGGCGCTGCAGCTCGAGCTTGATTCGCTCAAGAGGCAATACGGCAATGACAAGGCGAACCTTGAATCGACCATAAGCGACCTGAACAGCAGGATCGCCGGTCTGAACAAGGAGCTGGAGAACCTGCGAAAACAGATGGAAGACGAGAGAAATGGCGCCGCCAACAGGATCAAGGAAATGGAGAAGATGACCGATCTCCTGAAGAAAAAGGGCGGCGACCGGGAAAAGCAGCTTGTCGAGGAGAACCAAAAACTCCAGAAACGCTGCGAAGACGACCTCGCGAAGCTCCGCGACGATCTCGTTAAGGAGCGGCAGAAACACCTCAAGGAGCTGTCGGACCTGAGGAGCGACTACGAGAAAAAGATAGCGGACCTGAAAAAGGAGATAGCCAATCTTAACAACGAGCTTTCGAACCTGCAGAAGCTCACGCAAAAGCAGAAAGAAGAGCTGTCGCGCATGGAGGATCAGGCGAAGGAGCTGGAAAAGCAGCTGGCCGATGAAATCAAGAAGGGCGATATCAAGCTCAAGCGTTTTCACGATAAGCTCATCATCAATATCGACGACAAGATATCCTTTGATTCGGGGAAGGCCGATCTCAAGAAAGAGGTCATGCCCGCCCTGGGAAAGATATCCGCCATACTGAACGATTTTCCCGAGTACAAGATCGTGATCGAGGGACATACGGATAACGTCCCGATAAGCACCAGCAGGTTCAGGGACAACTGGCAGCTGTCAACCGAGCGCGCCCTGTCGGTCCTGAACTACATCCTCAGGGAAAAGCGGCTGAATGTTTCCCGCTTCAGCGCGGCCGGATACGGGGAATTCAATCCCATCGTACCCAACGATACGCCGGCAAACCGCGCCCTCAACCGCAGGGTCGACATTGTCGTGGTACCCCGCCTTTCCGGCAAATGACGCTTTTTTCTTGACTGTGGAGCGGATGCCGGTATAGTTAACCCGGAGCCGGCTGAAGAAGCCCCTCCGGGCCTGCGTGACGCAGACCGGCTCACTACCCCGCTCAGGTCAAGGCATGGGCAATCAGGAAGAAATAAAGAAAATCGAGCGCCGCGCCCGCTCCCTGCTTACCACCAAGGACATCCCGCAGAACAAGCAGGATGTGGTGCGCACCCTCATGAATAACAGGCAGCTGAAGCCGCGGGAAAAATACCAGGCCATTATCGAGCTGGTCCAGTCCTGTCCCGACAAGAAATCGGTCCTTTACCAGGATGAGGCGGTCAAGCCCGAGCCGGCCAAAAAGAAAAAGGGATCGCCGTCAAAGGCCGTGGAAAGCAAGTCGGTTCCGGAGCTGTTCGCGCCGACTGAAACGTCATACTATGTTGATCATCTCTACCGCAAGTACGGCGAATCCAGGCTTTTTAAGAAGCGCATCCTGGTCCATCGCAACAACCGCATCGGCATCGGTTTTCGCAGGCGTCTTGTCCCGACAAAGCAGCTGCTGAAGGTCATGAATTACCTGGCGGGGGTCCAGAGCGGCATAACGGGCAGGCTCGTCGTACTCACCATGGAAATCATCAAGGATCCGAGCGTGTCGGATCCCCTGGTGTTTAACCACCTCCGCCTCGTGCGGAAATGGCTAGTCGAAACGCCCCTGATAAACCTGAAGTATGATGTCATAAAATGGATGGAGCGCCCCCAGTTCGAGCGGGAGCTGAAATCATGGGTTTCCTGGTTTTTTTCGTTCCTGAGGCTGGATGGCGATCTGCGGGAGCGGATAATAACCGATGTGGAGACGCGTCTGCGGGCGCAGGACGATCTCCGCAAGGATGACCTGATCGACGGCGAACCGGACGCGTCCCGGCGGGAAAAGGAGAAGCGGAACCTCGAAAAAGAAAAGCAGGTGTTTGAATACATGATGCTTTTCAGGTCGTTCTTGCCGATCAACGCGAAACAGGATTCCCTTTTGTCGAGGCGGCTGAAAGAGGAATTCGGCTTCGGCGGTTTCACGGAGCTGGTACTCGCGATGGAGGAGGCGCTGGCGTTCCAGAGGCCTGTCAGCCAGGAGGAGATCGTCGCTTATTACAGGATCGAAGCGCCCTTCGTGAATGTCGTGGCCTGGGACTACAGCGAGGATTACCTGGTCACCGTCGGGAAGGACCCTGAATCCCTGCAGAAAAAAAAGAAGGATTCACTGCGGAAAGTCGCCGAGCCCTTTGAAACCCTGGCCAGGCTGCTTCGGCACGACGACGGCGGACGGAACATTCTCATCAAGGCCGTGGAGGACCAGTGGCGGTACATCGATAAAAAGCATCATGATCCGAAGACGATGTACAATGATAATTTCATCGGCTTCCTTGACGCGCTGGTCCAGTATTTCAAGAACCTGTACCTGCCGCTCCTTGAAGGCACCACCATAGCCTTCCGTGACATGGGCAGGGTGGAATTAGAGGGATCGCTTTTTTCATTCGATTATTTTCAGAAGCACCTGGCGCTTTTCAACAAAATCCTCGACCAGATGCATTTTTTCAGGACCAATAATCCCACCCTGGCCCTGACCAGGGAAGAGGCCAGGCAGGTAATGAAAAGCCAGACCGGCAAGCAGGCGGAAACCGGCCGCTTCATCCGCTCCATCGGCGATTGCTTTTACCTGATCGGCAGGGAGCTGCAGACGGTGTTTGACCAGCACCGCCGGTGGGCCGCCGGCAGGAGCAGCCTGGCCGGCGTCGAGCCGGCCCGGGACCCCCTCAAGAACCGTATCGCGGATGACGCCGGCGAGCGGGGAAGGCCGATCCCGTTCCACGACTGCATGATCATGGAAGTGAAGAACGGCACCGCCCTGTCCAAGGAATTGACGGGTAAACGTGTAATGGAGGATTCCCTCTTCGACGGCATCTTCGTGCGCATGAACGCTTTTGCCTACCAGGCGGCCTATGAATGCATGAGCGAGCGCCTGGCCTCCGACCTTGACGAGAGAAAGGCACTTTTGAAAAAAATAGAAGACGCGCCTGCATAAAATGTTCTTGCCTAAAATCGCCGTATACTGTCCCTCGCATCTATTGTCAAACGACCGCCTGTAATAATTATGCAGTTAATACCGAAAGCATTAGGCAGCCTGTGGAAGAGCTTCCTCCGCCGTGTTGGAAATGAAGGAGGATACAGGGATATCCTGGTGATCGCCATACCGCTCATTTTTACCACCGGCTCATGGGCCCTTCAGAACTTCATAGACCGGATGTTTCTCAACTGGTATTCCACAGAGGCCATGGCCGCGTCAATGCCAGCGGGGATGCTGAATTTTACCCTGGTAAGCCTGTTCATGGGGACGGTGAGCTATGTAAGCACCTTCGTGGCCCAGTATTACGGTTCGGAACAGAATAAAATGATGGGTAAGGTGCTCTGGCAGGCGCTGTATATTTCCATCATTTCAGGCGTCATATTCATGCTCTTCTATCCCATCGCGGACGATATATTCGCCCTGGTGGGGCACGCGGACGAAGTGCGAGAATATGAAACGGTGTATTTCCGGATTCTCTGCTTCGGGGCTGTGCCCCTGATCGCCTCATCGGCGATGTCCGGTTTTTTTTCCGGCATCGGCAAGACATGGATCATCATGATCGCCAATTTCGCGGCCACCGCGGAGAACATCATCATGGATTACCTGCTGATATTCGGAAATTTCGGCTTTCCCCGGATGGGAATCGAGGGCGCCGCCGTGGCCACGGCGCTATCGTCCTGCATATCTTTAATTATATACGCGATTATCATGTTTCGACCATCGTATAATACATTATTCAACACGGTTGGCGGATGGCGGCCGGACCGGCTCCTTCTTAAACGCCTTTTGCGGTTCGGCCTGCCCAACGGGGTGCAGTTTTTTCTCGATATGACGGGGATTACGCTGTTTGTTTTGATCATCGGCCGGCTCGGGACGGACAGCCTTGCGGCCACCAATATAGCCTTCAATGTGAATACTATCGCCTTCATGCCCATGATCGGTCTCGGTATCACGGTGTCGGTACTGGTGGGCCAGTACCTGGGGATGAATAATCCGGGCCACGCGGAATACAGCGTCTATTCCGGTCTGCATATGGCGGTCGCCTACATGGGGACCATTGCCCTCCTGTACGTGTTTGCCCCGGACCTTTTTATCTGTTTTTACGCCGCCGGCACCGATCCGGAAAAATTCAAGGCAACCGCGGACCTGGCAAAGGTGCTGCTTCGTTTTGTGGCTCTCTATTGCATATTTGACGCCATGAATATCATATTTGCGTCGGCCATCAAGGGCGCGGGGGATACTCATTTCGTTATGAAAGCCATAATTATTCTCTCCCTGTGCGGATTGGTCGTTCCCACCGGCGCGGCCCTGTTTATTTTTAATCTCGGTATTTACACCGGATGGACAATTCTAACGGCATATGTTTTGCTTCTCGGCATTACATTTATGTGCCGCTTCATGGGAGGGCGATGGAAGACAATGCGGGTTATAGAGGAAGTTCCCGTGACCCTGCCGCCTTCAATGCCGGAGGGACTGGCGGGCAAGATAGAGGTATGAGATTAAATCAATTGAATCACTTTTCTTCGCCGGGCGTGACCGGGTCGGTTTTCGGAGGGGCTCCGTTTTTTTTATCTAAATCGGCTTCTTGTTGGGCCAAGCGTCTCTTCTCTTCCTTCTCGACACGCCACAGGTACATCCGTTCAGCCGTGCTGCCGGTCATTTGCTGCGCCAGTTCATCGATGATTTCGTTCACCTGGAGGAGTTTCATGCGGGTATCTTCATCGAAATATTGGATATAGTCCGTTTTCAGCTCGAAAACGAGCTGGCCGACCTGCATAATTTTAAAAGAAAGTTCTGCAGACAGCTTCATTTCCATCTTCTGTTTCTGAGATTGGAACAGTGACATTAAAGATTATCCTCCACGGAATCAATAATAGACTTATTGCAAAACTTGAGTTTCGCTGCAAGTCTGACTGTTATTGTTGTTCTCTTGTCGAATATCGTCAACAAATTAATCATAAATCATAAGATATATATTTTAAGAGGTGGCGGCAACAAAATCGTCTTAAATAATATATCCCATTTTTTGCTATAGAACAAGGGAGCCTGGAAAAACAAAATTTATCCCATGCCTTTATTTTGTTTTCCAATGGAACGGGAAGTGAAGGCCCTTGTGATGTTGATATAGAGAAAATTATTATTAAAAAAAGTTACCGTATATTGATCAATTGCAATAGAACTGGATTAATGATTGTTTTTTTATTATTATGGGTATAAAAGGTATTTAGTATGCGATAGGGGCAAAATCCCTCCATGAACAGTTGATCCTGTTATAAGGTGAAACCTATGAACAAGCGCAGGCCTGTACTATTCATCATGATGTTCCTTTTGTCGTGCGGCTTGGTTGATTCGGAAGCAAAGGTGAAAACATCGAACCTGGCCGGGTCATGGTATCCGTCCGACGCGGGGCAGCTGAAGGAGCAGATCGATACCCTCCTGGCGGGGGCGCAGCCCCGCAGAATTGACAGGGAGCCCCTTGCGCTTATCATGCCCCACGCCGGGTATGTGTATTCTGGCAAGACAGCTGCACAGGGTTATCGCATAATCGGCGCCGCGGGGAAGCCTGCCATTGCGTCAAGGCTCATAGTCATCCTGGGTCCGTCCCACTACAGCGCCTTCAGGGGCTGCTCCTTGCTGGAAGCGGAGTATTATGAAACGCCCCTGGGCAAGGTAAAATTGAACCGCGAGGCGGCCGAAATCCTTGCCGGAGACGGCCTGTTCAGGAAAAACACCACCGCCTTCGAGCGGGAACATTCCATAGAGATCCATCTTCCCTATCTGCAAAGGATATTCGGCAACAGGCTGAGAAAGGACGTCCAGGTCCTTCCCGTGCTGGTGGGCGACCTCGATGACGCTGACGCGAAAAAGGCCGCGGCCAGGCTTGCCGAGGCAACGGCACGCTCTGACCCCTTTTTTATCATCAGTACCGATTTCACCCATTATGGACCCAATTTCGGTTACGAGCCCTTTAAGAATGCCGGGGGTCAGAGCACCTCTGCCAGGATCAAGGGCCTGGATGACGGAGCCATAGACCTTATTATAAAGAAGGATATCGCCGGTTTTACCGGCTACTGCGAAAAGACCGGGGCCACCATCTGCGGCAGGAACCCCATTCGCATAGCCCTGGCCCTGCCCATTGGCGGCTTCAGGGCGGAGAAGATCGCCTATGACACTTCGGGACGCGTCACCGGCGATTACGCCAATTCCGTGAGCTACGCATCCATCCTTTTGTCCGGACGCCTCGAGGCGTCCCGGTTCGGCGACAGGGAGGAGGCCCTTCTTTCCGACAAGGACCGGCAATTCCTCCTCAGGGCCGCCCGGGACAACATCGCTTCGTGGCTCAAAAAGAGAAGGGGCATACAGATCTTCCCCACGGACGCCCCTCCGGCCCTGCTTGAAAAGCGAGGCGTCTTCGTCACCCTGAAGAAGCATGGCCGGCTGCGGGGATGCATCGGCTACCTGACCGGGATCAAGCCCCTTATCCTGGCGGTACTGGATAATTCCTACAACGCCGCCTTCGAGGACCCGAGATTCGGGCCGGTCACGGAGGATGAGCTCCCGGCGATAACTATCGAAATATCGGTGCTCACCGAGCCTGTGCGGGTGAAGTCAGTGGATGAGATCAAGGTGGGAAGGGACGGCCTCATCATAGAGCGGGGGTTCTACCGAGGGCTCCTTCTGCCCCAGGTGCCGGTGGAGCAGGGATGGGACCGCAGGGCCTTCCTGGATGGAACATGCCAGAAGGCGGGGCTTCCCTCCAATGCGTGGAAGGACAAGGAGACGAAGATATCTCGGTTCCAGGCCGTCGTTTTCGGCGAGGAGAAGCAATGAAAAAAGCGGCGCGTGGGCTGATGGGGCGGCGCGAGTTCCTGGGGCGCTCCGGCCGGGGGATGTGTCTCCTTGCCTTGGGCGCCATGGGCCTCGAAGGCTGCTCTGACACCTACTGCCAGTCAGCCGGGGATTATTATATCAAGCCCGCGAAGATGTGGACCAGGGCCGAGGACGGAGCGGTGCAGTGCCGCCTCTGTCCCAACGGCTGCCGCCTCGACGACGGCGAAAGGGGAATCTGCCGCGTGAGGAAGAATATCAAGGGGAGCCTCTACACACTGGTCTATTCCCGCATAGCGGCTGCCCACATTGACCCCATAGAGAAGAAGCCCTTCTTTCATTTCCTGCCCGGATCCACGGCCTGTTCCGTGGCCACCGCCGGGTGCAACATCTCCTGCCGGTTCTGCCAGAACTGGCAGATCTCCCAGTCGAACCCGGAAGACCTGGACGCGGTGCGGATAACGCCGGAGGACCTTTCGCAACGGGCGCGCACAGCCGGGTCACAGGTGGTGGCTTTTACCTACAACGAGCCCACGGTTCAGTTCGAGTATATCCTTGACGCTTCTGCGGCGGCCCGGAGCAGCGGCCTCAAATCGGTCATCATCTCCAACGGATACATCATGCCCGAGGCGGGTAAGATGCTCGCCCGGGGCCTTGACGCAATAAAGATCGACCTCAAGGCGTTCTCGGAGAACTTCTATGGAACCATCTGCGGCGGCAGGCTCAAGCCGGTGCTGGACAACCTGGTCGCCGTTCATTCGACGGGAAAGTGGATCGAGATAGTCGTGCTTGTCATCCCCACCCTGAACGATTCGGCGGCCGAGATAAGGCGGATGTCGGCGTGGGTGCGGAAGAACCTCTCGCAGGACGTGCCCATGCACTTCACCAGGTTCCGCGCCATGTACAGGATCCAGAACCTGCCCCCCACGCCGGTGTCCACACTGGAGATGTGCCGCGCCATCGCGAAGGAAGAGGGGATCCGCTATCCCTATGTGGGAAACGTCAACGGCCATAAATGGGAGAACACCTACTGCCACCACTGCGGCAAGATGATCATCCAGAGGAGCGGCTTCTTCCACGTGGAGAACAAGGTCAGGGGAGGGGCCTGCCCTTTCTGCAAGACGAGGATACCGGGGGTTTGGGCGTGATCCCGGCGGGGCGGCGCGCCGCCATGGCCATAGCCTTTTTGATGGGCCTGGCCGCCGCCATGGCCCAGGTTATCCTTATCCGCGAGCTCCTGGTTCTCTGCCGCGGCAACGAGCTCATCATCGGCATGATATTCTCCTCCTGGTTCCTCGGTATTTACCTGGGGGCCCGCTTCAATCCCGCGGGAGAGGGCCCGGCTCTGTGGCGGCGCGTGCTCCTCTCACTGGTCATGCTTCCCCTGGCGCTGGCGCTTTCAGTCTACGGCGCCCATGGCCTCGCCATCCTGCTGCCCCGCACCGTGGGAACCTTCTACTCATTTTCAGCGGAGCTGGTCCTGGCCCTCCTTTTCACGGCGCCGGTGAGCTTTTTCGTCGGATTTTTCTTTCCGCCCCTGGTCTCATTGGCCTCCGTCGAGATGAAGGAGGTTTCCGGTGGGACCATGTTTTACGCGGAGTCCCTCGGCTCCTTTGCCGGGGCCATGGTCTTTTCTTTTATTTTGATCACCATCGCCAATCCCCTGGCCATAGCCATGGGCTTGCTGTCAATATCATCGGCAGCGGCGCTCTGGCTGATAAAGGAGAAGAAGCTTATACCCCTGGTCCTGGTGCCCCTGGCCATAATGGTATTTTCAAGCACGATAGAAAAGGGAATCTTCACGGAGGTATGGAACAGGACCCATACTGGAAAGCTTGTCCATTACCAGCGGACCAGGTACCAGACCGTGGCTGTTGAAAGGGCGGCCGAAACGGTGAGCGTGTACGGGGACGGCATCCTCCTCTATACCCTGCCGGACCGGTACGAGTCCCGGGGGCTCTTTCACCTGGTCAATGCCCTGCGGGAAGGCCGTGGGAATGTCCTACTCATGGGATCGGGGCCGGGATCGCTCCTCCACAACCTGCTCAACACCGGCATCGGCAGGCTCCGGTATGTAGAGCACGACCCTGAGCTCTGGGACGCTGTTCGCCCCTTTCTGAAAAAACTCTATCCGCCCGGGAACGGCAGCGTTCTCTCGGTGGTGCGCCGGGACCTGCGCCATTACCTGACCGGTACGCCGGAGCGCTTTGACATGATCATCAACCTCCCGCCGGCGCCGGAGAACATCATGGTGAATCGCTTCTACACCAGGGAGTTCTACGGCCTCTGCAAAAAGCGCCTGGCGACAAACGGCATTTTCATAACGGCCCTTCACGGGTTCAGCAATTACATGGCCCCTGACACGCGGAACTACATAGCTTCCATGTACCGGGCCTTCGCGGCTGAATTCCCCGATCATCTCCGGACGTCCGGCGAGACAATCTATCTTATAGGCGCCGCGGGGAAGGGGGTCCTGCCCGATGGTGGCGAGGCACTCATCGGCCGGTACGGGAAGAAGCTGCCTCTCGCCGGCGGGCCCTACGAGGAGGAGATCACCGGGAATTTTTCCCCTGAGGAGTTCCGGGCCTATTTCGAGAAGTCCCAGCTCGATTATTTCGGGAGGGTCATGGCGCCCCTTCTGAAAACCATCGATGAAAACAGGGACCTGCAGCCCGGGGCATACTGGAAGAACATCATTCTCTCCGCCTTCAGGGAAGGGTCGGTCATGCGCGGCCTGATCGGGGCAGGGCCGGTCCTCCTGGTCTTCATGATAATACTCAGCGCCATCGCTCTCATGGACGTGAAGCGGCGCCACGGAATGGAGCGCCTCACCGAGGGATTCGTGATCTATTCCACCGGCCTTATCAGCATGTCCCTGATGCTCATCATGATCGTGCTCTACCAGAATGCCCATGGCATGGTCTATTTCCGCATATCCCTGATAAACACGGTGTTCATGGCGGGCCTCACGGCCGGGAGCTTCTCCTCCACCCGGAGGAGCGGCCTCGGGCTCCGCCTGCTGCTGCCAGGGATCGCCGTTGCGGCGGCCATGATCCTTGCCTCAACGTGGATATGGGCTGACCCGCTTTTCTGGTTCCTTCTCACGCTCTTTTCATTTATTTGCGGCGCGGTCTTTCCGGCGCTGTTCAGAACAGCTGGGCCGGGGTCGCCCCTGGCCACGGCGTCCGTGCTGGACTCGATGGATCATTTTGGCGCCATCGCCGGGTCGCTCCTCACGGTCATGGTGTTTCTCCCCATGGCCGGTATCCGGGGGACGCTGATTCTGGTCATGGTGATTGCCGTGCCTGCGATTATCTTATCATTTGTAATGCCCCGGACCAGGGCAAGGCTTTAACCGGGACCCGGGTGGGGTTGTGCGAGGAGGCCATAGCCCCGGGTTTAAACCCGGGGCTATGGCCTCCTCGCGCTTCTCTTTCCCCCACTCGCTCAATCGCCGCGACGGGCTAACTTTTGATGCTTGTTGTGGTTTCTAGTATTATCTGATTTTCACTGTTTGTGTTGTTTTTTCGCTTTAAGGCGTTGACTATATGAGTTTTCCCCCTTTCGCTCCGGAAGGGCGCCGGCTTCTTTTCGCCATCCGTGGCGAAGCCGGCATTGCAACATCCGTGTTGGGAACACCTGCGGCATCCTCGCGACGCCGTGCCTCCTGCACGGCGACTCTATGTGGCTAATGATAAAAAAGGGTCTGATACATAAATGTGAAGCAGGTTGTGTGGAAGAGGGAAGAATATACCTGTTATGTGAAATTAGCTTGACTGGATAGACCGCACGGAGTGGGATTTAAAGTGAGTCCTTCGGGGGGATTCCTGAATTAAAATTTTTACAATTTAAGCAAAAGATATTAATTATATTTTTATAAGAGTTATATCCAACTTTCCGCAAATGATCGTTTGCTGTAGCATCCATGGACAGGTTGGTGCGGCAGGAAGGGTGAGAATATAATTTGTTCAGTAAAATATTTTATAGTTAATTATAAATAAAATTCGGATACGAATAATTATATGCTTTTAATTCCTAATTTTTCGAAGGGAATTATAACGGCGACCTTTATATCACCGTAAAAAGTATATTGCACAAAATATTTACTATGGCATCATGAAGTTCCTGGAGGAACAGAAAATGAGCGATGAAGATCATACTATACACGATTTTGATATTGCATTAATTTGCGAATATTTTTCCAGTATGGATCGTCAAGGCCCGGGAAGCAAGGAAGCGACAATAAAAGCATTGAGCTTTATTGATAATCTAAACGAAAAATCAAAAATTGTCGATCTCGGGTGTGGTACTGGTGATCAAACTATGGTTTTGGCTCAAAACACTCCAGGGAATATTACAGCCATTGATTTATTCCCTGGTTTTATCGACAAACTTAATGACAATGCACAAAAATTGAATCTTCAAGGCAGGGTTAAAGGCGTTATTGGTTCAATGGATAAACTTGATTTTCAATTAAATGAGTTAGACCTTATCTGGAGTGAAGGGGCAATATATAATATCGGTTTTGAAAAAGGGATGAAATATTGGAACAAATTTTTGAAAAAAGACGGCCATGTTGCTGTTACCGAAGCGTCATGGTTTACAGAAGAACGGCCAAAAGAAATATTTGATTTTTGGAATGATGCATATCCAGAAATAGACACCATTCCAAAAAAAATTGCTCAAATGCAAAAAGCAGGCTATGTTGTCATGGCATCATTCATATTGCCTGAAGTTTGCTGGACTGAAAATTTCTTTAAACCAGAAATATCAGCACAAAAAGCATTCTTAGATAAATACAAAGGCAACAAATCAGCCGAAGAATTTATAAAATATGAAAAACATCATGCATTGCTTTATGATAAATACAAAGACTATTATGGGTATGTATTTTATATTGGGAAGAAAATATAGAAGCCAAGCCTGCATCCGTGCTGACGGCTTATTCGGCCTCACCCAGTGTCGGATACGCAGGAAACGTCAGCTGAAATGGCGCGATTATATTAGTCTGGAATTATTTAATAAATGATTTTTGAAAAGATAACATCAACTGATATTCAATTTATCAAAGAATTTCAACTTGAAGGATGGCCTGAAATAATCCCGGTATTTAAATTCTACATCAATAAATCTTTTTGTTATCCGATTAAAGTTATATCTGAAAATAGAATTGTTGGCATTGGATCTGGAATATCATTCGGCAATACGGCATGGTTGGCTCATATCATTGTTAAAGAGGAATTTCGCAATAATGGTATTGGAGCGGAAATTGTAAAATATCTATGCAATTTTCTAAAACAAAATGGCGTTGTTTCCATATCATTAATATCAACGGACCTTGGATTCCCCATATATAAAAAAGTTGGATTTGTTGAACAAACAGAATATGCTTTTTATAGAAATGACGGTGTTCTTGAAAATAAAATATCGAAAAATATCAGTTATTTTTCCAATCCGGACATTGATGATATAATTTTATTAGATAAGAGAATAGCGGGCGAAGACAGGAGTGTTTTATTAAAAGAAAAATTATCTGATTCTTATGTATACAAGAAAAACAATAAACTGTCAGGTTTTTTCTTACCTGAATTAGGTGAAGGTTTAATTGTAGCTGATGATGCGGAAGCAGGTATAGAATTAATGAAATTACGCTATACGAAAGTTAACAGGGGTGCATTGCCAATTAATAATTCAGATGGAATACAATATTTAAAGAATAATGGCTTTAAAGAAGTAATCAGGGCTAAGCGTATGATCTATGGAGAAACATTCATCTGGGAATCAAGCAAAGTGTTTAATAGAATTGCCGGCAATTTTGGCTAAAAAAATCATCTTGATCAATCGATCGCCGACCCGATTCTCGGTCACAAGACCCATGCCCCCGGTACGGGGCAATTAATTATTCCGACCCTTTCTTAATTATCCGCGCCAACTCCACAGCCCTTTTCATCATGGCTGCAGCGGAATGCAGGCCCGCAAGGTCCTGCTCCACCCCGTGCCGAATTTCCTTGTCAAACAACCCCGTCCCGTTGGGGCTCGCTACGGCCGACGCTCCCAGGGGGCTTATGCAATGGTGGACGCTGACCGGGATCATCTCGAAGGTCAGGAAGGCGTACAGGTGTGTGAGGTGGGTGGTCTCCAGGCCGCCGTGGCGCGCCCAGGCCACCGCCGCGCTGACTCCGACCTTGTTCTTGAGCCTGCCGCCTGCGATGTTGCCGAAGACAAAGACGCGGAACCGGTCTATCAGTGCCGCCATCTTCGCGCTGGTGCGCATGAAGTACACCGGGCTGGAAAGGATGATGATGTCGGCCTTTTCCGCTTTCTGATAGATCTCCTGGAGGTCATCCTTGATGGAGCAATACCGGTCAGGGGTCTGCTTGTTCAGGCAAAAATTGCAATGACTGCAGTCCTGGATGTCGATCCTGGAAAGATTGATGATCTCGGTTGATATATCATCGCCCTGGACCGAATCGGCCATCTTTTTCAAAAGAAGCTCCACGTTGCCTTCTTTAACCGGGCTGCCGGACAGAGCGAGGATGGATAGTTTCATGGGTTGTTTCCTTTGGTTATTTGTTAATAATGAAAATAAGGTAGTATTAAATGTAAATAAAAAAATAACTGATAATCAATATCGTGGGGTCAATGCATGCCTGTCCGACCCAATGGAATAGGGATTCCTTGCAAAGGCAGGTTTAGTCATTAAACGTGTGGAAAATTATCATGCAAACAGTTCCGAATAAAATGCTTGAACTTTTTCTGTCTCCCTGTACTGTTACATTGCCTGGGATACCTGTCCCGCGCCGGTGCTGACGGCCGGGCATCGTTCGACCGGTGAGGCATAGCACATACTACGTGGAGGTAGCAGATGAAAAGAAAAATAATCAGATCCATAATCATGGCCGGTATCTTAATGGCCGCCATCGGCCTGACCTACGCGGCGGAGCCTTCTTTTACCTATACCATGCCCGAGGGATGGAAAGTGGAATCGCCCAAGGGAACTGTCGCGACAGCCACCTCGCTGGATAATAACGTCCATATTAAGATATACGAATTCGCCAACAAGGATAAACAGAATGCCCTGCAGCTCTGCGAGAAACAGCTCGCCAGGGGGAAGCACGTGAAGGTTCTCAATCCTCCGACGGACATGTCGAAAATGAAAGACCGCTTCGGAGCGGATTCGGTCGCGAAGATGCAGCTCGTCATGAAGCGCCCCGACGGCGCCGAGGTGTCCTACCGCGCCTTCGTGTTCGTGAAGGGAGGAACCTTCGTAGTAATAGAGGCCTATGCGACAAAAGAGGCCACGAAGGAAGTGTTCGATCAGGCCAACGCGGTCATAGAAAACTTCAAGTTCAAATAGAGGCGTTACGTTCGGAAATATACCTGGTTTAGTACACAACACCTCCCCCTTGATGGGGGAGGCGGGGTGTGGGTGAACTAACAGCCGGAATGAAGCATTTGATGTTCACCCTCCCCTGGCCCCTCCCATCGAGGGAGTGGGATTATGCTTCTGTAAATAATTTTGTCCCGAGATAGATAATGGCCCGGTCCCGAGTAATAATCATTTTTGTCGTTCTCATATCCCTGTTCATCGACCAGGGCCTCCTGTCAAAACCGGCAAAGAAGAAGTACCGGCCCCGGCATGCCCGGTCCCGGCCGGTCAGGATCGTCAAGGAGAGGCCGAAGCCCCCTGACCCGGCCCTTGAATGGAAGGATTGCGGCGAATACTGCCTCCGCAATTTGTTCGGCAGCGACATGGCCGGCGTCAGGATCAATCCCGTGACGGGGGAGATCCGCGACATCGCGATCCAGGGCGGGTATATCTACCTGCTGGTCAAGAATTTCAACCTCATCACGGACGCCATCTTCATCATCAGGAAGGACTCCGGCAGGATCGAGTCGATCTGGGGCATCGGCCGCCAGAGCGCCGAGGGGATCACCTGCGACGGACAGTTTATCTGGATCATCAGCAGCTCCGAAAAATACTTTTTAAGAAAGCTGTCCCTTTCCGGCAGGGGCTCCGGCGATATAGCCATAAAGACGCTTCCGAAAGGGGATATCCGGGGCATCGCCTGCGCGGGGGACAACGTCTTTTTCACCGCCCGCGCCGACGAGGAGTCGGTCCTCTACCTGTTCAACCGGCAGAGCAGGGCCCTGAAGAAGATCGGGTCCTACCGCGGCGGGATCAGCGGCATCGCCTGCTTCCAGGGCAATATCATCGCCGGCGTCAACGAGTTCGACACCTATTCCGGCCGGTGGCTCCTGGTCATGGGCCCCGACGGAGGCCTGAAGAAAAAGCTCTCCTTCGTCAATAGCGACATCTCCTCCATGACCAGCGACGGCAAGCGGGTCTATTTCCTGGAAAAGCGCTTTCCCGGCGCCAGGGTCTCGCCGATCGTGGTCCTGATGGACGGCAACATGGTCCTCGCCGATCCCCGCATCCAGAGGGTCGAATTGACATTCCCGATAAAAGGCAATAATTCCAACCTCTTCAATGTCGACCTGTGGCTTCCCTATCCAATGAACCGGAAATTCCAGAACGTCAGGGCTGTGGCGATAGAGCCCCGTCCCCTGGAGGTCACCCTGGACCGCTTCGGGAACCGCTGGGCCCGGGTGAGATGGGAGCGCGTTTCCGGCAGCGTCAGGGCGGTAATGAAGTTCGACATCATCACCGCCGCGGTCGCCTTTACCATAGAGCCGAAGCTGGCCTTTGAACCGGCCGCTATCCCGGCCGACGTGCGCAAGTCCTTTCTCGGCGAGACGGGCGTCTTCGATCTTTCGAGCTACGTGATAAAGTCGCACTCTTCCCGCATCGAGACCGAAGGGCCGGGCCTCGCCCGGATCCTGGCGATACGAGATTACGTGAACGGGGCCATACGCTTCAGCGGATACGGCGACCGGTGGGTGAAGGCGAGCGATTACCTGTTCCGGGGCAGGGGAGACGCCTACGGCCAGACCGTGGGATTCGCGGCGGTGTCGCGCTTCCTGGGCATTCCGGCCAGGGCCGCCGGAGGGATCCTCCTCGACGGGGCGCAGAGGGAGCGGGAGTCCGACTATTCACTGCCGTGGAACCAGGTCTATCTGCCGGGAAGCGGGTGGGTCGATATCGGTATCGGCAGGGACTACGACCACGGCCGCGAGCAGTTCGCCTGCCGTCCAGGCAGGGTCTTTATAACGATGGAAGGGGATTTCGACACCGTCGATTACGCCACGGTGTTCACCGAAAAAGAATGGACCAGGGCCTGCCGGTGGTCCAGCGTGGACAAGAACAGGCCGGCCGATGTGTCGCCGGGGGCGGTACAGGTCAAAGCGCAGGAACTCAGGGAATGAAAAAAAATTAATGACAGATCGGGCCCTTGTTTTAATCATTTCCTGAATGAAAAGACCAATCGCATTAATCGTCCCGGCGGCGATCATCGCTGTAGCCCTTTTGTGCGGCGCGGGTTCACCCCTCCGCGCCTCCGATAAGCAGACCGTCCCCCTGGTGTTCCACCACGAGTCGTCGGAGGAGCCCCGGGTCGAGCAGCTCCTCAGGGAATTCGATTTCAGCTCCCAGGTCTCCGCTGGCCTGACGGAATTCCAGGAAATGGCCCTTCTGAAGAACTGGGTGTACAGCCACATCCCCTATGACCTGAACTACGCCGATTCGGAGCTGCGCGACTCCATCCGTATTCTCCGGAGGGCGGCCAAGGGCGAGGCTTTCATCTGCACCACCATATCCACGGTTTTTCTCCAGACCGCGGTCAGCATGGGCTGGACGCCCCGCCAGATCATACTCAGAAAGCCGACCGGGGACGAGCACGCGGGCAACGACATCTGGTCGAACCAGTACCGGAAGTGGGTGTATATCGATCCCACCTGGAACATTCATGTGGAGCGGCGCGGTGTGCCGCTTTCGATTTCCGAGATCAGGCGCGAGTGGCTGAAGAACAACGGCCATGACATCGTGTACGTGTTCGGGGCCGGGAAGAACGAAAAGCGCTACACCACTGCGGACCTTCCGGTCAGGCGCAAAGACAGCAAGATATGGAGCCTGATACCCCTTGACCGGAGCTGGCTCTCCTATTCCAATGAGATTGCCGTGCTGGGCAGGAACGACTTTTTCTCGTGCTGCAATCCCAATGGAGCGAACGCCTGGGACCCGATGTACGTGATGATAATGAAAAGGTCCTGGAAGGACAGGTTCAAGACCTTTTTCTCGAAAAGCTCGGGATATTCATCGACGGCTCTTTTTTACGATCTGAACAGGGTCGACATACGCATTGAAGGGAAGGGTGACGGGAAGCAGGGCCCCGGGCGGAAGGCCGTGGAAGTGAGGCTCAACGCCTTCGGCGGCAATGCCTATACGCCCAATTTCATGGAATACCTCATCACGCTGAACGGGTCCGACTGGAAGGTGACCGGGGACCGCTTCACCTGGAAGCTTGAGCCCGGCGAGAACGTGGTGCGTGCCAGGGTCATGAACAGGTTCGGCGTGGTCGGTCCCATTGCTGAAAAACGGCTTTCCATCGAGGGAAAGAAGAAAACCGAGAGTACCCGCAGAAAAGTCCGGCGCGGCGGTAAACGCCGCAGAACAAAGTAACCATGGTGAGACTGTATCAGTATCTGATCGGTAGCGGTACAAATACGGAGGTCGGGTAGGGAACGTGTGGCTGTTTAATATCGTATCGATCAACAACCTCCTGGTGACGATTCTCACGGGCATCATGTTCATCTATTTTTTCACCCGGGGGGAGAAAAACCGGGAACTCTTTTCCCTCCAGTTCTTCATTCTCATGATCCTGCTCTGGCAGCTCTGTCTCCTGGTGAATAACACCCTGTTCCATCCGATAGCGGCCTATCCGATCTATTATTTCCTCAACTCGGGCTATTCAGTCAGCGGCTACCTGGGCCTCGCCATTTTCTCCTATTATTTCATCGAGCCGGTGTTCGAGCGTGAGAGAAAAATCGTCTTTATCCTGGGACTGGCCGTCTTTTTCGCCATCCTTATGTACTCCATCTTCATCGGTTTCTCTCAGCCGATCCAGATGGCCTTCAATCCGGGCCAGGACGTGTATTTCATCCGGCCGTCCCGGCAGAGGAATTACATCATCATCGCGCAGATCTTTCTGTCGATCCTGACCTTTAAAAACCTGATATACAAGACCATCGTTCTCGATGGGGAGGAAAAAAAATTCGCCGCGAAGATCACGGCGACCAACATGACGGGGCTCCTGTCGGTGCCCATGACATATTACCTCGTAACGCTGTTCCACTATGACGAGATCATCATAAACACCCTGCTTACCTTCGTTGCCAGCGTGGTCATCATCTATTTTTTCTGGGCCTATATCGATCACGCAAAGTTACGGTTCTTTTATTCAGATAAGACGCGTCTGATCATTCTCTTCCTGGTCATCATCATCATCGGCGTCATCTCGACGCTCACCTTTACCGCGTACCGGCGGGCCTATTACGATAACCTGGACGGCATCGCCCGGAGAATTGACATCGACGTGAACACTTTTACCAGGGACAGGGACTACTATTCCCGCCGCTACAAGGGTGTCATTGAATTCATAACAGTCAGAGACACCGGAACGGATGAGGAGAGATATCTCCTCGGCAACCAGCCCCAGTTTCCCATGGTCGCGTCGGAGATTCCCGAGAAGGGGCTTCGCCATGATTTCAAGCTCGTGGGGAAGAAGGTGTACCTATTTTTTTCCATGCGGCAGGACCCCTATATCGTCCAGGTGGGGTTTCCCTATATCGCCTATCGCAGGTACATCCATGGATTACTCTCAATAATTTTTTTCGGCACCCTGGCCACCGTTATCGCCCTCTTTTTCCTGCTCCGCTTCATGGTCAGGATAAGCCTCATCAAGCCTCTCCAGGGACTGATGGACGGCATCGAGGAGCTGCAGAAGGGTAACCTCGACTACCGTATCGACGTGGACTCCCTCGACGAGATAGGGTACATCTCGCACCAGTTCAACTACATGGTCTCGGACCTGAAGGACCGGAACGAGGAGCTCCGGCAGTCGGAGAAAAAGTACCGGGAGCTGACGGCCCTCCTGCCGGACATCATTTACGAAGCCGACAGGAACATGAACATCACCTACCTTAACGAGGCTGGTTTCGCCCTGACCGGGTATGCGCCGGAGGACCTGGCGCGGGGACTGCAGCTGAGTGCCCTGATGACCGGCGGCGATTACGAAGCCCTCAGGGGGTTCCTGGCGAAGCAGGACGACGGCGCCTCGGTCAGGATTTTTACCCACGGGGTCAGGCGCCGCGACGGCGCCTTTATCTCGGGGGAGAACAACGCGGCGGTCATCACCGCCGGCGGCGCGGTCGTCGGGATGCGCGGCATCATACGGGATGTCACGGAGAAGCTCCGTCTGGAACAGCGGCTTATCCAGTCCCAGAAGATGGAGATCATCGGGAGCCTGGCCGGCGGCATCGCCCACGATTTCAACAACATCCTGGGCGGCATCATCGGCAGCGTCTCCCTCGTCGAATTCAAGATAAGGAGCGGGGAGATTAAGAACCCGGCCGAGCTCGCGGACGAGATCACCACCATCAAGATCTCCGCCGAGCGGGGCATGAAGATGGTGGAGCAGATCCTCGGCATATCGCGGCAGCAGCGCCTCAGCCTGGGCGTCACCGACATGAACAGGATACTGGAGCACGTGCTCGACATATGCAAGAACACGTTCGACAAGAAGATAGAGCTTGATTTCAGGTTCGACAGGAAGAGCGCCGCCCTGGTCATGGGCGATGCGACGCAGCTCGAGCAGGTGGTCCTGAACCTCTGCATCAACGCCCACGACGCCATGACCGTCATGAGGCCGCCGGAGGAGGAGCACCGGGGCATACTGTCGGTGACCATGCACCGGGTGCCGTCGGGCCGCGAGCTGCTCGCGAAATATCCCGACGCGGCCGAGCGCGAGTACATGTGCCTCCAGGTGCGCGATACCGGGGTGGGCATAAGCGCCGATACGCGTGAGCGTGTCTTCGACCCGTTCTTCACGACCAAGGAAAAGCACCGGGGGACCGGCCTCGGGCTGGCCATGGTGTACAATATCATAAAGCAGCATGAAGGCTTCATCGATCTGTATTCCGAGGTCGGATCGGGCACCACCTTTAACGTCTATATCCCCGCCTCGGACCAGGGCGTCCAGGGCCCCGAAGACGCCGCGGCGGCGCCTGAACACAGGATGGGGGAGGGCCTCATCCTCATGATCGAGGATGACGCGACGATCCAGAAAACGGCGCGGAAGATATTGACCCTCCTGGGCTACGATGTCTTGATCGCCGAGAACGGCCTCCGCGGCATAGAGGTCTTCCGCGAGCACCACCGCGATATCGATGCCGTGATCCTGGACATGGTGATGCCGAAGCGGTCGGGAAAGGAGACCTTTATCGAGCTGAAGAAGCTGGACCCCGGCGTCAGGGTGCTCGTCTCTTCGGGATTCCGAAGCGACTCGCGCATAGACGAGGTGCTCAAGATGGGGGCTCGGGGCTTTCTGCAGAAGCCCTATACGATCGAAGAGCTTTCGGTGGAGCTTGCCAAGGTGATCAAGGGCGACGGGAACTGAATGGAACCGGCCGCGTCCAGGCGCGGACCGGCATATCAATAACGAGGACAAGGTATGAGCACAAGGATCAATTCGGCGATACTGGTTATGGTTGCGGGGGCGGCGATTCTCTTCGGGTCGTGCGCCGACACGAAGCGTCTCAGCGAATCACAGATTCGCACGCTCTACAAGAATTCGCGGAGCCTGAATGAAACGGCGGCCTTTCTCGCCGGGACCCCGTTGAAGAGCACGTCCCCGCTCTATCGACTGACTGAAAACGATCAGTACCGGGCGTACCGGCTGTATATCGACGGCATCTGGGGCAACTACAAAAAAAAGAACCTCAATAATATCGAGGCATGGAGAAGGAAGCATGTAAAGGATGACGGCTCGGGCCTGGTCATGTATCCCTTCAGCGGTCCCGATATCCTGAACGCCCTGGCCTTCTTTCCCGGGGCGGACGAGTATGTCATGATCGGCCTTGAGCAGCCCGGCAACGTCCCTGATCCGCTTCGCTATCAGGGGCCCAATATCTACCTGGAGCTCTGGAAGATCAAGAACGCCCTGCGCACCATCCTTCAGTTGAACCTGTTCCGCACCATAGAGATGGCCGCGGACTTCAAGGCCGATTCCTTCAGCAATATCACCGGCATCATGATGTTCTTTCTCGCGCGCTACGAATACCAGATCCTGGACATCCGGAAGGTCTATATCGACATCGACGGCGCCGTCCGGCGCGGGGACCCGAAGCCCGGCATGAAGAACGCCGACGGCGTGGAGTTTGTTTTCAGGAAGCGGGCCGGGTCGCCGGTCCAAATTGCGCGTTTTTTCAGCGTCGATCTTTCCGACGGTTCTCTCACCAGGCTCAAGGGCGTCTCGGCCTTTTTAAGCAAACGGAAAGGGTTCACCACCTTTGTCAAGTCCGCGTCGTACCTGCTGAGCTATGATAATTTCAGGATACTCCGGTCATATCTCCTTGCGGGGAGCAGGTATATCCTCCAGGAGGACAGCGGCATACCCTACAAGTTTTTTGACGCCGGGGATTGGAGACTGTCGTTCTACGGGACCTACCGGGTCATCGCCATATTTGCCAACCGCTTCCAGAGGGACCTCGACGCGGCAGTGAAGCTGAACAACAGGGGGCCGCTTCCCTTTGATTTCGGGTATGGCTTTGAGCCGGAGAAGTCGAACGTTATGATTGCGGTCAGGAAACCTAAAAAAGGCTAGGCCTTTATATTCTTGTGCCCGGGACCCGGGCAGGGCTTTGACCGTGAGACGGTCGGCATTATGCGAGGGGGAAGGCCTTCCCGGCCTCCCCCCTCGCGCTCCCCCCTCCGGGTCGCTCAGGCGCCGCGACGGGCTGGGCGCTTA
This sequence comes from Spirochaetota bacterium, assembly GCA_017999915.1. Classification (NCBI taxonomy): domain Bacteria; kingdom Pseudomonadati; phylum Spirochaetota; species Spirochaetota bacterium. Next base: position 125,166 of record JAGNKX010000003.1, read on the forward strand.
ACTCGCCCTCATTCACTCCGCTTCGCTCCGTTCTGTGAGGACTCAGACAACAAGCGCCTATCAGTATCCGCCCTTCGGGCGGATGTTTTTAAGGCCGTTATGGCAATAATGATATGTATCCCGGCATCGCCGGGCACGAGGCCCGGCGTCGCGAGGATGGCCCAGGATGGGCCTTCCGGAGCGAAAGGAGTAGGGCTCTTGTACTCATCGCTTTAAAGCGAACATTCGACTAATACTATCAAAAACATATCAGCCTGAAAATAACAAACAACATCAACCCATAGCCCCCGCCGGCATTGAGGCGGCGCGGGGGGAGGGTTCGAAAGGGAGAGGGTATCCGCGGTGATACCCCCTCCCTTTCAATAATAATGCCGACCCGCCTCCGGGTCATTAGCCCGCCCCGGCCCGGGGCAATTAACAACAATACTGTTAAGTATTATCGAAACGCCGGCCCGATGCTGTACTTGAAAACCTCGTTAAAGAGCTCCCTGGCCTCCTTCCCGTGAAGGAGCCGCGGCTGAGAATAGTCGTAGATCAAATAAGGAATAAGCTCGGTTGAAACATGCCTTCCCCCATAGATGTGATGGCGCGCTATCATGCCCCGCCGGGTATTAAGGCTCTGCATCTGGTCAAAGAGAAAATTTCCCAGCCCGTAGGATATGAACCTTCCCTTGTAGAACTCGAGGCCCATGGGCCGGTGGGCCGATGACGAAACGATGATGGTCGCCCCCAGGTCGGCGGCGAGGTGGAAATAACGCTTCTGGATCTCCTGTGGTACCGGCTCGTTCTCGTTGCCCCACTGCACGGTGACGAAGACCAGGGAGGCCTTCGCAACAGCTTCTTTGACAAGACGCGTGAAAAGCTCCTTCGACAGGCGCACTGCGCCGGCCCTCGAATCAGTAGCGAAGGCCGGTTCCGGGCCGTACTGGTTGAAGCCGACGAAGGCGACGGTGATGCCCTTCGCCGTGACGTACAGGACCTTTTCTGCGTCGCTTTTATTCTTTCCGCCGCCGAAATATTTCATACCGGCACGATCCAGCATCTCGATGGAAGCGCTATTGTGGCGGCTCCCGAAATCGTTGTTATGATTCCCCGTGAGCTCTATGATGTCGAAGCCCGATTCCTCCAGTATCTTCAGGTAGCGCGTAGGCGAGCAGAAGAGCATGCGGTCTTTGAGCGGCCAGTCGCAGGGATCGAGGAAGGACACCTCGTTGGAGGTCGTGGCCAGGTCAGCCCGGGACGTTATCGCCTTCGTGTATTTGACCGGCGAGAGGAGGTCTCCCGATTTTTTCACGGCCGGCATGAAGGCCCTGGTCATGGCCGTGACGCCGGTCTGCGCGATGGTGAGGTGGGACTTCGGGTCCCACTGCTCCGCGCCGCCCATGGTGAAGGGATACGTCCCGCCGTCCTCCAGGGAATAATCGTCGCCGATTGTTCCCCAGGGAAGGGTCCTGTCGACATAGAGGACCTTGAAGCAGGGCCTGAGTCCCCGCAGGTCGCTGATGCCGAGGAACCCGCGCTCCGACGCCAGGGACTCCCTGTCAAAAGATATGGTTTTGAACCGGAGTCGCGAGTACTCCCTGGACAATTTAGCTTTCATGGCGCTGTCCGCGTATATGCGGACCGGCGTGTTTTTGCCGCCGATCTCCTTGAAATTCGTTACCCCGCCGGAAAGGATTTTTTTAAGCTGGGATGATGATATGTTCCCGAGAGTATTGGTTGCATGGACCTGTATGAACATCGGCCTGCGCGAAGAGCCGAAAGAATATGCAGGGTCTGAAAGTACCACTATGGCAATTATGAGCGATGGTATTGCAACGCTCCGGTTGATAATGCGGTGTAACATCAAGGTAACTCCAAGGGTTGTATGCATGCGGCATGGCGGCGGCTCATTGCGGCATTGGGAGAGATTTAAAGGGCAGACGGATTTTAGCAAGAAATAATTTATCGGACGGTTTGGCGCTGAAGGGAATTCACGATCTGAGGGACTAGGACTCGAACCTAGGTTTGTGGGGCCAGAACCCACCGTCCTGCCGCTGAACGATCCCTCAAAATGTACTGGGGATATGTAATTATGACCGTCCAATAAATCAAGAAAATAAATGAAAATTATTTAAAATATTAATAATTGACAGGAGCCGCGGGCCGCTTATTTTGGCAAATATATGTAACAGTCTGAATGCATGCCGGATGGGGGTTAACTATCATAACTGTCCGCAATGTGAGGATACCTGAAAAAATGAACAACGTATATGAACCGCTTATCAATGACGAGTTTACCGGGCAGCCGCCCACTAAGCGGCTCCTGGCATACCTGCTATCAAAGAAGGAAAAGGGCGCGAAGATCGCCGGGTTCTATTGTGGATATGCCCCCGTGGAGCTCATCAGGGCCATGGGGCTCGTTCCTGCCGGTCTCTGCGCGTACTCTAACGCGACCATAGAGGCTGCCGAGACAGTGCTCCCGGCCAACCTGTGCCCGCTCATCAAATCGAGCTACGGCTTCATCCTCAAGGATACCTGCCCGTTTTTCGGCATATCCGACGCGGTCATCGCGGAGACCACCTGTGACGGAAAGAAGAAGATGTTCGAGCTCATAGCGGATAAAAGGCCCATGTTCGTCATGGACCTGCCCCAGCTCCCGGATGAGCCTGAAGCGGTCGATAACTGGACCGTTATGATACGAAAGCTCCAGAGGTTTCTCGAAGAGACGTTCAATACGACCGCGGATGACGATACGATCGAAGCCGCCATTAAAGACACGAACAGGAAATCGCGCCTCATGAACCGGGTGTTCGACTATTCCGCCCTGCAGCCGCCCCTGATCGGCTGGAAGGAGATGTACGATATATTTTTTCTGGCACAGTCGGCTTCGGGCGCGGAGCTGGAGCCGTTAATTGAAGACGTGCTGGCGAAGCTCGAGGAGAGGAAACGGGCCGGCTATGTCCACGGGGAAACGGGGGCGCCGAGGGTCATGGTGAGCGGATGTCCCATAGCCGGCGACTCGGCCAAGGTCCTGTCGATCATCGAGGAGGCGGGCGGTGTCGTGGTCGCCCTTGACGCCTGTTCCGGCATGAAGTGCTTCATGGACACGATAGAGGAAAACACCGGCGACCCGCTGCGCGCGATCGCAGCTCGCTATATGAGGATCCCCTGTTCCTGCATGACGCCCAACAACAGGAGGCTGAAGCTCATGGACCGGATGATCGAGCGGTTCAGGCCCGATGCCGTTATCGACGTGGTGCTGCACGCCTGCCATTCCTACAACGTGGAGTCGTATAGGGCAGGCATGAACGTCCAGAAAAAGCACGGTCTTCCTTTTCTTAAAATTGTGACCGATTACTCTGATGGTGATGCGGGCCAGGTCAGGACCCGTATCGAAGCGATTCTTGAAACATGCCATCAATAACGGCAAAAAGCTAATCAAATAGCGATGAAATAGCGTATTGAGACCGCCGTATGGCATTATTACGTTGATTGGATCAGGCTTTGCTGCTTATTCCTTTACCGGCAGCACATGTATGGCTTTAATTATTAGATGTACCGTATCACCGGTTTTTAGATCAAGCGCTTTGACTGAATCCGTTGTAAGTACCGAACTCATTTCATTTGCCGTTACAACGTCAAACTTTACCTGAGTCATGACATCGCCGGTTTTAATTGTTTTCACCTTGGCCACGATGTTGTTCTGGGCTCCGTATTTCATTATGATACCTCCCGATTGTAGTAAAACAGTTTATTGTTATAAAAGAATATGATATACTTGTTGCAAAACTGGCCTCTCGCGCTCGCAGTCCCGACTCGTCGGGATTCAGGGGCTTTTTAAGGGGCTTCGCCCCTTAGACCCCTTTAATTAATTCAGAATTGCAACAAGTCTATTATATTAAACATAGAGCGCTGTGTCAATTTTTCATGAAAACTATCGGATTATGTGCTGCTGTTATCATAATCCAGCCTTTCGGAAAAAATGATTGCTAATATGATACGCTGTTTAGTATGATTTCATTGCTACTTAAATTTGCACACAGGGCCTGGCATCACTATGAAAAAACCGGTCGAAAATACCGATAAACCAATCTATTTAGACAACGCCGCAACGACCTTCCCGAAGCCCGGAGAAGTGGTGGACGCCGTTGTGGACTACATGACGCGCGTCGGCGGCAACCCGGGCCGGTCCGGCCACCAGCTCTCGATCGACGCGGGGGAGATCGTCTTCTCCGCCCGCGAGGCCGTGGCGGAGCTCTTCGGCGTTACGAACCCGATGAGGGTAATATTCTGCTCCAACGCCACGGAGGCCCTTAACCTTGCCATCCAGGGAATACTCCATGAGGGCGGCCATGCCGTGACCACCGCGATGGAGCACAACAGCACAATCCGACCCCTCAAGGAGCTGGAAAAGCGCGGAAGCATTGCCTTGACCGTCGTTCCCTGCACCGGCGGCGTGGTCGATCCCGCGGACTTCGAGCGGGCCCTGCGACCGGACACGAAGCTGGCCGTGGTCAACCACGGCTCCAACGCCTTCGGCGTCATTCAACCCCTGCGCGAGATAGGCGAGGCCTGCCGGCGGAAGAACGTGACGCTTATGGCGGATTGCGCCCAGACAGCGGGCCTTGTTCCCATCGATATGAGGAATGAGCCGGTCGACATGGTCGCCTTTTCCGGCCACAAGGGCCTGTACGGGCCCACCGGCACCGGCGGGCTGCTCCTTTCCGAAAAGTTCGACCATGGGAGGCTCCGGCCCCTGAAGTTCGGAGGCACCGGCAGCAGCTCCGACAGCGTGTATCAGCCCGATTTTCTTCCTGATGAATATGAAAGCGGCACGCTGAACGTGGCCGGCCTAGCCGGCCTCTGCGCCGGTATTAATTATATTTTGTCTTTACAGGGCGGCGTGGGGGCAATACTGATGCGCAAGAAAGAGCTCGCCCGCTACTTCCTGGCCAGGGCCGGCGAGCGGGTCAGGGGCTTTGTCTCACCGGTCCCGGCGGAACTGGTCGGGACCGGCGTGGTCTCCTTTAACATTGAAGACCTGGAGCCGTCGGATGTGTCCTATCACCTGTCCGACCGGTACGGCGTCATGAGCCGCTCGGGACTTCACTGCGCCCCGCTGGCCCACCAGACCATGGGGTCCTTTCCCCGGGGCACCGTCCGGTTCAGCTTCGGCATCTTTAACACGAAAGAGGAGATCGACCGTGCCGTCAGCGCCCTCGAAGAAATAACCATGATGAAGGATGATTGATGAACGCCTTTTCGGTCATTTTGTTTTATTCGGCGACTTCGTCGATATGGACGGCCCGTCTTCTCAAGAAGGCGGGCATCGAGAGGAAGATGGTCCCCATACCCCGCTCTCTCAGCTCGGACTGCGGGTACTGCGTGCGGATAAAGAGCGTGGATGTCGAACGGGTGAAGGATGTGCTGGCGAAAGGCGGGGTGGAGTTTGAGCGGATCGAGGAATGGAAATAACCCCGGGTTTAAACCCGGGGATAAGGAGCGACGATGAGCGACAAGTGCGACATCAGCAAGCTGAACGTCCTGCGCCTCACCGAATCGGTGGCCAGCTCCGGTTGAGCTGCTAAAATAGGTCCGGAGGACCTGCAGGAAGTAATGACGGGATTGCCGCTTAAGTATGACGGCAGCGTGATCGTGGGGATGGACTCCAGTGACGATGCGGGGGTGTACCGCATTTCCGAAACCGAGGCGCTGGTCCAGACCGTGGATTACATTACGCCCATCGTGGACGATCCCTTCACATTCGGACGGATCGCGGCATGCAACAGCCTGTCCGACGTGTACGCCATGGGCGGCAGGCCCATAACGGCGCTGAACATCGTATGCTTTCCGACGAAAAAATTCACCCTGGACATCCTGAGGGAAGTGCTCGGGGGAGGGCTTTCCGTGCTGAATGAGGCGGAAACACAGCTCCTGGGCGGGCACAGCGTGGATGACCCGGAATTCAAGTACGGCCTCGCAGTTACCGGTCTTGTTCATCCGGACCGGGCAGTGCGGAACGATACCCTCCATGATGGCGATCTGATCGTCCTTACCAAGCCGCTGGGAACAGGTTTGATCGCCACGGCGATTAAGGCGGGAACGGCGGGCGAAGAGGTCATGAGACCTTTCATTGGATCGATGACCACCCTGAATCGTGTCGCAGCTGAAATAATGCTCGCTCACGGGGTCCATGCCTGCACCGATGTCACGGGGTTCGGGCTTATCGGCCACCTGAAGGAAATGGCGGGAAAAAATCCGTTGCGGATCGAAATAGATTCAAAAAGCGTGCCGGTTCTTCCCGGCGCGCGGGACGCCGCATCCGGCGGACTGATACCGGCCGGCATGTATCGGAACCGTGATTTCGTCGGAACCCTCTGCGAAACCGGCCCGTCGGTAGCGCTGGACCTGACCGACGTCCTGTTCGATCCCCAGACCTCCGGCGGCCTTCTCATCGCCGTAAAAGAGGAATCGGCAAAAAAACTTGTTGCAGCCCTTCATGATGCCGGTGTTACTGGTGCTTCGGTTATAGCCGCGGTTCGCACAAGCTTGACCCAGAGGATCATAATTACATGACAATAGAATCATTGGTGCGGGAGTTCGGCTATCTGGCCGTGTTCATAGGGACTTTTCTGGAAGGAGAGACCATTCTAGTGGTCGGCGGCTTCGCGGCCTATGAAGGCTACCTGGAGCTGCCCTGGGTCATCGTGACGGCCTTTTTCGGCAGCCTCTTCGGCGATCAACTCTATTTCTTCATTGGCCGCTACAACGGCAGGGCCCTGCTGAAAAGGTTCCCGGGCTGGCTGCCCCGGGTCAACAGGTTCAGAAAACACATGGACCGCCATGACACCTGGTTCATCCTCGTGTTCCGCTTTCTTTACGGCCTCCGCACGGTGGCGCCCTTCGCCATCGGCCTGAGCAACGTGTCCCTGAAAAAGTTCATTTTCCTGAACATCCTGAGCGCGGCCATCTGGGCGGTTACCCTGGGAGTCCTGGGATACTTCTTCGGCCGCGTCATGGAGGCGGTCCTCGACGATATCAAGAAGTACGAGCTTTTTATCATGGCGGGAATTTTCCTTATAGCCTCGATCATCTTCGTGGTAAAGAGGCTCAGGCGGAGGCGCAAAATGAAAGCCGGCGCAGCGGCACCGTCGGCTGGGAGCGCTGAAATAAAATAAGTCTCCCGGGAGGTTGCCATCCATGAACCTTGAATGGGCGATAATGAATTTCGGATACCCGGCCATCGTGGCGGGCACCTTTTTCGAGGGCGAAGTGATACTCGTTCTCGCGGGGTTCGCGGCGCATCGCGGATACCTCAATCTGCCGCTGGTTATCGTTTGCGCATTTGCGGGGACCCTGCTCGGCGACCAGCTCTATTTTTACCTGGGCCGCAATCGTGGCAAGGCCATGCTCGCCAGACACCCCGGCTGGGAGGAGCGCATCTCCCGCTTCAGCCGGCTCATGGACCGGTATCACACCCTCATCATCCTGGGGTTCCGCTTCCTCTACGGCCTGCGGACCGTGGCGCCCTTCGCCATCGGCATGAGCGAAATCCCCGCCTGGAAGTTTGCCGTCCTCAACACGGTCAGCGCCGCGGTCTGGGCTGCGACGGTGGGCGTCCTCGGATACCTTTTCGGCCATACCATGGAGATCCTCCTTGACGAGATCAAGCGCTATGAAATGGCGGTCATGGCCGGACTGCTGGCTCTCGCGGTGATCATTTACGCCATTAAACGCTACAGGAATAGGATTAAATCGAAGTAGCCTTTCCCGGAAATAGAAACAAATCCCTTTTTGATCGCACTTATTATCAAGGACGGTGCCGCGCCACGGTCCCCGCCCCTCCACTCAGCTTGGGGCCAGATGGGATTTGTTGTCCAGAAAAGAAGGTGCATGGTTTGCGGCGATATATATCCGGAGCCAGGCGCAGCACTCCATGCAGATGAAACCATGGCATGTAACAGTTCAGGCGGTATATATAAATCATTCCGAGGAGGCTCCTCATGGCAACGAAACTTCACTTTCCGCAACCCTTCCATCATCAGCATCCGCCGGTCCGGAACACCAATGACATTTTCGAGGAAAAAAGGATCTTCAGCATAAGGGCATCAGACCGCTTCGCGGCCGTTGTCGGCTCCTGGAAGTTTATTGTTATACAGACGATCATTCTCATCCTGTGGGTCATCCTCAACGTTACGGCGTGGGCCTATCACTGGGACCCCTATCCGTTTATCCTGATGAACCTGGTCCTGTCGCTCCAGGCGGCCTACGCCACCCCCATCATCATGATGAGCCAGAACCGGCTGGCCGACCGTGACCGTATCGAGGCGCATAACGATTACCTTCTTAATGTCAAATCCGAGGAGGAGGTGCGCGTTATACTGGAGCACCTCGAGGCCCAGAACCGTGCCCTGGCGGAAATACACGATGCCGTGACATCAAAAAAAAGTATTGATTAATAATTGTTCCCCTGTAGTATGAGAGCCGGACAGACCATGCATTGGGGGGCGTCCCGCGCGCCGGGGGGCAGAGGCCCGCGATCATGGCATGGGGGAGCGAAAAATCTTCATCAGACGGGGCGGATGGACCCCGGTACAAGCCGAAATCCGAGGTGGAGCGATGTCCCTTAACAAGTATACCATCACCGAGCTTGTCTCCCGTCTGAGGAACATCCCCTCCCTGGGCCGCCTTGAGCCCGCCTCCCTATTCGGCGGCATCGACTTTTTTGCCGATGTCACCCCGGAGCTCCTGGCCGCCATCGCCGGCAGCGTATCGCTCTGCGAATTCAACCAGGGTGACATCATCTGCCGCCACGGCATGTTCGACGAGAAATTCTACGTCATCCTCACCGGCAGGGTCTGGGCCGTGATCCCCACCGAGGAGAACCCCAAGTTCCGCCTCTACAGCCTGGGTCCCGGCGAATTCTTCGGCGAGGAGATCATCTACACCTCGGAGCCGCGCGAAAGCACCGTCATCGCCGACAACTTCGTCTTCGCCCTGGCCATGGACGGCGAAAGCCTCCGGAAGCTGATGGGCGCCTCCGCCTCGGTCCGGTCCGCCATGGAGAAAAGCTATATCGACCGGCAGCTCAGGAACGACCTGCGGCGGGTGCCGGTGTTCACCAACATGAACGACCGCCTCTTCGAGGAGGTCCTGGGCCGGGTCGAGCTCATCACCCTGACGGGAAGCAGGACCATCTGCACCGAGGGGGAGACGGGCGACGCCTTCTACCTGATCCGCGACGGAGAGGTGAACGTGTACCGGCACCTTGAAAAGGAGGAGCGCCTCATCGCGATCCTTTCGGAGGGGCAGTTCTTCGGCGAGATGTCGCTTCTCTCCGACGAGAAGCGGAACGCCACGGTCATCACGTCGAAGAAGACCGACATGGTGAAGATATCGCGGGACGATTTCCTCTCCATCGTCAGCAAGGACGCGGTCATGCTGAAGGAGCTCAACGAGGTCGTGGACGAGCGCCGCGTCCACCAGCGGGACGCACTGAAGAACCCCAACATGGCCGTCATCACGAGGAAGCTCCTCGACCTGAACCGCGAAGTCAACGTTCACCTGGACATCCTGTCCCAGTGCTCCATCGACACCGAGCGGGGGAGCGCCCTCATGGCCACCCTCCCGGGGTCGCGCTATCCCTACGTGTACCCCCGCGACAGCGCCTGCGCCGCGCGCTTTCTCTTCCGCCTGGCCACGAGCACCCTCAAGTCGGGTGAGATCGCCCTGCGCCTCCTGGGCGAGATCGCGCGCTACATCATGAACTGCCAGCGCGCCGACGGCTACTGGGGCCAGCGCTACGGGGTACACGGCGAGGACAAGGGGATCTACAAGCAGGAGGACAATGTCGCCCACGGCGTGTCGATCCTCTGCCGCTACCTCCTGGCGGCGAAGATCAAGAACATGGACATCCCCGGCGTTGAGAAGTATTTCGACGCCATCGACCGGGGCGCCTCCTTCGCGCGGAAGAACTACTACCGCAAGGAGATCCACCTCTTTTACTCCACCACGTCGATACACGAATCGGCCATCGAGGAGGGGTATACCATATGGGTCAACTACGCCTACCTCCTGATGTACCGCCTAATCGAGCGGGTGGGGGCGGCCTACGGCATCCCCGGGCGCTTCGCCGGGGAGGCGGAGGTCAGGGCCGGGTTCCAGCCCACGGTGGAGAAGGTCTTCACCCACACCGGGCGCTATATCCGCCGACTGAAGCCCGACGGCACCCTGGACCTCAGGCCCGATATCACCCTCCTGTCGCCCTTCTTTTTCGGCACCGGCCTGGACGAGGATTACTTTGACAATGGCGCGACCTTCGGCAATTCCATCGCCTTCATAGAGGACATGCTATGGGACCCGGAGCTGGGGATGCTGCAGCGCTACCTTCCCTTCATCGAGGACCCGGAATCCCACATCCACGCGGGCAACGGCCCCTGGGTGCAGTACACGGCCATGCTGGCCCAGTACTATTTTTACACAGGGAACGCCGCGCGGGGGAACGAGATCATGGGCATCATCGACGGGTACCGGAGCAAGGAAGGGTACCTGTGCGAGCACCTGACCACGCCGGAGCGCTTCTTTGAGTTCAAGAACCTGGAGTGGCTCACGGGCCATGACTTCGACAAGGAGTTCGAGCCCCACATATTGATTGACGATACGCCCTATGACAATATAGTCGAGGAGCTGAACCACATGCGGAACGCCTACGCCCGCGTCGAGGAGGAGTGCGGCAGGATCGGCGGCAACGGCCACATATCCTTCGCCACTCCCCTCATGTGGTCCCACGCGGAGTACGCCATGGCGCTGATGCTCCGCGCCGAGAAAGAACTGGAGAAGTACCGACAATGAAGCGGAATCTAACAACAGTGATCGCGGCCGCCCTGCTGGCGGTGCCGCTATGGGCCGCCGGCGACGACGGCGCGGCTAAAAAAATTCGGTTTGCGTACAGGGCCGGTGAAAAGTACCGGGTCGTGACCGAGGTTAACGAGGATGTCCTGGTCAACGGCGTCCTGTCGCACAATTCCCTGATCCTCAACAAGGTGGCGGTCGACACGGCGGAGGTGAAGGGCTCCTCCGGCCGCCTCCAGTGCGAATTCCAGATGTCGGAGTCGATACGCGGCGGCTTCAACACCTATTACCTGAAAGAGGACTACCGGTCCGAATTCTGGCGCGATGAATTCGGCGTCTTTACCATCGATCCGTCCTACTTCATGCCGGTGGTGCGCAACGTCCCCCGCTTCCCTGACGGCGCGGTGAGGCCCGGAGACACCTGGACCGGCGACGCCGACGAGGCCCATGATTTCCGGCGGAGCTACGGCATCGCGAAGGCCTTTCATTTTCCGGTGAAGGTCCACTACACGTACCTGCGCGACGAGGTGAAGGAGGGGGTGAAGACCGCGGTGCTGAAGGTCGAGTTCACGATCTTCCACAGGGTGAATTACGACGGCGCGCCTTCGCGGCCGGTGCCGGTGAGGATAACCGGCACTTCATCGCAGATATACTGGTGGGACATTGCAGCCGGGCAGTTCCATTCGTACCGCGAGGACTTTGATTTCATCTTCTTCCTGTCCAACGCCGCCACTGTCGAGTACCGCGGCAGCGCCGAGGGGAGGCTACTGAAATCGCCGAAGCTCGACCGGGACCGAGTCGCCGATGACCTCGCGAAAAGCATAAAGGAGGGCAATATAGACGACGCCGCGGTCCGTAAAGACAGGAACGGCGTCACCATCGTCCTTGATAATGTCCGGTTCCCGCCCAATTCCCCGGCGCTGACGGAGTCGGAAAAGGACAAGCTCTCGCGCATAGCAATGATCCTGAAGCGATATCCGGAGCGGGATTTCCGGGTTACGGGGCATACGGCCCGGGTCGGCGAGGAACAGACGTCGCAGACGCTGTCGGAGCAGCGCGCCATGGCGGTGGCGGAGTTCCTCATTGCAAAAGGGGCATGCCGGAAAACGCAGGTAGTCACGCAGGGGAAGGGCTCCCGGGAGCCGGCGGCTGACAACGACACGGAAGAGGGGCGGAAGCGAAACCGCCGTGTGGAGATAACGATACTGGAGAACTAGCCATGAAAAAAACCATCATAGCAAAGAAAACCATCCTGGCGAACAAGTTCGTGAAGCTCATCGAGGAAAGCCATGAAGAGCTCACAGAAATATTCATGAACGATCTTCTCAAGCACCCGGAAACGGACGCCTATAAGAATTCGGACAGGGACGACATATACCGCTTCAGCGACCTCGTATACAAAGACCTGTCGCTCTGGATATCGAAGGAGTTTTCAAAAGAGAAAATAGATGAGCGGTACGGCAAGATGGGGAAGGAGCGCTGCGAGGCGGGGATACCCATCGAGCAGGTCCTGAAGGCGCTGATACTGCAGCGCCGCCATATCTGGCTGTTCGTCATGGACAAGATGTATGACGATAAGACCGATTACATGGAAGCGCTGGAGCTCAACAACAGGGTCACCCTTTACTTCGACCGGGCCATGATCGCCATGGCCCGGGGCTACATGAAGATGATACATCCCCAGCTTCGTTAACAGGAGGCCTCTTCCTCTGAGGCGGAACGCCTGTTAACCCTGACAAAAAACCATGCCCGCCAAGAAAAGATATTGTATTTGGCGCGGATTGTGTAATAATGGAATCCGGCTCCTCCTTCGTGTTCGGGGAGCCTATCCGGGAGGCGCGGCTGCGTATCCCGTTGTCCTCTTGCTTGCTAACGTTGAAACGGCCCCGGTCCGGGGCCTGTGATAAGGATTGTGTTATACCATGAATACCGTACATGACAAGGAACTGGCCGGAAAGATTAACCTCCTGAAGGGAGTGAGCATATTCACATCCCTGGATGAGAAGGAGCTAGATGTTGTGGCCGATAACAGCGAGTTCTATTCGTACCGGAAGGGAGATGTCATCTTCCAGGAGGGAAGCTACAGCGACGGGCTCTACGTCATCCGGGAAGGCGAGGTCCTCATAACCAAAAAGCGCGCCGACGATGAAACGATGAACATAGCCCAGTTCATACCGGGCGAGAGTTTCGGGGAGATGGACCTTCTGGAAAACCGTGTGATGAGCGCCACGGCTATGGCGGAATCGGACGCTGTCCTATTGGTATTCCCGTCGCGGGGAACGAAGTTCCGGGATGTGCTGGGCCGGTATCCCGAGATTTCGGCGCGGATCCTTCATGAATTGATGGCGGCCATTGCCGGAAGGATCCGGGGCACCAACCGCCTCATTTCCGAAAAATCCCAGTGGGTCGATGATTTGAAGCAGCAGCTGTACAACGATAAGCTCACCGGTCTCTATAACAGGACCTTCCTCGACGAGGAGCTCCCGCGGCAGATCCATGAATACGGCCCGGTGTCGTCCCTGGTGATGATAAAACCTGACAGCTTCAAGGCGATCAACGACAATTGTGGCCACGAGGCGGGCGACAAGGCGCTGAAGCTGATCGCCTATGCCATCAAATCACATATCAGGGACGCGGACATTGCCGTTCGTTTCCGCGGCGATGAGTTCGCGGTGGTGCTGCCCGGCGCGGCCCTGGACGACGCGCTTGCCCGCGCCGAGCATCTTCGGACACAGCTGAATAATCTGAATTTCGATCATATAACGGGCGGCGGGTTTTCCACTACGGTGAGCATCGGCGCCGCCGAATACCAGGACCACGGCGGCGATCCGAAACGGCTGGTCGAAACCTGCTTCAGCAGGATGTTCGCGGCCCGTGAGCGCGGGGGCAACCGCATTGTGAGCGGTGATTAAAAACAGCAAGGACGTGTATCGGCATGACCATATCAGTTGAATTTCTCAGCACGGTTGAGATACTTTCCCTCCTGGGACCGGAGGAGGTAAACAGCATCGCGGGTCTCTTCAGCGTCCATGAGATCGACGAGGGAGAGGTGCTGTTTCGGGAGGGCGACGAGGGGAACGAGCTCTTTATCGTAAAAAGCGGATCCGTAGCGAGCTCCATCCGGCTTCCGGACGGCGGGGAGCGGCAGATAGCCCGGTTTATGGCCGGCAACTTCTTCGGCGAGATGTCGATATTCGAGAACGCGCCGCGGTCGGCCACCTGCCGCAGCCTGGAGAAGAGCACTCTCCTGGGCCTTCACGAGCGCGATTTTTACCGGATGATCGAGGAATATCCCGATATCGCGACCAAGATCATGTACCGGATGCTCAATATCACCGCCCAGCGCCTGCGTGATACCGGTGAATTCCTTTCCGACATGGTTCACTGGGGCGAGGCGGCGCGGCGAAGGGCAATCACCGACGAGCTCACCGGGGCCTATAACCGCAGGTTCCTTGACGACGCCCTGGTGAGCCAGATCGACGTGGCCAGGAACAGCGGCAATCCGCTCTCCCTGATCATGGTTGACCTGGATTATTTCAGGGAGATAAATGAAAATTACGGCCACGACGCGGGCGACCGCTGCATCATGGAGGTCATGCGCGTCTTTAACCGCCATCTCCGGGAAACCGATATCCTGGCCCGGTTCGGTGGCGACGAGTTCACGGTGCTCCTGCCCGACACGGCGCCGGAAACGGCGCGCGATATCGCCGACCGGGTGCGGACAGCCCTGGTGGGGCTGGATCTGCTGAGCGCCTACCAGGGCCCGGTCAAGACGCTCTCCATGAGCGCCGGCGTGGCGTCGTTTCCCGGGGACGCCGATGAGATGAAGAAGCTGAAGGACGCCGCGGACAAGGCGCTGTACCGGGCGAAGGAAAACGGACGTAACCAGGTCGCGTGCGCGGGTTCATAATCAAAACGGGGCAAACATCACGTCAATGAACAAACAGGCGATAGAGACCATTTACGAGAAGAACAGGATCGTCGAAAATATCATCGACGCCCTGCAGGAGCGCAGCCATTTTCTTTTTCTCGGACACAAGAACCCCGATGAGGACTGCATCGGATCGATGGTAGCCTTCGCCCTGATAGCCGGCAAGTTCTCGAAGAAGGCCAATGTTTACATAAGCGAATCGATGCATGAGCATTTCCAGTACCTCCTTGATATCTGCCGCCACAACGCGATCAGCTGCTCCGAGGCGATGGCCAACATCGACGAAACCGTCGACGCCGTCGTCGTGTGCGACACGCCAAAGCCCTCGATGATAGACCTCAACGCGGACATCGAGAAGATCCTGGGAAGGCCGGGCGTTCTTAAGATCGAGGTGGACCACCACCTGGGAGCGGACAGCGCCTATATCGGCGACGAGGGATACCGCCTCGTAACCGAGGCCACGTCATCCAGCGAGCTGGTCGGCCTCATCGCCATGAAGCTGGCGAAGAGGAAGGAGATCCTCAAGCGCTACAATATCAACAACCCCCTTTCCAGGAACGTGATCCTCTCCGTGCTCACGGGGATCGTGGGCGATACCAATATGGGCCAGTACATCATCTCAAAGCGCCAGAAACGGTATTATGACATCTTCAGCAACATGTATAATTCCCTCCTCGAGCGGGAAACCACCAAGGAAACCAATTTCGTGAACAAGGACGAGGTGTTCCACGAGATCCAGCGCCTCTCCGCGGTTGAGGACAGTTGCTTCAGGTTTATCTATAATAAGAAGAAGTTTTCGAAATCGATCGGCTTTTCGGTGCTGAGCGTCGATGACATGAAGGCCCTCTATGACGCGTACGACAGCGATACCATCGTCTCGGTCACCCGTTCCGTCGCCGATCATCTCGCCGAAGAGAGCGGGTGCTTGGGTTTCGTCGTATACGATGATTCCGAGGCGTCCGGCCTGGTCCAGTTCAGGCTGCGCCGCGGCCAGAAGTACAAGGGGCTCGATCTCCGCAGCGTCCTCGAGATTTTTTCATTTAAAAACGGCGGCGGCCATGAGGGCGCCATCGGCTTCCGGGTCCACCGGAAAAGCATCGGCGACCTTGACGCCTATGTCGCGCAGCTGATCGAGGGCATTGAAAAAGCCCTCGAAAGGTACGCGCGTCCCTGAAAGGTCCCACGTTCGATGCCGCAGCCCCTATGGGTGGAATAAGCAATCAGCCGGGATGCCGCGGTGCCGGCACCCCGGCCGGACGATCGCAGCGTGCGCTAACCCCGGAGCTCTGCTCCGGGGTTGAAAGCGCGCAACACATTATGCGACAAAATACCCCGCAGCTTGCTGCGGGGTATTTTGTCAGGCCGATTTCCTCTCCAGGCCGCCATCCTGTCTCTTGAACGACTCGATGAAGCGGACCTCCTTGCCGATTAACTTGATCCGGGACTTCTTCTTGCCGTCGCTGCCTTCCCACCGCTCCTGGCGCAGGGTCCCCGCGACCATGATCCTTCTGCCCTTGGCTATGCTACTCGAGCAGAATTCGGCGAGCTTTTCCCATGTCTCCACGTCGATGTAGGAGACCTGGGGATCCGCGTCGTCCTTCGAGTAGTGGTTCATGGCCAGGGAAAAGGTGCACACGTTTTTCCCTGTTTTGGTCTGCTTAAGGACCGGGTCCCGCGTGGCGTTTCCCTCGATGGTGACTGTCTGGTAGTTTTGCATAGCGTTTCTCCTTTTTGGTTGATTTACATCTGTTAACGGATGGGGTCGGGGGATGTTAAAAATAATTTTAAAATTATTTAAATTTTTCCCATATCCTTGGGGGGTGCAATTGCCCCGGACCGGGGCAGGGTAGTGCCCGGGGACCCCGGGCGGGGTTTGTTGCGAGAGGGAAGGACACTCCGTCCTTCCCTCTCGCGCTCTCCCATCCCGGTCGCTCAAACGCCGCGACGGGCTTCGGGTGAACTCGTCGAACCGGCTTCGCCGGATTCGACTCAGCGCCGCGCGCTTTTCCGACCTCCTGTCGGCGCGTGGCATTGTGACATCCTGTCAGGCACACCACCCTTATTAGGTATGTCCGCCTGCCGGCGGACGTTTTGAGGGCCTTGTTGAAGGGAATGTATGGGTTTTTGCGTAAGTAACATAAAATGTTATAACATGTTAAAAGATGATGTTATTAAATGCCTTCCGCCTTTCGCTTTGGAAGGCCCATCTGCTAACCACAGGATGTGGTTAGTGCCGGCGGAGACAGGATGTCTAAAAACCGCCGGCGTCCATCCTCGCGACGCCGTGCCTCCTGCACGGCGACTCTATGTGGCTAACCAGAAGAAGCGCCTATTACGGTAAACGCAAATCAGATCAGTTGGATTTGAATTAATTGCTTGTTATGTGAAATTGGCTTGACCATCTATCGGGAAATAAATAATTAAAATATAATATATAAATAACTCCGGGGGGAGAATAATTTGAATTAAAAAAGATATTGATATAATCAGATATCATTGGATTTATCTCTTATAAACGATATTTGGATACGATTTGATATATGAAATAAAATCACAGCTTTTTGAATAAAGATTATTACAGTAATGTTGAGGAATGTTTATGGATAAAAATGAAATACCATTATTAGATGAAATAAAAATGCAAACAGATGTAATAATTCCGATTATGCGGATTTTGCGAAAAGAATTGGGAAAAGAAAAAGCTGCGGCATTGATTAGTGACGCACTTCGTCCTTATATTCGCAGTGTTTATCATAAAATAGGTGAACGAAAATCCGGAACCCCTTTTGAAAAATGGGAAAAAGTGTGGGATGATATTCGACCAAGAATCGGGGATAACGTAGAAAGAGAGTTTATAATTAATGATGAAACTTCTCGAGATTACAATGTAAAACGATGTAGATTTGCTGAATTTTTTAAGGAATTAGGTGAACCGGAACTTGGAATGATCATGATGTGTGATTTTGATTATTATATAGCTGAAATTGGTGATCCCGTTGTTAAGTTAACCAGAACACAGACGATAATGGAAGGAGCTGAACACTGTGATTTTTGTTACCGATTTAATAAACAAACTTGAGCGATTGTGATTTTACTTCATATAACATTGGCTAAACGCTCCGCTGCGCTCCTCGGGCTTCGCAACATTATCACCTCCACTGCGCTACGGTAAAAACGTCGCATAAGCCGGGGACGTTATATAAAACTGTGTGCTTTTTATTGATTTATTAGAATTTATTTCTACAATGGTAATTGGTGAAAAATCTTAATATTATTTTTTGAAAGGGAGTTGTCATGAAGAATAAATTGATCTTATCAGTTGTTATAATAATTGTAAGTATGTTTTTGTTTGGTTGTCTGACATTTGAAAAAACTAATGCGTGGCTTAATTCACAGAAAGGTGTCCCAAAGATAAATATATCAGGAGATTGGGATGCTGGTTCAATATTTGCTGGGTGGGGTAGTGCAATTATTGTTCAAAAAGGAAATGAATTTTATGGCACACTAGGCTTATATAATATTAAGGGTGTAATAAATGGTGATAATATATATTATATATTAACCTCAGGATCAAAAATATATTATACTGGATCCTTGAAATACACTCAAAGTGGGAATCTTGAAGGATTAGCTGTGGAAAAAGCAATAGTTGATACAGAAGGAGCAGTAAATGCAACAAAATATCCTTTGATAATGAAAAAAGTAGATAAAACAAAAAAATAAAGATCGATCAATTCCGCTCCTCGCTCGTTTAGGCCGCCTGCGGTGCTCGGCCTCGCGCTTATCCCGCCAGCTACAGCGCGGTTTGGGGGAGGTAAAACGCGCATTGCTGGCGGGGCGCTCGGCAAACTGGCTTCGCCAGGTTCGGCTACGCCGGAAACGTTATATGTAATTACCCCGTTTATATTGGGGGATTTAATACATTTTTTACTAAAAGCATTTATCTGCTAAATACGTTTCATTACTTGTGCGAGGTATATTAAAATGTCAAAGATGATAGCATATTGCGGGCTTATTTGTTCGAATTGTCCTACATATTTAGCCACTCAGAATGATGATAATGTGGCAAGAGCAAAAACAGCTGCATTATATTCTGAAAAATTTAAGCTGAATTTAAAAACTACTGATATCAACTGTGATGGATGTCTATCAAATGGAGGTAGAATAATCGCATATTGCCAATCTTGCGAAATAAGAAAATGTTGTCGGGAAAAAGGTTTAAACAATTGTGCAAGATGCAACGAACAGCCTTGTGAAAAATTAATTAAATTTCATAAATTTTCACCAGATGCTAAAAATTGTTATGAAATGCTTTTAAAAGAGATTGGGTAAATTATTTATGTAGTAATGTTAAGTTTAGAAATAATTTCATTAAATATGCGAGGCAAATACATATAACAGCGCATATATGATCTGCTTCCGATGGTCGCTTCCGGCTGTGCCACATTTTCACCTCCGATATCGCTTTGGAGAAAGCTTCTTATGCCCCGGAGACGTTGAGCGTAATATCATGTTTTTTGTTTTTATTATTGCCAACTTTTCATGTTCGGCAATAATAATATCAAAACAATATTTTTGAAGTAATAATATGTCACCAGAACATAAAGGAATTCTAAAAGATGAAACTGAAATTATAATCAGAAATGCCTTGAAAAAAGACATGCTTGCAATAAACGATATTTACAACTATTATGTTCAAAATTCTACATGCACTTACCAGACAAAACTTGAATTAATAGAAAATCGCTATATCTGGTTTGATGAACATAATGATTATTATCCAATTATTGTGGCGGAAATCAATAATGATGTTATCGGTTGGGCTTCGATTTCAAAATTTAAAAATAGAGAAGCTTATAAACCTACTGTTGAAAATTCTATATATATAAGACATGATAAATTATTTAATGGTTTAGGTGCCATATTATTGGATGAACTTATTAAATTATCGAAATCAAATAGTTATCATAGTATTATTGCTGGTATTTCAGGCGACCAAGAAGCAAGTATAAAATTACATGAAAAATTTGGTTTTACCAAGGCTGCTCATCTAAAGGAAGTCGGCTATAAATTTGATAAATGGCTTGATGTTGTTTATTATCAATTGCTATTATAGGCTCTATTATTGGTTTGCCTCGGCTTCCTTATCATCGATACCTTAATTTTGCAGATAGTGTAAATTATCTTTCGCATTTATTTTATATCGCCGGCCAGGACGGCCGGCGTCGCGAGGATGGACGCCGGCGGTTTTTAGACATCCTGTCTCCGCCGGCACTAACCACATCCTGTGGTTAGCAGATGGGCCTTCCGGAGCGAAAGGCGTAAGGCTCTTGCTGACATCATCCTATCCAATACAATGACATTTTCAATCATTGAAGTATAATCTAGTACATTCCCTGCAAACAGGCATTAAAATGTCCGCCGTCAGGCGGACATCCCAATCGGGCGTCTGTCTGAGGGCGAACTCCCGACCTAGTCGGGATTCGCCCGAGTTACGCCCGATAGCCTGTCGCGGCGACTGAGCGACCCGAAGAGGGGAGCGCGAGGGGGCCATAGCCCCGGGTTTAAACCCGGGGCTATGGCCCCCTCGCAAAAATGTACGACCCGCATCGGGTCAAAACTCCCATGCCCTGGTAAGGGCAAAATCATTTCGACTCCGCAATCCCCGACCAGCTCGTGGGGTCGTGAGGACCATCGGCGGGCTTCACCGTCACCGGAATCCCCGTAAGGTGCGCCATACCCGACAGGGGGTCAAGACTGTCCGGCCCATCCGCCGCAAGGATATTGACGTTCACGCCCCGGGTCTTGCTCGCCACAGAGAGTCCCCGGGCCGGCTGGTGGCCCCAGCCATGGGGCAGTGCCACGGTGCCCGGCATCAGCTCTGAAAGGAACCTGACCGGGACGCGGACCTTGCCGGTCGCTGTGGACACGTCTGCGAAGGCCCCTTCAGTGAGGCCACCGTCGGCGGCGTCCGAAGGGTGCATGTAGAGATAGTTGGTGTTGTTGTCCCCGCTTACGAAATCCTCCAAATTGTGCATCCAGGAGTTATGGGTTCGGACGGCCCGTTTGGTAATGAGCTTTAATTGTCCCCGGCTCTTCAGTTCGTCGGAATAGATATTTTCCAGCGCCGCTGCTCTTTCTATAAAGTGCACCGGAGCGAGGTTGACCCTGCCGTTATCAGTCACGACCCTTTTACCCAGGAACGAATGTTCCCGGTGGGACGGCCGCAGAAACCCATGGGGATGGCGCAGCAGCTTTTTAAAGCCAGGCTGACCAAAGGAGCGGAGAAGCAGTCCCAGCATCCTCTCCGGGGTCAGAGCCATCCATCGGAAAAACATCGAGCTGCAGGCCCGCATGTTGAGGTTCATCAATGCCTGGGCGAAACCGGAGCCGAAGAGGGGCGTTCCGCAGGCGCGGGCCAGGTCGCTGTACACCTCCCAGGGGTGGCGCTGCTCGCCGTCGCGCTCGAGAATGGCCCGCGTCGCCTGCAGGTAGGGCCTGATCTGGAGCCCGCAAAAAAGCGGGAATATGAAAGGAATGCCGGGCATTTCAAAGAAGGAGGTGACCGGCAGAACATAGTGTGCCAGGGATGCGGTCTCGTTCTGGAAGATGTCCACCGAGACCAGCAGGTCGAGCTTTTTGAAGGCCTCGCTGACACGGGCGGAATTGGCCATGGTGTTCAGTGGATTGCCACCCGTGCAGAAGAGGGCCCTGATCTGACCCTGGCCGGGGGTCAGTATCTCGTCAGCCAGGAGGCCGCCGGGATAGCAGTCGCTCACCGAGGCGAAGCCGCCGATGCGGGAGCGGTCCTTCCGAAGAAGGAACCCGTGCTTTTTGCCTAGCTGTTCGAAGGAGGCGATGCCCTGTCCCACGAGGGTCCCGCCGAAGCGGTCCAGGTTGCCCGTTATGGCGTTGATGACCTCCTGGAGCCAGAACGCCAGGGCCCCGTTGCGTCCCATGTTGACACCGGTTGAGGAATAGAGGGCCGCTCCGTCCGCTGCGAGGTATCCGCCCACGATGTCACGTAGTGTCGCAGGGGATATGCCGGTGACCTCCGCGGTGCGCTCCGGCGTCCAGGGCTCGACGATACTCCTCATCTCATCAAGGCCGTCCATGTATTCCCTGGTCCTGGAATGATTTATGGCGTCCCTCAGGAAGACCTCCCTTAGGAAGGAAAGGTAGAAGAAGACATCGGTATCGGGCCTGATGAAGACGTGCTCTCCCACGGCCCTGGCGGATTCGGTGCGGCGGGGGTCGATGAAAATGACGCGTCCGCCCCCCTCGACGATGGACTTCAGCTTTTTCACCGGATGGGGCAGCTGGAGAAAGCTGAATTTCGATATGGCCGGGTTGCCGCCGGCGATGACCAGGAACTTCGTGTTGGCGATGTCGGGGAAGGGCTGCGTGAAGGGAAAGCCGTAGAGGTGATGGGCCACCGCGAACTTGTTGGCGCAGTCCTGGGTGTGAGGCGAATACATCTGCTTCGTGCCGATGCCGGTCATGAACCCCTGGGCGAAGGCCGGGTGGAGCAGGTCGAAGCCGGTGGCCGTGCCCACATACATGCCGATGGAATCCGGCCCGTGGGCCATCCGGAGACTCTTGATCTTCTCGCCGATTTCCCTGAGCGCCTGATCCCAGGATATCCGCCTGAATTCATTGCCTTCGCGCTTTAATGGATAACGCAACCGGTCCGCCGATTCGTAGATTTTGTGCTGCTTCAGGCCCTTCACGCAGGCATGGCCTTCAGTGGCCACATGGTCTTTATCCGCCTCGATCTTCTCCACGCGGTTGCCGTCAAGGGTTACCTTGAGGCCGCAGAGGCATTCGCAGATTCTGCAGAAAGTGTGTTCGGTTCTCATGGGGAGCGGGTCCTTAACTGGTATCTGATTGTCATCGCATCGTGGCGGCATCCTGCATTGACCGGGGTTTTTCCGCAATGATATTTCAACGGGACCGCCCTGTTCAATCCGATCTTGTATTCTGTCTCCCGCCGGACAGAACGCTTTTTTCTTGATATTTACGCGCATGATGATACCATATGGGTATTCCAGGCCAAGAGGTAGCCATGATGAGAAGATCCTTGATCGCCGTCGTTATCCTGATGGTCAGTTCCCCCATATATCCCTACTTTTACTCGGAACAACCTGTCGATCCTGACAGCTATTATCCAATCGTGCAGAATGGCGCGTGGGGATATATCGACCGTCGGGGAAAGATCGTGATAAAGCCTCAATTCGAGACGGCCAATTATTTTTCCGGCGGCATGGCCCTGGTCAGGCAGGGAGGGAAATACGGCTTCATCAACCGCGACGGGCGGGTCGTCATCGAACCGAGGTTTGCCCTGGGGAGCTATTTCGAAAACGGCATCGCCGTGGTCGCCGTACCCGGTCCCGAAAAATACACCTACCGGTTCGGCACGATAAACACGAAAGGAGAATATGTCGTTAGGCCGGAGAAGATGAACATCTACCGCGAGGGTAGGGCCCTCTTCGTGCAAGACAGCCTTAACGGCCGCCTGGCCCTCATGCTGGAGAACGGCCGCGTGGTCACCGACCATGCTTTCGAGGAGATGGAAATCGGCAATACTCATATTACCGAAGAGCAGAACAATATGGATTTTCCTGAGGGAGCGCCGGTCATCAAGCGCGACATCCGCTTCGCCGAGGGACTGGTGCAGTACATGGAGAAGGGGAAGTACGGATACATGGACGGCGACGGAACGGTGGTGATACCAGCTCGTTTCGATTTCGGCTTTTTTTTCAAGAACGGCGAAGCGCCGGTCAAGTACAGGGGCAAATGGGGTATCATAAATAAGAAGGGCGAATTCGTGATAGGGGCCAAATACGGACGGATTGGACGGATGGGATTTGAAGAAGGCCTCTGCGGCGTCCGTATCGGCGGGAAGTGGGGGTTCATCGACCGGAATGAGAAGATCGTCATCAAGCCGCAGTTCTGGCTGGTGGGGCATTTCTCCGACGGGGCCGCCTCGTATGCCGTCAACACCAACCGGAGTGGCCACCCGGTCAAGTACGGGTATATAGACAGGTCCGGGAAGCCCTTCATCCAGGCCCGCCTCGTGCTGACCATGCCGTTTCGCAACGGCTTGGCCGTCGCCCTGCGGACCGCGAGCGAGGGGCGGCACCCCTACATAATCGACAAGCGGTGCCGGGAAATCCTCTGGGACAAATACGGGGCGGAAATGGAACGGATGGACGATGATTATATGATCCTGGCCAGGGAGGGGCAGGGAGGGCTCTATCTAGACCTGAAAACCATGGCGACCCTGTTCGTCATCGATTATCGCTATTATTTCATCAGTCTCCCCGTCAACGGCATCATATACATCTGCTTCGAAAAGAGCAAAGAACGCGCGGAATACGGCTACCTTGATCTGGAGGGTAATGTCATATATCGTTATACCGAAACAGGCGCGGATAATATAAGAAATGGGGAATTCTGACAGGCCCTATCACGGTCAAGGCTTAATGGCTCTCACCGCTCCATGATTCAGCAGCTCCATGGCGGTCCGGGCAATATTTCTTGACGCGAAGGGGCATCGGTACTAACAGATACAAAGACCATTATTAAGGATGATAACCATGCTGAGCTCCAATCATATCGAAAAATACGCGGACGTGCTGATATGGGCCCTGGAAACGGCCCGCACGAAACCCTTCAAGCCCTACGATGTCATCCTGCTCCGGTATGAGCTGCCGTCGCTCCCCCTGGCGGAGGCGCTTCACCGGAAGCTCGTTCGGAGGAAATGGAACGTGGTGGTCCGGGGGCTCCTGAATCCCGCCATGGAAACCGACTTTTTCACCTATTCCGACACCCGCCAGAGGAAGTTCATCGGCCAGTGGGAAGAGAAATTCATGGAGAGCCTGAACGGCAACATCTTCCTGTCGGCGCCCGAATCGTTGACGCATCTCAAGGACATTGATCCGAAGCGCATCAACGAGGCGATGGTGGCACGGCGGGGCCTTCGCCGCATCATGGAGCGACGGGAAGAGAAGGGGCTTTTAAGCTGGACCCTCTGCACCTTTCCGACCCCGGAGCCGGCCCGCCGAGCGGGGATTACCATAAATGAGTATACGAACCAGATCATAAAGGCCTGCTTCCTCAACGACAGGGACCCGGTGGCCCGGTGGAAAGAGATTTACGCCGATTCGATGGAGATAAAAAAGTGGCTGAACCGGCTCCCGATAAAAACCATCAGGGTCGAGTCACGGTCCTTCGACCTTTCGGTCAGCCTGGGAGAAAAACGGCGCTTTCTCGGTCTTTCCGGTCACAATATCCCTTCCTTTGAGATATTCACCTCGCCGGACTGGCACGGGACCAGCGGCACCTATTACGCGAACCTCCCATCGTACCGGAGTGGGAACCTGGTGAAGGGAGTTCGCCTCGAATTCAGGAACGGCTCCGTGGTGAAGGCCCGGGCGTCCCAGGGCGAGGCCTTTCTCAGGAAGATGATATCCATGGACCGGGGCGCCAGCCGGGTCGGGGAGTTTTCCCTCACGGACCGCCGCTTCTCGCGCATCGACCGCTTCATGGCTGATACGCTCTTCGACGAGAATTTCGGGGGCCCCAGCGGGAACTGCCATATTGCCATCGGCAATTCCTATTCCGATACCTTCACCGGGAACCCGGCCGCCCTTACGGCCGCCGCGAAAAAGAAGCTCGGGTACAACGACTCGGCCCTTCACTGGGACCTGGTGAACACCGAGGAAAAGACCGTGACCGCCCGACTGGCCGACGGAAAGAGCATGGTCCTGTATGAAAAGGGGATGTTCCGATACTGAGGAGCTCAATATGGCGGAGAATAAAAATCTTAATACCTATACATGCCCCGGCTGCGGCGCGATGCTCGATCCGGGAGAAGCGGACAAGGCTCGCGGGATAATCACCTGCCGTTACTGCAAAGCCAGGGTACAACTAAAGAAAAATGATGAAACCAACACCGCCGGTCTTCCTTTTACCGGAAGGAACAGGAGGCCCGGCAAATTCCTGATGGCTTTCCTGGTCCTGGCCCTTGTCGGAGTGGCCCTGATCAGCGCGGTCATATTCTTTCTGAGTAAAGGGGTCTCTCGAAAAACAATGGATAACCCTGCCGCGGGCCGGTTCCCGGAGGGCACGATCCAGATCAATGCCGAGACCCAATCCTCTTTCCCGATTAGCTGCAAAGGGGAAAAATCCATAGCCATAGTTAACCAGTCTTTCACCAGGGACGGCATCATCCTCGATACCGGCGGTCCCTGCAGGGTCTTCATCGACAACACGACTCTTATCTCGAAAGACCGGCCTGTGAAAATTACTGGAACCGGCACGGTGACCATCGACAACAGCAATCTCACCGGCGGGTCCTGCGCCCTCTGGGTCTCAGACAGGGTCACCGTTGTCATAAGCAACTCCAACATTAACAGCGATGGGACGGCGATCCATGCGATGGGCAATGCGTCGGTGACCATCAGGAACTGCAATCTGACAGGATCCGTGGCGGCCCGGGCGGGAGACAGGGCGAAGATCGTCATAGCCAATACGAACGTGAAGGGAGAAACGAAAGGGAACATAGAGGTCCAATGACCGGGACCGATGCCGGTTTGATTCAACAGTTCAAAACCAGGTGTAAAGGGAGGATTATATGTATCCGAAAAGGATGATGGTTGCCGGAGTGATTCTGGTAGTGGCGGCGGTGGCGTTATTCGTCGCGGCTATTACCATGCTCGGGAAGGATGAGGACGTGATCAGCAGGGCCGTCCGTTTTGACGGGAGCGCTGCCGCTTCGATAAAACAGGGAGACCTGGTCGTTGTCGAAGGAAAGGTGAGCGTGAAAAATAAAATCCTTATCCATGATTTTGTCGATGCCGCCAGCGAGCACCAGGTCAAGGGCGGATCGTGGTCGACCCTGGAATTTTTCCGGCAGCCGGTCCTCGCCGACCTGGCCCATGGCGAGATCCTGCTTAACTCCGAAAACCTCTGTTCCGAGGCGAAGGGGAACAATGTCCTCATGACCGGCGAGAAGTCGAAGTGGAACCATGAGGTCCGCTATATCGGGCTGAGGAGAGGTGACCCGATTACTGCCGTCGGCATTCTTGCGTCATTGGCCCCGGCCGCTCTTACGGTTAAGGACTGGTATTCAGGCTCCGTTGCCGATTATAAGGACTCCCTGTCATCGAGCAGGAAGAACCTGTTTATCTTATGCCCGATACTGGCCCTGGTTGGAGCCGGGATGTTCATCCTTGGGTTCAGGAAAAGGTAGGCGTTAATGCCGGACAAGACATGTCAGAACAGGACTACAGCGACATAGATTTCGGATACGAGTGCGATCTCCATTTCTTCGAACCCCGTGAGACGGACGACGTGGTGCGCGAATTCATCCGCCAGGCCGTGGCCGGCGGGCGCAGGAAAATACGCCTGGTCCACGGCAAGGGGATATCCGCCAAAAAGAAGCGGGTCTACGAGCTGCTCCAGAGCCACCCGGATGTGGCCGAGTTCCGCAACGACGGCCCCAATTGGGGGGCTACGATAATAAAGCTGAAATGAACCTTATGAAAAAAATATAAAACGGTTGCAGATTTCACGCAATTCATGTATATTCATAGTGCCTCAACTATTCGCCGGCTTCATTGATTTGTATGAAATTCATTGATACCATTTCCGCATTTCTGTATAATATCCTGATCCATCGCCATGATATAGACATGGAGGAGCGTTCACGGCGGAGAATCTATATCATCCTTAATTCGCTGGCCATTCCCCTTGTTGTAATTTTCGGATATGAAAAGCTGCAACACGAGGAATACCTTTTCGGCATAACAGATCTGATGCTGGCCGGGCTGCTGACCGGGCTGGTGATCTATCTCAGGCGCATGAAAGAAGGAAGAAAGCTTTTCCGGATAGCGGTGTTCTTCATGTCTTCCGCGGCCATTTACTGGCTTTATTCGGGGGTAAACGACGGCTCTTCCAGCCTCTGGTACCTGGTAATACCATCGGTGGCGTTTTTTTTGTTCGGCAAGAGGGAGGGCCTGGCGTGGGCCGCCTCCCTGTTGATTATCAGCATAATCGTATTTGCGTCTGTACGGTTGTCGGGCCCGCCCTTTCAATATACAGTTCCATTTATGACCCGGCACCTTGTTATTCAGCTCCTTATCATATTGCTGACCTTCAGCTACGAGTCGGTCAGGACAATGTACAAGAATAAAATGGAGGAGAAGCAGGTAAGGCTATTATCCGAACGCAATTCCCTTGACAGGGCCAACTCGATGCTGATGGCGGAGATCGAGGAACGGGAGAGGATCGAGGAGGAGCTTCACACCCACAAGGATCACCTTGAAGAACTGGTCTCGCAGAGAACCGATCAGCTTGCTGCCTCTCTCAAGGAAAAAGAGGTCCTTCTCAAGGAGCTCTATCACCGCACGAAAAACAATATGCAGGTGATATCAAGCATGATATC
This sequence comes from Spirochaetota bacterium, assembly GCA_017999915.1. NCBI lineage: Bacteria > Pseudomonadati > Spirochaetota > Spirochaetota bacterium. The sequence continues at coordinate 153,380 of JAGNKX010000003.1, forward strand.
GCTCATCGCATCCAAACCCGGAAACGAGGCGTTCGCCGATATCTGCAGGGAGCTGGACCTGAAGATTAAGTCAATGGCCCTCGTCCACCAGAAGCTCTATGAGTCAATGGACCTGACCCATATTAACATCAAGGAATATCTCGAAGCCCTTTCGCAATACATTCTGAACACGCTTCACGTCTCCGGCGGCGCCGTATCGTTCCGGTTTCAGGGGGATGACGCGAGCCTTTCCATAGATGTCGCCATTCCCTTCGGGCTGGTGCTGAATGAATTGATGACGAATTCCATCAAGCACGCCTTCAGGGGCGGCAGCGATAATCGCATCGAGCTGGATATTGTTTCGACGGATGATGGTTTGAAATTGAAATACCGCGACAACGGCGTGGGTCTTCCCCCGGACTTCGATTCGAACGATCAGAATGCCATGGGCATGATGATAATGCGCAACATTATTGAAATGCAGCTCGGTGGGAAAATGCTCGTTCTGAATTCAAAGGGTTTTTCCTGCGAGATCTCGATAAAGACTGGTCTCTACAGGAAACGGGTCTGATGCGGAATAAATTGTGTATGGGCGCCGGCATGGCGGGGGCGCCGATCACGTGGGATTCTTTATCTTCTCGATCACCTTCCCGAGAAGGTCCAGGTAATCCTTCTGGCTCTGGATGTATTCCATTACCAGGGTGTTCTCCTCGAGTTCCCGCTGCAGCATGGCGTGCTCCGACGTGTTGTCCCGCTCGATGGCGTTCCCGGCCGCCATGCGGTCGTTGAGCTCCTTTCCCATGGCGATCAGCCGCGAATAAAGCTGCTGGGCCTTCCGGTCCCTGTTCATCCTGCCCAGGCACTCGTTGTATCGGAGGGTGGCATCATGCTCCCGAATTGTGGCGGCAAGCTCGCGGGCCTTCCTGATGATGGGCTGGAGGGATTCGGTCATCGGTCACGCTTCCGGACCGCTTTGACCATGTCCTGGAACAGGTCGTAGAACTCCTTGAGCTCGTCCTTTTCCCTGAGGGGCCGAAGCTTCGGGTCCCTTCCTTCTATTATGTCCTTCATGAAGCTGGACATGACATAGATAGGCCCGGAAATGTGATGGGTTTTCCTGATGAGAAGGAGATACAGGGCAATGCTTTCGATGATGACGATTACGAGGATCGAGGCAAGGAGTATCCTGTTATAGGTGATGATGCCCGTGTTGTCCGTGATGATCCGGTTCAACGTCTCCATGTTCCTGTCGTGGTTCCTGCCGTTCTGGAGCAGCGCCTCCTTGAGCCTGGCGTCCTTCACCGCCTCGGGAAGGGATGACAGGGAAACGAAAATGCTGTTCTCGATTTCGTAGATATTCGTGATCTTGGTGTTGTTTTCCCGCAGGCTGTTGTTGTTGTAGACGACGCTGATGGTGATGACGCCCAGGATGACTGCGGTGATTATGCTCACGAGGCCGATTATGGAAAAGGTGGTCCGCAGCTGGAAGCTCTTGTCAATGATATATCGTTTTCGTTTTATCATCTGATACCTCGGTGCGAATTCTGGTAATGCCCCGGTGCTCCCTATTCATGCATCGGGGCCCATTAAAGTCAATATATTTTCAGCTGAAGACCCTCCCGGCGATACCCTGGTCCGCAAGCATCGAAAAGAAAAGGCGCAGGGGAAAGCCGATGATGTTGGTCGCCGATCCCCGGAACCCTTCGACGATCATGCTTCCCTGTTCCTGGAACGCGTAGCTCCCGGCCTTGTCCCGGTAGTCTATCGTGTTCAGGTAGCGGATGACGCCGTCGCGGTCAAGGTCCCTGAAGGTCACCTCGGTCGCCTCAAACCCGGTCATCATGGTGCGGGGGGCCTCCGGATTTTCCGCGGCAAGGAGGGTGACTGCGGTTATGACCCGGTGGGTACGGCCCTTCAGCATCATGAGCATCGCAACGGCGTCCTCGAAATCGGAGGGCTTGCCGATGACGCGCCCGTCGATTGTGACGATGGTGTCCGCGGTGATGACGAGAAGGGGGAACTCCCGGCCGTAGAGATTCGTTTCTATGGCACGGCATTTATCCTCCGCGATGCGGGTTGAGAAGGCCTCCGGGGTTTCACCGGTCCTGGGAATTTCCACGATGGAGGGATGGGCTATGCTGAAGGAGCGCACCAGGCCGCCCAGTATCGATTTGCGCCGCGGAGATGAAGAGCCGAGAATGATATTCATGGATCACTTGAGAACGACTTTTTCGTTCAGCTTGTACACGTTGGTTATATTCTTGATGTTTTTCAGCCTGGCCATGATCTCCTTGAGGTGGCTGTTGCCGCTCACTTCGAGGATGAACTTGAACACGGCGTGGTTGCCTTCCTCGACGCGGGCCTCCACCTTGATGATGTTCGTCTTGGCCAGGGATATTTCGTCCGCCACGTCCTTGAGAAGGCTGGGGCGGTCAATTCCCTCGACGGCCACCTTGACCGGGTAGAAGGTGTCCGGCGCCCCTTCCCACTTGATGGTCACGAAGCGCTCCCGCTCGTGGGCCAGGCGCTTGAGGGAAGGGCAGTTCCGCTTGTGAACGGTGATTCCCCGGCCCCGGGTAATGAACCCGACAACATCGTCCCCCGGTATCGGCTGGCAGCACTGGGACAGGCGTATGAGCACGTTCGAGGCGCCGTTGATGGTGATGCCCGCCTGCCGCTGCCTCCGTTTCGTCGCGGTCTTGACCTTGACCGGTTCCTCGCTCGGCACCGGCGGGGCCTCGGGCTTTGCCTCTTTCGCTTTTTCATCTTCCTCGAACCGTGTGCCCGCTTCCTCCAGCTGGCGGCGCAGCCAGGAGCGTATCTTGTTGCGGGCGCTGGGCGATATGGCGAATTTGAGCCAGGACTCGGAGGGGTGCCCCTTCTTGCTGGTCATGATCTCCACGATGTCGCCGCTTTTCAGCTTGGCCTTGAGCGGCACGATCTGGGAGTTGACCTTGGCGCCCACGGTGGTGTGGCCGATGGCGGTGTGGATGGCGTAGGCGAAGTCGACCGGCGTCGCGCCCTTGGGGAGCTTTATGATCTTTCCCTTCGGAGTGAACACGAAGATCTCGTTGTCGTACAGGTCCATCTTCAGGCTCTTCATGAACTCGCGCGTGTCCTGGACGTCGGTCTGCCATTCGGTGATGTCCTTGAGGAAGGTTATGTTCTTCGAGTCTTTCCTGATGACGCTGGGGTCTTCCTTGTAGAGCCAGTGGGCGGCAATGCCCATCTCGGCGGTAGCGTGCATCTTTTCGGTGCGGATCTGCACCTCGAGGCGGTGTCCGTCCGGGCCGATTACGGTGGTGTGGAGGGACTGGTACATGTTCGACTTGGGGACGGCGATATAATCCTTGAAGCGCGTTATGATGGGGGACCAGAGGGTGTGGACCACGCCCAGGACGCCGTAGCAGTCCTTGATCTCCTCGGTTATGATCCTGACCGCCCTGATATCGTATATCTCTTCGAAGGATTTTCTTTGCTCCTGGATCTTCTTGTGGATGGAATAGTAGTGCTTGGCGCGGCCGGTGATCCTGGCGCCGATATTGAGCGAGGCGAGGCGCTCGCCCAGTATTCTTCTGACATTCTCCAGGTATTCCTCGAGCTCCGTGTCCCGCTGGGCGATGTTGTTCCTGATGTCGTTATAGGCCTCGGCATCGAGGACGCGGAACGCCAGGTCCTCCAGCTCGCTGGACACCTTCGACATCCCGAGGCGCCGCGCCAGGGGTGCGTAGATGTCGATGACCTCCTTGGCCACCCGCGTCTGGGTCTCCGGCGGCTGGAACATGATGGTCCTCATGTTGTGGAGCTTGTCGGCCAGCTTGATGATGATGACCCGGATGTCCTTGACCGTGGCGATGAGCATCTTGCGCAGGGTGGCTGCCTGGGCGGTGGCCTTGGTCCTGCTTTTTATGGATGATATCTTGGTGACGCCGTCCACCAGCCGGGCGACCTCGTCGCCGAAGGCCTTTTCGAGCATGTCGAGGGACGTGCCCGTGTCCTCCACGGTGTCGTGGAGCAGGGCGGCGGCTATGGTATCGGTATCGAGCTTGAGCCCGGCCAGGATGATGCCCACCTCCAGGGGATGGACGATGTAGGGCTCGCCGCTGAGGCGCTTCTGTCCCTCGTGGGCGGCATTGGCGAACAGATAGGCCTTCTGGATGACCGCCAGGTCAATATCGGGATTGCTGTTTTTTATCATTTTCAGCAGCGTCCCGATGTCCCTGCTTCTTATTTTTAGATCTATGTCGGACATGGTTCAGTATACTAACAAATTAATCATCGGGTCGAAGTCAATCCTAATATTTTGTCAACCCATGGCATAAGAATACAAATAAAAATATAAAGATATATATTTTTTTTCCCGAAAATATAAAAAATAGTAGGGTCATTCGTTAAAAAGGCAATGACCGGGCAAAAAAGCCGAGGGGAATACATCAATGGGTGAAAAAAACAAAGGAATACTGATGTGGCTGGTGCCTCTTGTTATTGTGATCAGCCTCACCGGAGGCGTAAGACTGTACTCCCAGTTTTTAGCGGATGAAGAAGAACACAAGGAGGAAAAGAAGAAACCCGTTGAAAAGAAGGCAGAACCCTTCCCCGATATCATAGCCAAGAATTTAAAAGCCGTATCCGTCCCCGATAAGTCCGGAGCGAAATGCACTATTAAAGTCACATGGGACCTCGATCAGAAAAATCCTGGAGATTTTATCGTAGCCAAATCGAGCGAGATCATAGATACAGCGGAAAAGGCCCGGTCGGCGCAGGTGGTCAAGGCGGTAAAAGGTGCCGCTAAGAATTCCGTGATCGACCCTGATTGCGTCCCCGGCAATCATTACTACGTTGTCCTGTCGAAAAAGAGCATCAAAAATGATGCCATTGAACTGTCCCCGGATGCCAATTACATGACGAACCCCCTTGTTGTCAGCATTTCGACGGAGCTCCCCATCGTTTCCAATATCCAGGCCTTTGACGCGGGGGACCTCAGGGTGCGCATTTCCTGGAGCAGGGTCAACCAGGACAGCCTTTTTTACACCATATACCGGTCCAGGCAGGAGATCAACAATGAAAAGCTCCTGAAAAAGGCAGAGAAGCTTCATTCTGAGTCTGATATCAACGAATACCTGGACGGGGGAGTGGCCACGGATATCCCCTATTTCTATGCCGTTACGGTGAAACCGATCAAGGGCAAGGAAAACAAGCTCCTTGTCGCGGATCGGAACTACACCACCGCCGGCGTTATGGTGACCGCGAAAAAGAAAGAGCAGGCGGAGATACAGTCGATCAGCGCCCGCACCGAGGGTGACGGCGTCATGGTCACCTGGCAACATGGGGGCGGCGACGGCTTATACCGGCTATTCAGGTCAGCCAGAAAGGCCAAAACCGCCGGCGAAGTCCCCGGCAGCGACATTATCGGCAATGTGAACCTGGGCGACGGCAAGTATATGGATTCCTCCGTGCCTGCCGGCCAGTATTACTACGGCCTGATTCCGGAGACCGGCGCAGACCTCTCTTCCTACGCCCTGGTTCCCGGTGTGAATATAACGCGGAGCCCGGTCGGCGCCAGGGAGGAGATAAAGGAGCAGGAGGTCGTGGCGTTCGAGCTGGACGATGTGGACCGCATCCTGAAGCGGACCTTCTTCAAGAACAAATATCGTGAGGCCATAAAGGAGCTGTCAGACTACATCAGCGGAGGCGGCGCCGAGAGAAACGCGGCCAAGGCGAACCTCTTCATCGGCAGGTCCTATATCGAGCTGGGAGGGTACAGGACGGCGGCGAACTACCTGCTTCTTCCCAATGTTAAGAAATATTTTCCGAAGGACGCTGACTTCTGGCTTGCCTTCGCGTTGACGCGAATACGGAATTACTAATAGGAGTTTAAAATCGAGGGTATATGATGAAACAAGGAATTATAGTGGGCGCTGTACTGGTTGTTTTGGGGATCGGCGTTTTCGCCTATTACGAGAATTTTGTCCGGGATGAGCGGCAGGCGCGGGAGCTCCTCACCGAGGGCAAGCTGATCTATGAACGGGGATCGCGGGAAGCGATCAATGACTCGGTAAATATCTTCACAAAGGTGATCGCCAAGTATCCGGGCACCAAGGCGGAACCGGAGGCCTGTTTCTATATCGCCCAGGCCTACGAGAGGATGAACCTGAACCGTCTCGCCTACCTGAAGTACGTGTATATCCTCAAGAGCAACAGGGACATCGATCCGGCCTTCGCGCGGGAGATAAAAACCCGGATCGCCCGTCTCAAGGTGATGAAGCGCTATACCGAGGAGGGTATTTACGAGCTCCTGGGCCTGGTCCACAATTCCGAGAATCGCGATTTCAGGAGCAGGGTCTATACCGAGCTCGGCCACACCTACCTCCAGATGAGGGAATACGAGAAATCGAAGCGGATGTTCGATATCGCCCTGTCGGAGAACGGCGAAAACGAGGAGGCCATCCTCGGCAAGGCCCGGGCCTTCAAGCGCCTCGGCCAGGACGACATGGCCTACGATATGTATGATCATTACCTCAAGTATTACGGCGCCTTCAGCCCCTATGCCGATGACGTAAAGCACGCCTATGTTCACCAGCTCTACCGGAGCGGCCATGAGAATTACCGCAGGGGAAGGTTCTCATCCGCCATCTCCAATTTCAAGAGGGTCCTCAGCCATTTCCCGGACAGCGGTTACGCCGAAAACAGCCTCTACTGGATGGGCCAGTGCTACTTCGCCATGCACCGGTACGGAACGGCCATCGGCTATTACAACCAGGTCCTCAGCAACTATGACAGCCGGAAGGACGAGGCCGCCCGCATCAAAAAGGGCTACTCCTATTTCCTGATGAAGAAATATGACCTGGCCGCGCGGGAATTCCAGCTCTATATCAACAACTATCCCCGCGGGGCCAATATCGACACGGCCCGGAAATGGAAAAGCATGAGCACGCAGGAGATGCTCTCCCGCATCCAGAACAGGATGGTCCCCGACGCGGAAGAGGAGACTGTGAAGCCGGACATCAAGAAGAAGGACGACTCATCGCAGCGGCAGGACCGGGAATCCGACGACAAGGGCATGACCGGGACCGCCTATGATGAGGACGAATACGAGAACGTGGGGGAACTCTAGGAGCCCCAGCGTCAGGGCCGCTCTTTCACCGTCACCCAGACATTAATCTCGCTCTTGTCTCTCCAGACGGTGACCCTGACGCTTTTACCGATCCCGGTGGCGCCGACCAGCGACACCAGGTCGGAGAAGTCCCGAATGGCCTTACCCTCGATATGAGTAATGACATCCCTGATACGGAGCCCGGCCTTGTCGGCCGGGCCTTCCTTTTCCACGGCCCCCACCAGGGCGCCCTCGGGCTTCTGCAGCCCCAGCTCCCTGGCGAATTCCGGCGTGAGGGGGGATATCTGGACCCCGATGTAGCCCCGTTTGACCTTCCCGTATCTCTTGAGCTGTATCAGCGTGTCCCTCGCGGTATTGATCGGGATGGCGAAGCCGATCCCGAGACTCCCGCCGGTGCTGGAGTATATCATGCGGTTGACGCCGATCACTTCTCCGTCGATGTTGATGAGGGGCCCGCCGCTGTTGCCGGGGTTGATGGACGCGTCGGTCTGTATGTGGGAAATGCCCATGTCGTTGTACACGTGGCGACCGGTGGCGCTTATGACGCCCGTAGTGATGGTCTTGTCGAGGCCGAAGGGGTTGCCGATGGCGATGGCCATGTCGCCGACCTTAACGCTGTCGGAATTCCCGAAATAGACCGGCGTGAAACTCCCGCTGCCGGCGACTTTCAGGAGGGCGATATCGGTCAGCTGGTCCGAGCCGACCAGGGCCGCCTTGTAGTCCTTGTTGTTTATCCTGACCATGACCGAATCCATGTTGGCGACCACGTGGTGGTTGGTGCAGATATACCCGTCGGCGGATACGATAAACCCGGTGCCGAGGCCCTTCTGCTTGCGCGAATCGGGCGCCGGCCGGTTCTTCCCGAAGAACTCCCGGAAGAAGGGGTCGTCCATGAAGGGATCACGATACGCGGTCTTGACCGTCTTCTCGGTGCTGATGAATACGACGCTGTTGCGGTACTGGTCGTAGATCTTCTGGAACGTCCTCTGGAGCTCGTAGATCGGCGAATTCTGGTTCTGCTTTTTCAGGGGCGATTCACGGCCCGTATCACCCAGGAATTGTTCCCCGTACAGAGAGGAGGCGGCGATGACGGCTGTTCCAAGGAAGGCAAACATCAATACTTTTTTCATGGTATTCTCCACAGGTTGCGGCGTTAACGGCCGGGGCTTCCTTCGGGAAGCGATACTATCAGTTACAAAAAAATATAAATGTTACAACAATTTTTTTTGATATTTTGCCGGATATTGCGGGCGGGTATGTTTACTGCTTGAAAAAAAATCACACATAATAGAAACAAGTCAAATAATCGCGATGTTACAACCCCGGAGGACGTATATGAAAAGGATTGTGGGCGTATTGGTTTCCGTTGCTATTCTGTCTTTTGCCCTGCCGGCGCTCTCGCAGGAAAAGGCGGACAAGGCGAAGCCCGAAAAAGATAAACAGCAGGCAGCGGAAATCGATAAGAAAACCGAAACCGAGGAAAAGGACCCGAGCAAGCTCTATGTCGACCTGTCGGCACTCGTGTATATGGAATGGGCCTATTTTAGCGGTTTTAAATATACCGGCGGCTCGAGCTGGAGCAAGGTGGCACGCTGGGGATTTCTCGATGACACGTATATTCTCACGAAAAATATCCAGGACATCGTTCCGGTGGAGCGGTATAACTACAAGAAAGACGAAAACACGTTCCGGTTAAACCGCTGCTATCTCACCGTCAAGAAGCGTCTCGGCGAGATATTCAGCCTGAAGATAACCGCGGATATCGATCCCTATAGCTCCGACCTGATCTATCTCAAGTACGGCTTCGTACAGCTTTACAAGGATTTTGCCACGCCGGTGGGGTCCGTAACCCTCAAGGCGCAGCTGGGCAAGATAGCCACTCCCGTGGTCGGCATAACCGACAATCTGAACGACCTGCGCTGGATAGGCCCCAATTACCTCAACAATTCGAAGCTGGTGCTGAACGGCAGAAGCTTCGACGACTCGGCCGACCTCGGCGGCCTGGTGTCGCTGAACCTCTTCAAGATGGTCACCCTTGAGTATTCCATCACAAACGGCGAAGGCGTCAAATCCGACAACAACGAGCAATACGGCGGCAAGGCCCATACCGTGCTGGTATCTGTCAACCCGGTCGATTACATCAAAGAGCTCCATGTGAATTTTTACGGCAGGTGGGAAGACACGAACAAGAACAAGACCACCGGCACCGGGGCCGCTTCGGTGATCTACCGGGGAATCGAGCGGAGGGGCTATTACGGCGTAGGCGCCGCCTGGTCCAGCGACCTCATAAAGGTGGGTTGCAATTTTTTCATGCCGGAGATGCAGAATTCCAGGACCATCTGGGTCGCGGCGCCCTATAGCGGTTACTCGCAGCGTCACAAGCTGAAATATTACCTGGTGGACGGATGGTTCAACGTCAATCTCGGCGCCATAACTCCCGCCGGCGTCCTGTTCCTGGGACGAGTCGCCTGGGGAAAAGAGCTGCCGAGCTTTGCCGGCAACATGAGGCAGACCCATGAGACCCTGGTGCTCGGCGGCGGCATCGGGTACCAGTTCAGCCAGTATTTCAGGATGGTCCTCTACTATGAGACCGTTCGGTACCATATGAAGGCGTACCTGTCCGATTTCACCAAGAAGGATCCGACACCTAACAATAATGTGTATGTCAAGGCGGAAGTGAAATTCTGACATGGTATCCCTCCCCCTTGATGGGTGAGGTCGGGTGGGGGTGATAGGTATAATAAATATAAATACCCCCTCCCACCAGGGGAGGGGGAGAATGATTTTGGAATAACTCTCGTTGAAGGCGGCCATGAATTATAGAAATCATAAAATAGAAGAGATAATTAAATCGAAAATACGCACCATTCCCGACTTCCCCAAGCCGGGAATCATGTTTCGTGACATCACCACGCTCCTCCATGACAGGGAAGGGTACCGGATGTGCATCGACGCCTTTATCAGGCGCTACGCGCGGATGGATATCGATTGCATAGCGGGTATCGAGGCGCGGGGCTTTCTCATCGGCGGCGCCATAGCCTACGAGCTGCGGAAGGGCCTGGTGCCCATCAGGAAAAAAGGAAAGCTTCCCTCGAAGAAGGTCTCATACGAATACGAGCTCGAATACGGCACGGATACCCTCGAGGTCCATATCGACGCGGTAAAAAAGGGAGACAAGGTGCTCATCATCGACGATCTCCTGGCCACGGGCGGGACGTCGCTGGCCTGCGCCAAGCTGGTGGAGAAGCTCGGCGGCGAGGTGGTGGAGCTCGCCTTCATCGTCGACCTGCCCGACGTCGGCGGCCGCGCGAAGATCGAGGAATCGGGCTACAATATCTACACCCTGGTGGAGTTCGAGGGGGATTGACGGCTCCACTCATAAAGGGCAATGGAGACCGATACCGGCGCGTTCAGCGACTCAACGGAGCTGTTCAGCGGTATCGAAACGGATTTGCCCCTGAAAGTATCGGGCAGGCCCGGGCCTTCAATGCCCGGCAGAAGCAGAAAACGCTCCGGGAAGGTGAACGAGTGCAGCGGATCGCCCTCCGCGTCCAGGGCCACCACGGACGAAACCCTCTCCTTTAACAGCGACGGCAGCTCGCGGATCGACGGTCCCCTTTCCATGACGGCGTTAAAGACACTCCCCGCAGAGGCCCTGATCGATTTAGGGTGATAGGGATTGGCCGCCTCCTTCAGCAGCACGATCTTTCCCACGTTGAACCCCACGGCGGAGCGTATGACCGATCCCACGTTCGCCGGATCCTGGAAGGGGACCAGGAGGGTGCACCCCGGACCGATATCCATATCCCATTCCTTCATCTCGGGGGTGCGCACGACAAGGATCGGCCCGCCGGTATTGAAGATGTCGATCTCGTTGAATAGGGATTTTTTCAGCACATAGAGGGACCCCGCGGCTTCATGCTTGTCTATAAGGGCGTTGATCCCATCGTCATCCTCGCCGTAGCCGTCATGGAGTATCAGCTCATCGATGGTTATGCCGTCCCGCCCCATCAGCTCGGCGATTATCTTTTTTCCCGATACCAGGGCCGTGCCCGATTTCCTGATGGCGCTTCCGTCGCCCAGCCTCTTCAGCTCTTTGAAGGTTTTGTTCTCCGGCGAGGTGATTGCGGTACCGGCAGTGGCTTTCAGGTCCTTGAGGATGGTAAAGGTTTTCTTCGTCACGGCGGTTTCCTTCCGATATGTGATGATGCGGCGCTCGTAATTGGTGCCGGGCAGACGGTAATGACGGTCCGTTTCCAGGGAATAGGACCGAAGGTTTTCGGGCGACACGCCGCCGAGGTCCCGGTCAGCCTCCGGTCCCTTCATGAAGATGACCTTTCCGCCCCTGGGCAGGAAGTGGTTCACCCGCGACAGGGTCTCGTCGATCGATTCCAGGGCGCGCGTTATCACCCCTTCCACCGTGAAAAAGGATTTGTCCGTCACCATGTGGGGATACACCTTCACGTCGCCGAGGCGGAGGGTGCGCGCGGCGGTCTCGAGAAAGGAGGCGCGCTTCTTCCTCGGCTCCGAGAGGATGACGCTGAGACGCGGAAGGTATATCTTCAGGGGAATCCCGGGGAAGCCGGCGCCGGTGCCGATGTCTATGATGGGCGAGGGGAGCTCGATGAATTCGGTGAAGTAGATCGAATCCACAAAATGCTTGATCACGATGTCCTCGAAATTGGTGATGCGCGTCAGGTCGAGCTCATCGTTGTTCTCGACCAGGAGATCATAGTAAGAGCCGAACTGGTCGAGCTGCCGCGGCGTCAGGTCGATGCCGCAGTTGCGGAAGATCTCGTTTATGAGGTTAGTGCTTTTATTGTCTGCCATGGAATTGTCACAGGGTTCCCACAGGGGAAGGATCCGGCAGATCGGTATCAATGTTTTTTTCGAACAATAGCACGGGCACGGCCTCGCTGTCATTGTGATTCTTTATCATGATCTCAAAGGGCCTGAACCCCAGCCTGGTATAAAGCAGCACGGCCGGCGTGTTTTCGCTCCAGCAGGGTATGACGATCCTCGTGACATTGTGCCGTAAAACGGCGATGTCGACCATCTCCTGTATGAGGCGCCGCCCCGCTCCTTTGTCGCGATGATTTTTGTCGATCATGACGTTGCCGATGTAGCACTGGACGTTCCTCTTGATGTTGAACAGATCGGCGAATCCGACGGGCGTGCCGTCCTCCATGAGGATCGTGGCGTCCGAACGGGATTCCACGAATTTCCTGAGGACCGCCACGGTCAGGGGATAGGCGACATCGGGAAAGGCGTAATGTGTCTCGCGCTCCCCGGCGATGAATCCGCACACCGTAGCAAGGTCGTTCTCATTGACAGGTCGTATTGTGTACATGGCTCTGACCCCCCGCCGGTCCGCGCTTCCCATCCAGCCCCGTTACGCAAGCCGGGCGCGCAAATAATCGACTATTGAATCGGCTCTGACCCCCTCCTGGGCGCCGCTCTTCAGGTCCTTGACAGTGCAGGTGCCGGCCGCAAGCTCGTCTTCGCCGATGACCAGGGCGAAGGACGCGCCCTCCCGGTCCGCCTTCTTGAACTGGGCCTTGAATCCCTTGGAGCCGGGATCCATGTCAGCGGAGATGCCGCCGGCGCGCAGTGCTCCGCAGAGGGAGACGGCCCGCTCCTGGGTAGCGCCGCCGGTGTGAACCAGGAATACGTCCACGCCGCCGCCTGATATCAAGCTCCCTTCAAGGAGCAGCTCCATCCGCTCTATGCCCGCGGCGAAGCCCACGGCCGGAGTCGGCTTCCCGCCGAATTCCTCCACCAGGTTGTCATACCTGCCGCCAGCGGCGAAAGCGTTCTGGCCGCCCAGTCGCGAGGTGACGAACTCGAAGGTGGTCCTGGTATAGTAATCGAGGCCTCGGACGAGGAGGTGGTCCTCCGTAAAGGCGATGCCGCCGCCGGCGAGGTATTGCTTTACCGCGCCGTGGTGCGTTTTGCACTCGTCGCAGAGGAAGTTCGTTGTCTTCGGCGCGTCCTTCTTCAGGGGCTGGCACGAGTCCTGCTTGCAGTCCAGGAGGCGCAGGGGATTCCGGTCAAGGCGAGAGGCGCAGTCCTTGCAGAGGAGGTCCTTCATGCCGCTGTAATAGGCGGTGAGCTCTTTCACAAAATTGGGCCTGCAGGCCGGGCATCCGATGGAGTTGATGAGGAGCGTGTAATCGCCGACCCCGGCCTTCTTCGCGATGGCGTCCATCATGGCCATGGCCTCAAAGTCATGGTAGGGGTCAGAGCTACCGAAGAGCTCCGCGCCGAACTGGTTGAACTGGCGCAGGCGGCCCTTCTGGGGCCGCTCGGCCCTGAACATGGGCCCGATGTAGAAGAACTTGCATGTGGCCAGGCGGTTGTACTCGCCGTTCTCGACGTAGGCTCGCACCACCGACGCGGTTCCTTCCGGACGGAGTGTGAGGCTGCGGCCGCCGCGGTCCTCGAAGGTGAACATCTCCTTGGACACGATGTCGGTCTCGTTGCCGAGGCCGCGCACGAAGACATCGGTGAACTCCATCACGGGGATGATGATTTCCTTGAAATTGAACAGCCTGAAGGCTTCCCGGGCAGCGCTGACAACGTGGTTTCGCCGGTCGATCCTATCGGGGAATATATCTTCAATGCCTGGAGGTCGTGATAACATTGTATAATCCTTAATTTTTATGCTTCTTAATACACTCCCGTAACGGGAGGTTGGAAGGGGTGACCCATAATGATGTCACCGTCGGTTATTATGTAACTAATGTGTCGCAGAGCGCGGTTTTTGTCAAGAGTACAATGGTAATTCGAAGAGATTTTTCATGTTGGGACAGCGATTATTATTCATGCGGCTAAGTTTAAAGATGATTAACATTACCGTCTTCTTCGAAGAATCGCATGGTCTCCCATTTCGGGATCAAATCTAATAGTATAGATGGCATTGGGCCTCGCCATTTCCACGCTGTTATTTTCCGCATCGATTATATCCTTAACAGTGAACCGCCCGTCTCTGATCGAGTCGTTAATAGGAAAGATTGCCTCAACGGTTTCTCCGCGGTAAATGGGATTGAAGGTTTTGAACATGGGGACCCCGCGGGGGTCAGAGCTGGCCCTGTATCCGAGGAACATGGCCTTATTAATGTAATTGATGCTTGAAAATCCCTTTCCATTGAATTCATTAAAGAGATTGTCAGTGTAGGGCCGGTGGCTCACCAGGTCAAGCTCCTCACGGTAAAAGGGGAGGCGCTTCTCGAACTCGGCTGTGCCAGCTGTGCGCACCGCGTCACGGTAGATCCTGGTCGTGTTGGCTGCATAATACACGGATTTCATCCTTCCCTCGATTTTGAAGGCTCTGACCCCGGCATCTATATACTGGCCGATTCGTTCGATAAGGCAGAGGTCTTTCGATGAGAGTATCTCCGTGCCGGCCCGACCCTCGATTATATCAAGGGGTTCTCCGGGCCTGCTTTCCTCCACGAGGGAATATCGCCACCGGCAGGCCTGGGCGCAATCACCCTGATTGGCGTCGCGGCCTGTGATGTACCGGCTCAGAAGACAGCGGCCTGAATAGGCGATGCAGAGGGCGCCATGGACGAAAACCTCGAGTTCCGCGTCGGTGTTTTCCTGAATCATGCGTATATCATCAATCGTAGCTTCCCGTGCAAGGACGATCCTGCTGATGCCGGCATTGTGCCAGAATCGGACTGCCAGGTGATTAAGGGTGGACATCTGGGTGGAGAGATGTACCGAACAGGTCATGCCGGCTTCCCTGATAAGGGTCATCATGGCCGGATCGGATATCATGACCGCATCGAAGGGAATGGCTCTGACCCCGTTAATATACCGTTTTGCGGCGGAAATGTCCTTTTCGTGTAAGAAAGAATTCAGGAGGAATATGGCCTTGGCGTCATGGTCGTGGCAATAGCATACTCCTTCGTTGATGTCATCGATGGAGAAATTGTCCGCCTGGGCCCGCAGGTTATGCTCTGACCCCCCGAAATACACGGAATCGGCCCCATATAGAACGGCAAATTTCAACTTTTCCAGGTTTCCTGCAGGGGCCACAATTTCTGGTAGTATGCATGAATTCTTCATAATATGGTATTAGCCAAAAATTTTATCATGGGAGCAAGTAAAAAATTTGAAATGAATCGCCTGTAATAATTTTCCATCAAAGAATTTTTATCTGTAATTTTTTTGAGGTGATGTGCGTGAGAGGGTCAGAGCATGGTGGTATGATCCCGGGTTGAAGTAGGGGGTCGGAGCATACATCATGGGGGTCAGGCAATCCTAAAAAACGCTTCCTTAAAGAGAAGGCTCTGGCCCTATCTTTCCTGCCTCTCTTATCATTGGCTCTGACCCCCTGATTTCGCCTCATTTTGCCACAATTTTTTTCAAATCATCCGTTCTCAATCGTATACCCTTTAAATACGATCTATGGAGAACACAATGCCACGACCAACTCGAAAAATCGCACAGGGATCAACCCATCACGCTTATTCCATGTGTCACGGAAAGAGAAATTTACTTCAAGGCAAATACGGAAAGAAATATTTTATTG
Organism: Spirochaetota bacterium; assembly: GCA_017999915.1. Classification (NCBI taxonomy): domain Bacteria; kingdom Pseudomonadati; phylum Spirochaetota; species Spirochaetota bacterium. Next base: position 169,012 of record JAGNKX010000003.1, read on the forward strand.
AGGCAATCACCTTGTGCCAGGAAAAATATGAATTCGAGCTCATCGCCGCTGAAATTGTCGCCAATCATATTCACCTCCTTATTAAAACCTGCGAGGACAAGGAAACAATATCCCGCATCATGCAATACATCAAGGCGAGAATTGCCGAGAAATACAATAAAGCCATGGGGAAAACCGGGGCATTCTGGAATGGGCGATTCGGCTCAACCATCATTGAGGAGGCCGATAACCCGGAACAATATCTCCTATGGCTTCTCTGGTATATCGGATATAATCCTGTCAGGAAAAAATTATCCCGGGACCCGCGGAAGAATGATATCGGATTTATCAACTGCTATCTTGATGAGAACTTCCAGGCGCCGCTTAAAATTACTCTGCATTATTTTTTCCTTAAACTGGGGGACTCATTTGAGGAGCGTGTTAAAAAGTTTCTCTTTTACGAGGAGGCCTATCGGAAGAGGCTGGCAATATATTTTTGGAATGCAGGCCAGGGGGTCAGAGCCTGATAGGAATTTATAGTGGAAAAAATGGCTATGGAAGGAAATGTAAGAACATTAAGAACATTAAGAACAATAATTAACATCTGTGAAAAAACCAGAAATCATCCTACTATTAATAACAAAAATAACTGGACACCGTAAAATATCCGGCATAGCATATACCATGTTACATCTATATAAATCTTGGAGGATTTGTATGAGAAAAATAGTGGGTATAGCGGTTATTGTTATCGCCCTGGTCGCAGTCATGGGGCCGGCGCCGGCAGGAGCGGTGCAGGTAAAGGTCGGTCTTTCTGGTATGTATGATATATGGGACCCTCCTTTCAAGGAGCTTCATTCAGGAAAATCAACCAGCCTCTTTTATGGCGGGATGAAGGATGATGATGACGGATCCCTCATGTTGGGACCGGCTTTGGGTCTCAAATGGGGAGGCTGGAGGATGGACCTCCAGGCGCTTTTCGGTGTTACGAAAAATGAATTCTCCTATACAAACTTGAAGTGGGATTTGACGCTATGGAATTTAGCTCCATTCGGTGTGCCCATGTTGAACTATACGGTGGGCGATTCATCGGCCCGCCGCTACGATGTTGACGTTAAATTTGGCAAGAGCATTGTACAATACCTCTATATTAATTTCGGGGCCCGTTTCAATTACGCCAAGGGGAACGGTGATCAATTTCTGCTGCATCTGCCGCTGCAGATAAATTTCGGCGATTATGACTACAAGTATTTCCAGGTGGGGCCCCTTGTCGGAATAGGCTTTGAATACGAGATAAAGGGATTCTCCATCTATTTCGATGTGAATGCTATCGTCAACTTCGGGAATCACAAATTTGAGCGCAAGTACCTGTTTCCCTTCCCCTGGTCATATGTTATGCCCTTCAAGTATGATACAGACGTGATCGGCTTCGGCTTCGATACCGACGTCGGTATAGCCTATTTCATAGCACCGGCACACATCTCCATCGGAGCCGGATTCCGCTGGGTCGGCGTAGCCTGCACTCCCGGTGAGGACGACAGCTCAATGCTCGATTTTGCATACAAGAACAGCTGGGTGAAAGGCAAGTGGGACCATTTCTACGGATTCACCTTCAATGTGAGCGCGAGATTTTAAGTAGAGGTTTCATATGAAATGATTCATAACGCGGCGGGGTTTTTCCGCCGCGTTATTTGTTTAATATCGTAAACATGGGGGGAATCCATGAACGGCGGCATGGTCATTGCTGAAATACTAAAGGAGGAAGGGGTCCGTCATGTTTTTACACTCTGCGGAGGGCACATTTCACCTATCCTCGTGGGATGCAAGAATGAAGGCATAAAGGTTATTGATTGTCGTCATGAGGTTACAGCTGTCTTTGCGGCCGATGCGTCCGCCCGCATCACAGGAATTCCCGGCGTTGCCATTGTGACGGCCGGGCCGGGCGTCACAAACACTATTACAGCGCTGGTCAACGCCCTCCATGCGCAGACACCCATGGTGCTCCTTGGAGGGGCGGCAGCAACAGTGTTAAAAGGAAGAGGATCCCTCCAGGATATTGACCAACTGGGTCTCCTCAAAGCCGCTGTGAAGCGCACCCTGACAATCAGAAAAAATTGCGATATTATTCCTGTAGTGCAGAGCGCTTTCAGGATCGCACGGTCCGGCGTTCAGGGGCCGGTCTTTGTCGAGTGCCCCATAGATTTGCTCTATGATGAAAAGACTGTAAGGGAGATGTACGGGACTAAAAGCGGCGGCCCGGCCGCCGCCGGCCTGCGGACCAGGATCCTTAACTTCTATTTGCGCCGTCACGTTGACAGAATGTTTGCCTGTGATCTGGAATCCGTGAAACTGGAATCGATACCAACTGCTGAAAAGAACTTCAGCCGGCACAGCGTAGGCCGTGTAGCGGCGATGGTTGCCCGGGCCGAAAGGCCTCTCATGATTGTGGGAAGCCAGGCTCTGACCCTGCCGCGCGAGGCTGCATCATTGGCCGGTGCCGTGAGACGCCTCGGAGTGCCGGTCTATCTCACCGGAACTGCCCGGGGGCTCCTCGGCGCCAATGATCCTATCCAGTTCAGGCACCGGCGCAAGGATGCTCTTCGTGACGCGGACCTGGTTATCCTGGCCGGCGTTCCCTGCGATTTTCGCCTCAATTACGGCCGTGACATCAGCGGGCACGCAAAGCTCGTATCGATCAACCGGAGCCGCAGGGACATGGTTTTAAACAGAAGGCCCGATGTAGGGATACACACCGATCCTTCCCTGTTTCTCCGGGCCCTCGGGGAGGCATTCCCACGGGGTTCCACAGACAGAGCCTCCTGGCTGGCTGCTCTCCACGGACGCGAGCTTGAGCGCGAAGCTGAGATAGACTCCTTGTCCGGGGAATCCGGCGATCTGGTCAACCCCGTGCTTCTGCTAAAGAAAATCGCCGCGCGCATGGGAGAAAAATCGATAATCGTGGCGGATGGCGGCGATTTCGTTGGCACAGCGTCCTATATCCTCCGCCCGCCGGCTCCTCTGTCATGGCTCGATCCGGGCGTCTTCGGCACACTGGGGGTTGGGGGAGGATTTGCCATCGGCGCGTCCCTTTGCCGTCCTGAACGGGAGATATGGATCATTTATGGTGACGGTGCGGCAGGGTACAGTATCCAGGAATTTGACACCTTTGCGCGCCATGGGATTCCGGTAATAGCCATTATCGGCAACGACGCCTGTTGGAGCCAGATATACCGAGACCAGGTTGAAATCCTGGGCGACCCCGTGGGGACAGAGCTTAACTATTCGGATTACCAGAGGGTCGCCGAGGCCTACGGTGGAGCCGGGTTTGTCATAAGCAGCGCCGGAGAGATCGACGCTGTGCTTGATGCGGCCCTGGATGCCCTGAAAAAAGGGAAACCTGTGATAGTCAATGCGAAGATCAGTAAAACCGATTTCCGGAAAGGTTCGATTTCAATGTGATGCTCTGACCCCAACGGAAGGCTCTGCCCCCCCCCCATTAGGGTGGCAAGTGGACACGAATGGAATCCATAAAAGATGCCCGGTCAATAATTTCGAAATCCCATTACCTTGCTGCCCTCACCGGGGCCGGGATTTCAGCGGGGAGCGGCATCCCAGCGTTCAGGGGCAGGGGCGGCCTGTGGCAGGTGTACGATCCGGCCCTTGCGCGCATCGACGTGTTCAGGGACAATCCGCACCTTGTGTGGGATATGACCCGGGAGCTCATAGCATTAATTGAGGGGTCAGAGCCCAATCCAGCTCATCGCGCACTGGCGGAAATGGAGCGTGGCGGTGTCCTCAAGGGTCTTGTCACCCAGAACATCGACAACCTTCACCAACGCGCGGGCAGCAGGAGCATTATCGAGCTCCATGGCACTATCGGGAATCTCCGCTGTCTCACCTGTAATACTGTTTTTAATAGCGCGGATTTTAAAATCATGGATGAAGATCCGCTCTGTCCCCATTGTTCAGCCGTGTTAAAGCCGGGCATGGTTTTCTTCGGCGAAGCTTTGCCCTTCGGCGCCCTCATGGAAGCCCGGCTCCTTGCCGGCACGGCTGACGCGATGCTGATCATAGGAACATCGGCCGTCGTAAACCCTGCTGCCGAGCTGCCGGTCGTGGCCAAGGGGAACCGTGCGAAGATCATCGAGATCAACATAGAGCCTACGGGGCTTACCAATTCAATCACAGATGTATTTATCCGCGGCAGGGCCGAAGAGGTGCTGCCGGATCTTCTCGGCACCATGCCGCCCCATGGGTAAACATGAGTGGAAAAAAGGGGTCAGAGCCTGGTCCGGGGAAAAATCCTCAAAAAAGGGGGTCAGAGCCCGGCTTGAGAGAGCCCGGTTTGATGACAAAGCTTTGTCCTGGAATCATGGCCTCACCTGAGCACAGAAGATGTGCGGCTTTTATTTCTTGACATGCTTTGAACCGAAGATATTATACAGGACAAGGTCGGACAATCCCGGCCGTCGTACGCCGCCGAAATTCATCGATCCAGCCCGGAGGTTTTCCGTGAAACACCTCAATATGTGTAATATATTTATTATCCTTTCGGTGGTTCTATCGGTTTCCCATGGTGCCGCCCAGGAGGGAATGGAGGGGGGTCAGAGCATCAAATACAAGGTGATGAAAGGCTTTGCCGAAGCGAATTCGGTGAAGTACCCGGTCATTATAGGCATAAGGGAGGTTGATTCGACCCGGTTCGGCGGAATTACCTTTGCTCTGATCCAGAAGAACCATAAGCAGGCCCTGCTCGTGGCAGAAAAGATCAAGAGATTCTATCTGGGGAAAAAGATCGGCACCGTTGCCCTGCCGTCGTTTAAAAAGGTCACCAAGCCAGAAACCATGGCATGGAATTCCATAAAGTGCGGCAGCGGCGATGAAGGGGCCCACGCTGTCGTGAAGGTCGATGATAAAACCGTCACCGTGTACCTGCTCCCTTCCTGTGATGAAGGGGTGCTGGCCATGATACTGTAAAAGTTAAATTTAGAAAGGAGGAACTAAAGGTCATGAAAAAATCGCTCGCTCTGCTTCTCTTTCCGGTACTGCTTCTGTCATGCGCATCCATCACAAGCCTCCTGGGTAAAAAGCCGGAGGTAAGCCTTAAAAAGTTCGACATTGATTCCATCAGCCTGAAGGACGTGACCTTTCTCTTTGAGATTGCCCTGGATAATCCGTACCCGGTGGGCTTCAAGCTCCAGGATGTGGGATTCACCGTCAAGGTCGAGGGGAACCAGCTCCTGAAGACAAGGACCCCGAAGGGAGTGACCGTGAAGGCCGGCGGCAGCGAAGTGACCCCTGTCAAAGTAACGATCGCCTATGCCGATATCATCCGCCTCATAAAAGATTACACGGAACGTGAAGACCTTAACTGCGCGATCGACATCGATATCGTGATCCCTCTTCCCCAGGCGCTTCATTCGATCAAAAAGAGCATTACCTTCAATTATACTGTCCAGAAAAAGATACCGGCGCTGAAACCCTCTTTCGCCATAACCAATTTTGAGGTGAAAGCGCCCACTATCGACGAGATCAGGCGCTCCCTGGTCGATACCGGCAGAAAAAACCTGGAGCCGAACAAGCTCTTCAACATGTTCCAGGGCCTTCTGTCAGGACGAAAGACCAGCCCGGCGGAAATCCTCGACCTCACATCCCTTGACGTTCCCATCGGCGTCAGTTTCGACGTGGAGGTGAAGAACAACACGAAGGCCCGGCTCCAGTTCCGGGATCTCGCCTATGATTTCTCTATTAACGACGCGAAGATTCTTGCCGGCACCACCGGCAGGACCACCAACGAGGGGAACCGCTCCGTCATACGGATAGCCAACACGTTCAGCTCCAAGGCCCTGGGAAAGTCAATCGTGAATTTCCTGACAAACCGTACCGGCGCGTACCAGTTCAAGGGCTATTCCAGCGTCAAGCTTCCGGACGAGATAAAGATGTCGCCGCTCAAGCTGGATTTCAACGAGAAGGGGCAGTTCGCGATCAAGTAATCGGGAGTGATAGGCACGCAATTGGGCGCCATGGATATTTCCTTTGAGACGAGAAGCCTGTTCATAATACCGCCGCTGCTGTCACTGGTGATCGGCCTCATGATGGCCTTTACCGCCGTCATCAGGGGCAGGCTCTCCCGCGAGAACATACTGTTCGCAGTCCTGTGCATCTGGTGGTCCCTGCTGCTTCCGATTTTCATCAGTCACCACCTGTTCTGGGGCAGGACGGAACTGATCATGAGGATCGAACGGACCTGTCATTTCTTCTACGTGTATCTTCCCGCCCTGAACGTGCTCTATTTTTTTCGCATGACCGGGACCAGGAGCAGGGTGATGCTTCCCGCCGCATTTATCATCAGTTTTTTCCTCTCCCTGTCGACCCTGACGGACTATTACATCTATGGTCTTTACGTTTACTCGTGGGGCTATATGGCCAAGGGCGGCGTCATGCTGCAGGCGTTCGGACTCTATTCGGCGGTGGTGGTGGCCTATTTTATCGTATTTTTCTTCCGCAAGATCAGGACCGAAAAGAACCAGATCATACGTCTCAAGCTCATCTATATCCTGCTTTCCTTTATATTGACGGGGCTGCTCACTCTATCCAATCTGCCCGCCATGAACGGCATCGATTTTTACCCCCTGGGGAACCTGATGTTCCTCCCGTTGGCCTTTCTCGGGTATGGCGTCCTGAGTAACCGTCTGCTGGACATCAGGAGCGTGCTCCATGTATCCCTGATCTGGGGCGCCATGTCGTCCCTGATCCTGATTCCCAACATCGCGCTTTATTACTTCGCCTATTATTTCATGGGCAGGATTGGGGCTGTGTACCAGTTCATGATCGGGGCCGCCTGGTTCATCGGCAACTATTATTATTTCAGGAGGGTGCAGCCTCTTATAGACCAGCTGTTCAATAGGCGCAAGTACAACCTCGGCGCCATCGAATCGGCCTTCATTGACAGCATATCCACCCTGAAAACGCTGGATGAGCTGGTCGGCCAGTTTACTGACCTCATCAGGAAAACCCTGTCATTCAAAAGAGCCGACATGTTCCTCTGCCGGCTGGATGAATCGGCCTTTGCCGATTCGGGCATGAAGACGTGCAGTCTCGATCCGGCACTGGAGACGTGGTTCGTCGATGCGAACCACCTGGTTGACAGGGCACTTGTGGAGGTCAAGGCGGATTACGCTGTGCGGGACAGCCTCCTCGGCCTTTTCAGGGAACTGGACGCCATGTACCTGGTTCCCTTTGTGCAGAAGGGAAGACTCCTGACATTGCTGGCCCTGCCGGAAAAGCAGAATTTAAGACAGCTCACGGCCTACGAGGTGCGCTTCATCAACAATGTCAGGGCCGCGGCCGTCATAGCGATGGACAACTCCGTCATGTACAGCAGCCTCACCATGCTGACGGAGCGCCTTGAGCACAAGGTCGAGGAGCGCACCGCGGAGCTGAAAAAGGCCATGAACGCCCTCTGGGGCGAGATGGAGCTGGCGAAAAAGATCCAGACGATCCTGCTGCCGCGCTCGCCGGCCATACCGGGTTTCGAGATCGCGGCATACATGCGGCCTGCCGACCAGGTCGGGGGCGACTATTACGACATCATTAACGCCGAGGGGCTCGACTGGATCGTTATCGGCGATGTTTCCGGCCATGGCGTGCCCGCCGGCCTCATCATGATGATGGTGCAAACGGCTATCCACACGGCCATCGGCGGGAAGCCGAACCTGCGGCCGGACGCGCTCCTGAACCGCGTCAACAGCGTCATCACTGAGAACATCCGCAAACTGGACGAGGACCGCTACATGACCATAACCGTCATAGCCTGCCTGTCCCGGGGGCGGTTCATGTTTTCCGGCCAGCACCAGCACATCATGGTGTGTCGGGGCGCTTCGGGAGACGTCGAATTGATAGAGACGAACGGCATCTGGATCGGCATATCCGAGGATATGAAGCGTCCGGCCACCGGCGATTTCTCCATGGACGTCGGCGATACCCTGGTGCTCTACACCGACGGCGTCACCGACGCGTGGCGGCAGGGCTCTGCCAGGGACGTCCGCGACCCCGCCGAGGACATGTTCGGCCTTGATCGCTTCAGGGATATCGTCAGGAGCCTTGGCTCCAGGGGCCCCGACGAGATCAGGGATGGCGTCCTTGCCGCGCTGAAGGATTATTATTTCGATGATGACGTCACCATGGTTATCATGAAGAGGGTCGAATAAGCCGGGAAAGGCCTGGTGAGTCCTCGTTGTGGGCGGTCGATCCTTGTGCATTTCTCCATTCCACATTTTTAATAGTCTCACCTGTTGACAATTTCAATGTTTAATTGTATAATAGTAACTAGAGCATGACTCGTCTGTCGTGTAAAACTGGTTCCCGCTTAATTACATTACATTTTTCATCCTGTATCCGAGACTCCGAAGTAGAAGGGAAGGGCGCACTGCGCCGTTGAATTTTTATCTTTTGGAGGCCTTGCCATGATGAATTACCCTCTCCTGCTTACCGATTTCATGCTTCGCGCCGCGCGTTTTTATCCTAAAAAAGAGGTTGTGTCCGTGTATCCGACAGAGACGTTCCGCTACGGTTACGGTGATTGGTTCAAGAGAATATGCAAGCTGGCCCATGCCCTTGATGCCTGGGGCCTTAAAAAGGGTGAGCGGGTGGCGTCTTTTGCCCTCAATAATCATCGGCACCTTGAGCTCTATTTCGGCATCCCCGCCATGGGAGGCGTGCTCCACACGCTGAACATCCGCCTGTCCCAGGAAAACCTGGTCTACATTATCAACCACGCCGGGGACAGGATCGTTTTTCTCGACGAGGACATATTCTTCCTCCTGGAGCCGGTAGCTGACAGGCTCCCGACGGTGAAGCTGTTTGTCGTCATGTCCCAGACCGGGAAAATGCCCCAGACGAAGCTCGCTCCGGCCGTCCTTTACGACGACTTCATCAGGGACTTCCCCGACAGCTACGACTTCAGCGTCGACCGGGACGAGAACGAGCCGTGCCTCATCTGCTACACCTCAGCCACGACCGGCGACCCGAAGGGCGTCGTGTACAGCCACCGCGGCCTGGTCCTTCACACCTACTCGGTGGCGGCCACCCTGGGGGCCCTGGAAAGCGACTGCACCCTGCACATCGTGCCCATGTTCCACGCCAACGCCTGGGGCGCGCCCTTCGTGAGCGTCATGCTCGGCATGAAGCAGGTGCTGCCGGGCCGCCAGATCCTGGACATGAAGTCGCTCTGTAAAATTATCGCCGATGAGGGGGTGACCTTCTCCTGCGGCGTCCCGACCATATGGATGATGATGTACAACTACCTCGAGGGGGGCGGGGAGCACGATTTCTCGTCGGTGCGCAATTTTTACTCCGGCGGATCAGCCCTGCCGGTCCATCTCATGGATGCCTTTGAAAAGAAGTATCATGTCAACATGGCCCAGGGATACGGCGCCACGGAGACTTCGCCGCTGGTCACCCTGTCCGGCACCAAGAGCTATATGGCGGGCCTCTCCATCGATGAAAAGATAAAGTACAAGGCCACCGCCGGCATTCCGGTGCCGGGGCTCCAGGTGAAGATCGTCACCGCCGAGGGAACGGAGGCGTCCATGAACGGGGAGGATATGGGGGAGATCCTGGTGCGCGGCCCCTGGATCGCCAGCGAGTATTATAAAGACCCGGAGACCAGCGGCCGCGTCTTCAAGGACGGCTGGTTCCACACGGGCGATATCGGCACCATGAACGGGGAGGGATATATCAGCCTGGTGGACCGGGTGAAGGATATGATCAAGAGCGCCGGCGAGTGGATATCGTCCATCGACCTGGAGAACGCCATCATGGAGCATCCGAAGGTGCTGGAGGCGGCGGTGATAGGCATACCCCATGAAAAATGGCAGGAGCGCCCCTGCGCCTGCGTGGTGCCGCGGCCGGGACAGGAGCTCGCGAAAGAGGAGATCGTCGATTTCCTCGCGGGGAAGGTCGCCAAGTGGTGGCTCCCGGAGGAGGTCGTGTTTTTAAAGGAGATCCCGAAGACCAGCGTGGGCAAGTTCTCCAAGAAGGAGCTCCGGAAGATCGTGTACCCGATGCTCAATGTGAAGGATTTCGGCGCCTGAAACTACACGGCTTCCTTGGCTTTTTCCAGCAGCTCCATGGCGTTTTTGAGGATGGAGTCCGATGTGTCCGCGAGCTCGCGAATCTCCAGTACCATCTCGGCGACGATATGATTTGAATCGTCGATCGCCTTGGTGGTGTCCCCGATGGCTTTCTTCTGCTCCGTCGTGCTTGTGCCGATCTGCTTGGCAAGGTCTATGTTCTTCGTCATCTGGTCTATGATCACGTTGATATACCGCTCCTCGACCAGGATGCTTTCCTGGAGGACCTTGATCTTGCCGGAGCTCTCGCCCATCTTGCCGATGAGCTTCTTGATGGTGTCCGCCGTCGTGGTTATGACCTTGACGCCTTCCGCCGTGGTTTTCGTGCTGAAAGAGAGGACCTTTTCGATCTCCTTGATGCTCTCGCTGGTCTGTACAGCCAGCTTGCCGATCTCGTCCGCCACCACGGCGAAGCCCCGGCCGTAGTCGCCGGCCCGCGCCGCCTCGATGCTGGCGTTGAGGGAGAGGAGGTTGATCTTGTCGGCGATGTCGACGATGATCGACACCGTCTCGCCGATAACCTTGCTCTGGTCGCTGATCTTTCCGATGGTGCTCTCGACCTCGCGCAGGCTCTCGTTGGATATGCTGGTCTGCGCCACGATTTCCTCGATGTCGCTGTAGGTGTCCCTGAGCTTTTGCGTTGTCTCCTGCTTGATGCTCCGGAAATCGTTGACGATGTTTTCCATCGCCACGTTCCCTTCGACCTGGTCCCTGGCGGTGTTGTTGATGCTCTCCGATGAGCTGTACAGCTCTTCCATGGTCGCCGACATCTCCTCGAAGCCGGCGGACTGGCTCTGCATCTTGTCGTTGAACCGCGTCACCAGCTTGTTCTGCTCGTCCACCCTTTCGAAGAGACGGCCCATGCGTTCCCTGATCTCCATAGTTATCTGTCGCTGGGCCTCAGCCTGCTTCTCGATCACCGCGCGCTGGGCGTTGGTGCGGCTGTTGAATTCCTCGACCACGGGAATATTCCGGTATACCAGGTAAAAGAGGATGGCCGTTGCCAGTATGAAGTAAACCTCGCGGAGGAATATCACGCCGGACACTACAGTTTTTCCGTTTTCAGAGGCATACCAGTGAACATCCGCTCCGTTATATACCGCCCACCAGAAAAAGAAGATCCAGTTTGCCAGGGCGAAGATTGAAAAGAATATAAAAAGTTTTCGATTGTAGAGAAGATACATCATTACAACGAGAACGATCAGCATGGCCGTGCTGTTATAGGATTGGAGCGCGAAGGTCCATCCCTCGCGGAAGCCGTAATTATATTTGGCCACCAGCGGTATAAGCACGGTTAGGAATGCCGCAATCCATGGCAGGACAACCGCTTTCTTGCGTGTTTTTTTGCGGCGGTATATTATTATGGCGATTATGATGGCGACAGTATCAACGGCAATGGGCCTCATGATGTCCAGAAAGCCCATATCCGCTATGGCAAGGAACAGCGCTGCTGTTGCGGTAACCACGATGAGGCCTATAATATAAACGAAACTTCCTTTGATCTGGAGGATTTCGAAGGGTGTATAATCGATATGATCTTTTGGCGTTGATTTATTATCTGTTTTCATATATCTTTTGTACATTTTAAAATACTATAATTCTGGCAAGATGTCAAAAAATTGATTTTTGTCCAGTATAAAAATGATCAATAATCAAGCGTTCTTAATCCAATGATAAATAATTGCATTATGGAAATTATTCATATTTGGAGAGGTAAATATGTCTCGTGCAATCCAACCGGTCGGTTGTAACATTAATAAAATATTCATTGACAAGGGTCTCCGAAATTCCTATGGGCAGATAACTTTTTTTATTGAAGGACAATGAAAAAAGATATACTATAATCCGCGCCCCTGCCGGGCAGCGGGGCTGTATGTATTACCTTAAAAAACATAAAGAGGCTTAACATCATGACGAACAAAACCACTGTTCTTGGCATAGACATTGGGTCCATATCCATTTCCCTGGCTGAGGTGAGCCGGGATGGGAACATCGGGAAGACCGCCTATGCCTTCCACCGCGGAAAAATCGCCGAGACACTGAAGGAGCTCCTCTCCGGTTTTGACCTTGCCTCCGTCGGAGGACTGGCGGCGACAACATCATCGCCGGAGATCATTGACGGCGCCGTGGCGTACGATTCGCGCGTATCGGCCATCAGGGCTGCAAAGCACCTTCACGGGAAGGTCGGATCGATCCTGATCGTGGGGGGCGAAAAATTCGGCCTCGTCCTCTTCGACGGGGATGGGGAATATCTCAATTATCGCTCCAACACCTCCTGCGCCGCCGGAACCGGCAGCTTCCTGGACCAGCAGGCGGCGCGGCTCAGCCTCTCCGGCATCCATGAGTTCAGCGAGCTGGCCTTCCGCAACAGCGGCAGCGTGCCGAAAATTGCGTCGCGCTGCGCCGTTTTCGCCAAGACCGATCTCATCCACGCCCAGCAGGAAGGATATTCCCGCGAGGAGATCTGCGACGGCCTCTCCTTCGGCCTCGCCAGGAACATAGCCGACACCCTCTTCAGCAACGTGAAGCCCGGCGGGCCCATGGTCTTCTGCGGCGGTGTGTCCAAGAACCGGGCCGTGGTTAAGCATTTTTCGCGCATGCTCGACATCGATATCATAACCCACGAGCATTCGCACCTCTACGGAGCCATCGGCGCAGCGTTGAGTTATATCGATGAGAACCCGAAGGGCATCGCCGCCTGTATCCGAAAACCGGAAGACATCATCCTGGTCCATGAAAAGAAAAAGGACTATTATTACGATTCCCTCACCCTGAAGCTGTCCGAGTACCCCTCCTTTGACAGCATCAAGCGGTATGAATTCCGGCCGGTCAATAACGGATTCACCGTGCCGGTGGAAATCGACATCTACGAGCGCCTTGAATCGGGCAGGGAGTACGGCGCGTACCTGGGCGTGGACATAGGGTCCACCAGCACCAAGGCGGTGATACTGGACGAAGACAGGAGGGTCCTCGCCGGGCTCTACACCAGGACCTCCGGAAGGCCCGTGGCCGCGGTCCAGGCCCTTTTCGAGGGGATCGACGATATGACCATGCATCAGGGCGTATCCATACGGTATCTCGGGGCGGGAACGACCGGCTCCGGCCGGAAGTTCATAGGCGGCATCATCGGCGCCGACATAGCCCTGGACGAGATAACGGCCCACGCCCGGGCGGCCTGCGAGCTGGACCCCGCCGTTGACACGGTCATCGAGATCGGGGGGCAGGACTCGAAGTTCACCACGCTCCGCAACGGCATGGTCAACTTTTCGATCATGAACCACGTGTGCGCGGCGGGCACCGGGAGCTTCATCGAGGAGCAGGCGAAAAAGCTCGGCTGTCCCCTTTCTGACTATTCCCGGCGGGCCGAAGGGGCCCGCGCGCCCATGTCCAGCGACCGGTGCACGGTATTCATGGAGCGGGACCTGAACTACTACCTCTCCGAAGGGTTCTCCGTGAACGAGGTGCTGGCCTCGGTGCTCCATTCGGTGCGGGACAACTACCTGACCAAGGTGGCCATCGAGAAAAATATCGGCGATCGCGTGTTCTTCCAGGGCGCCACGGCGAAGAACCGGGCCCTGGTGGCCGCCTTCGAGCAGCGCCTGGGAAGGCCCATCATGGTCTCGAAATATTGCCACCTCACCGGCGCCATGGGCGTGGCGCTGCATCTCCATGACCAGGGCAAGCGGAGCACCGCCTTTCGCGGCATCGGCCTGTACCGGAACGATATACCGGTCCGCACCGAGGTGTGCGAGCTCTGCGCGAACCACTGCAAGATCACCGTCGCCGAGGTGATGGGGGAGACCGCGGCCTTCGGGTTCCTCTGCGGCCGCGACTACAAGACCGATTCCTACGTGAGGCATCCCAACGCCTTTGACCTGATCAAGGAGCGGAACAGGGTCCTGAACGCCTCCCTGCGGGAACCCGGCCGCGAAGAGGCCGGCGAAGGGCCTGCAGTAACGGTGGGCATACCCGCCGCGCTTCATCTCTTCGACGAGATGCCGCTCTGGAGAAAGTTCTTCGATCTCCTGGACGTCGGGACCGTCACGAGCGAGCAGTACCGCCAGGGCATCGCCGAGGGGAAGAACCTTACCGGCGCCGAGTTCTGCGCTCCCATGGCCGCCCTTCACGGCCACGTGAATTACCTGGCGGACCGCGCCGATTATATCTTTCTCCCCCATTACATGGAAAACAGGCAGAGCAGCCGGGCCGTCAAGCGGAACTACTGCTATTATACCCAGTACTCGCCGTCCCTGGTGCTGTCGGCCATCGACATCAGGAACAAGGATAAGATCCTCACGCCCCTGATCCGGTCCAACCTGGGGACGTTTTACCTGAAGGTCCAGCTCTTCCGGATGATGAAGACGATAAAGGGAAACGGCATCGGATTCATGCAGGTGTCCAATGCCTATGACCAGGCCAGCGAGCATTTCATCCGGTCACGGGAGGAGCTCCGGCGTCTCTACGAGGAGGAATCGGCCGGCTCCGACGATATCCATGTTGTCTTCGTCGGGCGCCCCTATACCATCCTTTCCCGGAGCATGAACAACGGCATCCCGGAGATCTTTTCCCGCCACGGGATAAAGACCTTCTTCCAGGACATGCTCCCCGAGGAGGAAAACGACGACGCCGACATGGACCATCTCCTCGAGATGATCCACTGGAAATACGCGTCCGTGGTGCTGAACTCGGCCAAGGCCATATCGTCCGCTCGGGGGGTGTACCCGGTCTTCGTAACATCCTTCAAATGCACGCCCGATTCCTACGTGATGGAATACTTCAAGAAGATCATGGACGGCAGCGGAAAGCCTTACCTGATACTGCAGCTGGACGAGCACGATTCCAGCGTCGGCTACGAGACGAGGATCGAGGCGGCCATCCGTGCTTTCCGCAACCACCACCAATCGTCGCGCAACGTTCCCGCGACCCTCAATGTCATTCGCGCTGACGGTCTCTCGAAGGGAAAGGACATCTTCGCGGGGAAGACCCTTCTCCTGCCTAACTGGGACTGGATTACCTGCGGATTCATCGAAGAGATATTGAGAAAGGACGGCATTGATGCGCGCGTGGTCTCTGAAAGCCCCGACTCGATCCACCGGAGCATGAGATTCAACACCGGCCAGTGCATTCCCCTCAACATCATCGTACAGAACGGCATCGACTATATCGAGCGGCACGGCCTCGACCCCGCCAGGTCCGTCATCTGGAGCATGAACTCGAAGATCGCCTGCAACATCGGCATGTTTCCCCATTACACGAAGTATCTCCTCGAGTCTTTCGGAAAAGGGTACGAGGACATAGCGGTCTACATGGGGGACATCACCTTCGTCGATATAGCCGTGCCGACCGCGGTGCAGTGCTATCTCGGCTTCATGTTCGGCGGGATGCTCAGGAAGATGTCCTGCCACGTGCGGCCCTACGAGAACGTACCGGGCGCGACCGACCGGGCGCTGATGCAATCGGTGAAGATCCTCAGGGAAGCCTTTGCCGGCGGCCGCTCCAAGGAGGATGCCCTGACCGAGGTGATGGGCCTCTTCAAGGCCATCGATGTCACCAGGACAGAGCGGCCCAAGGTTGCCATCTTCGGCGACCTCTATGTCCGCGACAACGATATCATGAACCAGGGCCTTATCAGGACCATCGAGGCCAACGGCGGCGAGGTCATCACCACCCCCTACAGCGAGCTGATCGCCATCGTCGCGGACCGCTATATCAAGAAATGGTTCCTCCAGGGGCTCTTCGGCGACGCCGCCCTGGCCAAGGTGCTCACCAAGGTGGTCACGGTGCTCAACAAGAGGTATTATAGGTATTTCAACCAGGTGCTGCCGGGCGGCGATTTCAGGCTCCTCGACGACGCCGAAGAGGTGCTCACGAAATTCGGCCTGAGCATCTACCACACGGGCGAATCGATGGAGAATATCATGAAGATATTCCACATCATCGAGCAGCATCCGGACCTGTCGCTCTTCGTGCAGACAAACCCGGCCTACTGCTGTCCCTCGATGGTGACCGAGGCCATGGCCGACCGCATCGAGCAGCTCACCGGCATCCCCATCGTCACCATCGAGTATGACGGCACCACCGCATCGCGGAATGAGGACGTGATACCGTATCTGAAATATCCCCGGAAAGCGCGGCGCAGGGATTTTTCCAAGGCTATGTGATGGGGCGGAAGCGGCGGCCAATCCCGGAGCGGAGGATTGGCCGTTGCATGACGGAAACGCGGCAATGCTATTTCCTGAAGACCAGCAGTTTGCTTCCCGTGTAATTGATTATCGTGCCTGCGAGGATCCCGATCAGGGCCGTGAATATGTAATACCTTCTGAAAAAACCGACATGGTTGTAGAGCGATAACGAGATGATAAGGTTTATCGACAATCCCGCCAGGCAGATGGCTATGAATTCCAGGTATTGCATGATTGAGTTGGACGGTTTTGTCCTGCTGAATGTTATGAACTTATTAAGTATATAGTTCGAAGTCACGGCAAAGATAAAACCGAGAACCAGGGACGTCGAATAGGGCAGCGATAATACCTTGTATGCCAGGTACACGGTAAAGAGGTTAACCGGTATCCCCGAAGCTCCGATCAGGGAAAACTGGACGAACTGGACTATGACCTCATACCGGTATGTATAGAGCCTGAACAGGTGGGCTATGTACAACAGCTGCTCTTTCAGGGATAGCTTGCTTTCCCCGTGAAGCCGCTTCTGGAACTGGATCGGTATCTCCATGATGTTCCGGGGATCGGTCTTGACCAGAAGCTCAAGGCCAATCTTGAACCCCAGCGGGTTGAGCCGGTCGCCGGCGGACGCCAGCAGGTGTTTCGGGAACGCGAAAAAGCCGGACATCGGGTCCCTCACCGCCGCCAGGGGCCGCGCGAGCATGCGCGATACCCAGGCGTTCAGCTTCCTGAACCAGTTGAAGTGCGGGATGCTCCCGCCCGGCACGAACCTGCTGCCGATCACGAATTCCGATTTCCCCTCCATGATGGGCTTGATCAATTCCGATATCTTTCCGGGGGGGTGGCTCAGGTCCGCGTCCATCACGACGCAGATGTTTCCCCGCGCCAGGGAAAAGCCCAATATGACCGCGGAGGAGAGGCCCTTTTCGTTGATCCTGACGTGAAGGTCGACGGGATACGCCCTTGACAGCCCCTTGACGACCCTGTCGATGCCGTCCCGTGAGTCGTCGTCGACAATGATTATCTCGTAGTTGATTTTCTCTCCGGTAAGCACACCGTTGATCTGTTGCGTCAGCTCCGGTATGTTTTCGGCCTCATGGTACGTTGGCACGATGATTGAGACGAGCGGTTTGTTCTTCATAGCAGCCTCCAAGCAGCGAATATTTCTTTTTATATATGTGTGATGGATCCTCTCGATAAGCGGAACGCTCTTTAAATCCGCTTGTAGATGTCGAATCCGTCAATGGTTTCAGCCAGCCTGTAGTGGTCCTTGATGTACGACCTCATTTCGGCGGCCCTCATCTCAATATAGTTATCCCTGAATATATGCGAGAGCATGGCGTCTTTCTTCGTGTTGAAGCCGTCAGTATCGTCGACGATGAGAGCCGGCTTTTCATTCATCAGCTGCTTCAGGAAAATATCCCACGCCGTTATGTCTTTTCTGGAGATGCGGGAATAATAGTAATAGCGGCAGAGAAACTCGGCCGGATAGACCATTGACGTGGCCATGGTCCTGCCCGAGTAGATATAGATCGGGGTAACGTTTACCCATACGTATATTTTGTCACGGTCCGATGTGTTCTTCTGAATGTACTCGACCACGCCCTTGTACTGTTTAATGCTCTCATGGATCGTGGGACGCTGTGTGTTCATGTGAATGGCCATGAAATAGAACGGAGACGTCGCGAGGAACAGCACCATCAGGACCTTCACCATGGCCGCCAGCTCTTTGCTGACGGTGAAGCTTTCAACGTGGCGGTACAGGGCATGGAAGCCCTGGGCGGTGAGGAGGCAGAGGGGTATGTACATCATGTAGAAATAGCGAAGACCGGGCTTGCCCCCGGTAAAGAACGCCAGGTACTCCATGAGAAGCATCATCATCAGGAAAATGAACACTTCGCTATTTTGATTCCATTGGAACATGCGGGTAATTCTTCCCGCCTTCGACGCAATACGCGAGAGAAAGGGAGCCTTGTTCTCACCTGATGCCGGTTCTTCCGGTGTCGCTCTTTCAGAGCGGATTCCCCGCCATTGGACAATCACCTGGCAGACGGCAAAGAAAACCATCGGCATCAGGCCCGCGAAAAACAGCAGTATCATCAATGCCGATATAAATTTCATGTTCAGCCGGAGGACTCCGAGATAATGCTTCACTATCGTCGATTGCCAGAACGTATAATAATCATAGACGCCGGAGAAGTAGTAGTATGTGGGAACCGCCGCCGCCAGCAGCACGAAGGGAACCGACAGGGCCAGGACCATTTTGACGGATTCTTTTTTAATGCCGTGCTTGTACAGTATGAATAATCCGTAAACAGCCATGATGATGCCGAATCGCGTGTTATAGAGGGTGGCCAGGGATTGGAAAATGCTGCAGAGGATGATGTCGATCGTCTTGGGAGAAAGATCCCTCTTAACAAAGAAATAGAGGCTGATCACGCTCATCAGTGTGGCATACATTTCAGTTCTTCCGCCCAGCACTTCAGATCCCTGGGAGCAGATGCTGTAGGCCGCGAACAGGAGGCCTGAAATCATGCCTATGGCTGGGCCGCCCAGGCTGTTGCCGACGAAGTATAGGCCAAGGGCCGTTAAAAATATGACGGCGATGGTAATGGCCTTGGAAAGATAGAGGTAGCCCTCGTATGATTTTCCAGAAAGGTTGTATATGAGGGCGCAGGTATAATAGATTAATGGCGGCTTGTTATCCCCGAAATCCCTGTATAAGCTGTCACCGGCCAGGATTGACTGGCCCCCTGTGGCGAATATCAGCTCGTCGATATTCCATGCCGCGACCCTGAATTCGATACTGTGGAACAGTATGGTGGCAAACAATAACGATATAAAGAAAATTCCTTTATGAAGCTTCTTGTTCGAATCCATGGCAATAACGGCTCTTAAAACGTATTGATTAACCATATGGTTTAACCAAAAGGTTAAACCATATGGTTAAAGTAGCCCGCTGAATAATACTGTCAAGAAAAAATTGGGAGATTAGCTTGGATTATATAACATTCGGGAAAAAATGGAAGCACAAAACTAAACTATTGTTCATAAAATACCGCAGAATCCCCAAGAGATGTTTTTATCTTGATTAATGAGGATGAGCGTGATGCATTGTCGTCCATAATTTCCTGATCTGAATTGACAATGGCGGTAACACAATTAAAATAGGACCTCGCCGAGAACACCCTGGCGCGGCATTCATACCTTTCCGGGCTGGCCGGCATGGTCCTGGTGCTGGCTTTCGGTTTCTTCGCCGCTGTCACCAATGCCCTGGATGACGGCTGGTGGCTCTTCTCTTCACAGCTCACCCATGGCTCTCACGAGGGGATACTCCTGGTCCTTGGTTTCTGCGCCCTTGTCATGTT
The DNA here is from genome assembly GCA_017999915.1 of Spirochaetota bacterium. Lineage (NCBI taxonomy): Bacteria > Pseudomonadati > Spirochaetota > Spirochaetota bacterium. The sequence goes on from JAGNKX010000003.1 coordinate 188,671, forward strand.
CGCCATTGAAATGGCGATACGATATAAAAAGGAAGGCCATGTAATCGCGGTTTCACCCAAGATCAGAAACAGGCGCTTCGGGGCATTTATCATCGAATGCGCCGTCAACTATGCCCTTGATCTGGCGATCCTGGCCGGGGCCCTGTTTTTTTTCAATTTCGCCAATGAATACGGTGTCGCGAGTCGGAACCCTTACTACAGGCCGTTCTTTGTGCTTCTGAATATTGCGTGGGACCTTTATCTGCTATGGGGATTCCCCTACATTGTGCTGACCCGCTCGCTGCAGCATGATCCTGAAGCTGACCGGCGGGAGCCGGCCTATCTTCTCCTTAAAGCCCTCGTCAGGATTTTTGGCAGGCTCCATCTTCTTGATCTGCTGAAAAAGCCTGATCTCTTCGATATCAGGAGCGACGGGAATGCCGACACCTTCGGCCCCGGCGATAAGAAAATACTCCTCGCGCTGCTCGTGAAGATGTTTTTTGTTCCGCTGATGACCGTCTTTTTTACTGACCAGTTCACCCACCTGGTGGGCAACTGGCGCTACATTGTCGCAGTCCTGGCCGGCATCAAGGAAAATATCCGCTTCGGCATCATGGACTTTTACAACGTGGCGTTCACCGTTATATTCTCCATAGATGTGGGTCTCGCCTGGTGCGGATACACGCTATCCACGCGGTGGCTCAGGAACACCTGCCTCTCGGTGGAGCCGACGCTCCTCGGGTGGATGGCGGCCGTGCTCTGCTATCCGCCCTTTCAGCATTTCCTGGGTATTTACTTCACCATACCCTCGGAAAAGGGCTTTCTCACCATGCCTCACCCCTGGGCGGTGGCGCTCTTCGCCTTGCTTTCCATCATGAGCTACGTCGTGTACATGTCGGCCACGGTGGTGTTCGGGCTCCGCTTTTCGAACCTTACGCACCGCGGCATCATCAGGACCGGCGCCTATGCCGTCATCCGCCACCCTGCCTACGCGGCAAAGAACTTCTCCTGGTGGTGCGTGATGATGCCCTATGTCATTTATCAGGCCGTAAGCCAGAACGCCCCGGCTGTCCTGGTCCAGGTCCTGGGCCTGGCTGGCATGACCGGGCTTTACTACCTGCGGGCCGTCACCGAGGAGCGGCACCTCTCCATTGACCCGGCGTACCGGGAATATTGCAAAGAGGTGCCCTACCGATTCATACCGGGGATATTGTAAAGGTCTGTGGGATTTTTTATTGCACTTTTTGACCCTGCTGTAGATATAAATATGATGCTTAAATATACATACAAATCACCGCTATTCATATAACCATTGGGGGAAATCCATGAAGAGGATAGGTCTATATAGCTCAATGTACTATTTATACATTGGCATCGCAATAATGGCTCTAATGGTCACTGCCGGATGCTATGATAATAACCAGAACAAGAAAAAGACCATGGCAGGGCTCACGGCGGCCCAGGTGTTGAGCAGGTACAGCTCGTCGGGCGGTGCCAGCGCCGGTGTCGGCGACACCATAGCGGATTACCGCGTGGCAAAGGAGAGCGTCTTGCGGAGCATTCCCCAGACCGCCATTGACGCAGCTAAAAACAATCTGAAATATATTATTTTCACACATCCCATGGAAGCAGGGTAATCACCGGCATGACCGGTCTATTAAGTTATAAGAGCGGGGATAGTGCGAAATTTTCTTTCACGTCGGGTGGTACGCCTGTTAGCGGTTCCCTTTATTTCCAGGAAGCCGGCTATGATCTGAGCGCGCAGGAAACGACATGGGATGCCAGCGTTCGAACCTATCTTAATGCCCATCCAGAAATCAATGTGGTCATGGGTTCCTGGTGTGACCCGGCCGGCCATAACCACCAATCATACATTGATAGAATGGAGACGCTGATAACCGAGTATCCCGCTGTCACCTTCGTATTCATGACTGGTCATCCCAACGGTGACGGGGAAAGCGTCGGTACAACATCGGCCTATCACTGCCATACGCTCATTACCGAGCATTGCCAGATCAACAACCGCTACTGTATTGACTACTGGTCCATTGAAACGCACGACATGAATGATAACTATTATGCCACCGCCAATGATGACGGCATAGCAGGCTCTGTCTCATTTTATTATGATTGGATGACTTCCCACGATGAAGGCACTGATTATTATGGTTGCAGCTGCGCCCATACAACGAACCAGAGAATCACCTGCAACCGCATCGCCTATGCCGCGTGGTGGATCTGGGCCAGGGTCGCGGGTTGGAGTGGGAGTTAGTCCCTTACTTCTTATCCTCCCAGTCCCAGAAGAAATCCTTGTTGGTGAGCTCTTTTTCTTCAGGCTTGTCTTCCGCCCTCTGCATGGCCTGGGGAAGGTCATTTGTATTGTTATAGAAATAATCGAGCTGGTCCTCCAGGTCCCTGGTCTCGGCTTCCCAGTAATCGACGGTGCCGAAATGGGGGAAGGCCGCGGGAAAGGCCGGGTCGTCCCAGCGCTGGGCGATCCAGGCGGCGTAGCGGATATACCGGAGCGACCGGAGCGGCTCCACCATGCGTAGCCAGGAGCCGTCGAAATCCCTGAACTGCCGGTACGCTTCAAGGAATACCTCCCGCTGCCTCAGGCCCTCGCTGTCCCGGGCCGGAACGAGCATCCACAGGTCCTGGACGGCCGGCCCGGTCAGGAAATCATCAAAATCCAGGAAAAACCAGCCCTCCGTACCATGGAGCAGGTTGCCCAGGTGGCAGTCGCCGTGTATTCGGTGGAACGGAACATCCTTGCGGAGCGTCTCGTAAATCTCAACGACCTCCATTACGGCATTGCGGTACCGGTCCTTGCAGTGGGGCGGCAGGAAATCATGCTTTTCCAGGAAGGCGAGGGGCTGCAGGCCGTAGGTCTCGCCGGTGAGCTCGATGCGGTGGGGCGCCTTCTTTGCTGCGCCGTTATTGTGGATGCGGGCACAGAGCCGTCCCAGTATCTGCAGCTCCGTGTCCGAGAGCTCATCCGGGACCCTGCCGCCGGTGCGGGGCCACACGGCGTAGAGGATACCCTCGATTTCATGGAGGGTATCTCCGCCCGGGAGCGGGAGAGGGGCGCAGACCGGGATCTCATCGTCCCTGAGGTCGAAGAGGAACCGGTGCTCTTCAAGGATCTGGTCGCGGCTCCACCTGCCGGGGCGGTAAAACTTGGCCACCGCGTGGGAGCCGTCTTCGAGCCTGAGGTCATAGACCCGGTTCTCGTAGCTGTTCAGTGCTAGGCAGTGCCCCGTGGGGTCAAAGCCGCTCTGTTCAAGGGCCTTGATCACGATATCAGGTGTTAAATTAAAGAAGAAATTGCTTGTCTCTGCCATGAATCCCTGCCGGTCTTTGGTAAATTAGAATCTCATGTCGGCCCTGAATGCCTCGATGAACTTGCCCCGGAGCGCCTTCGCCTCGCCTGTCAGCTTCTCGTTGGACATGGCCTTCTTGCTCCAGACCCTGAGGGCATACTTCATAAAGTAATTGTCCATGAACTCGCTCAGGGCCCTGAATCTCAAAATTACATTGTTTGCGTTGCCGGTGTCCCATTCGAAGGAGACTATGGAACCGCTACCGCCGTTGGCCTTCACCATGACGCGGGAAAGGTCGTAAATCAGCTGTTCCATGTTGCTTGGAATGAACATGTTTATCATCCAGGGCGGGATGATGTGGTAGTAGCTGCCGGATATGCGGGTCTTCGAAACATCTTCAAGCTTCATGGTCCATGATCCCCGGGCCGGCTCGTCCCTGTACCTGAAGCTCACCACCATGGTGTCGGTGGTGAAGGAGAGGCCGTGGACGTCATGGACCATCTCGACCACCGCCTTGTAGGAGTAGTCCTTGAGGGATGTCAATGAAATCTCCTCGGTGAAAACGGGGTTGCCTGTATCATCAATGGGGATAAGCCTGCCGCGCCTGGTGCACAGGGTAAGGCTGAGGGCGTCTTCGCGGCTGTCGAAAACGACGGTCATGACCGTGCGGTTGCCGCTGTTCCTGACAACCATGGTGATGCGGTAAAACCCCCTGACGTTCTCCAGGGATTTGCCCAGCTCGGGGAAATCTTCCTTGATATTCGCGATGCAGTACCCGTACCTGAAGGCAAGGCGCGTGTAGGGCTTATTATCGTGGCTCCGAACATCGAGGAAGGACCGTATCACCGAGTAGCGGTTAAAAAGCCCTGAAACCCTGGGGAAGGAGCGGTTGAATTCATTGATCACCCTGCGGGAAATCCCCTCAATCTCCGGATAGAGGGGGCTTTCCGGAGCTTTAAGGTTCCGGATGTTGTCCGGATCGATCACTTTCAGCAGGCCCTCGACGAAGAGCATGACATTGCGGTGGGAGTAGCTTTTTGTCGCTGTCGATGATTCGACTGAAACGATAAAGGACCTTGCGCCGGCGACAGAGGCGTCGTTTTTTTTCAGCCCGTACTCCGTTGAATAATCCCAGGCATGGGATAAGGCGCAGCGGCCGTCCTTTCGCGTCATTATGCCTTCATGATATTTGTCGCCGGCGGTGCATCCCTGGTATCTGAGGGCCCTGAAACCGCCGCCGTTGTCGGTGAAGTACCTGCTTTCATACAGCTTCATGAAATCGAATTGCTCCATCACCGACCGGAGGTACTTCATGAACTCGTCGGTTTCCGGATCGGAGACATGGCGCACCGAAGTCCTGTCCAGGAGCCGCGAGATCTCCCTGGCCGCGTCCATGCCCTTCCTGTCCGGGGAGATATCTTTCAGGACATCGCCGAAGTTATAGGGCGCGATGTTCATCCATACCGTGAGAGCGAGCGTTACAAGGCCAGTCATATCCTGATTCCTGGAGTATAATACTCTGTTAAGTCAATTCATTGAGTTGATCATATATAATTCACGGTGTATTAAAATCAATAGAAAAAATAGTATGATTCAATTCTCACGTCCAATAAATCATCAGAGGCGAAAAATGCCTGCTTAGTGCGAAGTGGAATTGAATAACATGTAGAAAATCATCTCTCAAACGAGCAAAACATGGTGCGCTGATCAGGATGATCGAGTGCAGAGCCGCGACAGGATGTCGCAATAAGGCTCTGCTTTTGCGTGAAGCGAGGATGGTTCACGATGAACCTTCCGCAGCAAAACAACAGACATCATTTGCTAACAAACAAACAAAGCAATAAGCAGGCATGTTTCGCCTCTAAATAATACTTTCTGCTCATTTCCATATACATAGCAATTGACAAAATTATTATAATCATTAAAGGTGAGTAATAGACAAAATTATATCTGAGTGTCTAAAACTCGGATAAGCATATAAAGGGACGCGTGATGTCACACCAATCCGGATCATTGATCTCCATATTCCTTGCCCTCGGCGCAAATCTATTGATCGCCCTGTCGAAATTCATAGCGGCGATGGTGACCGGCTCCGGCGCAATGCTCGCCGAGGCGGTGCATTCCTCTGCGGACTGCGCCAACCAGGGCCTGCTCCTGTACGGGATAAAAAGGTCCAGGAAGCCGGCCAACCCCGAGCATCCCCTCGGGTACGGCATGGCGGTTTATTTCTGGTCCTTCATCGTGGCGATAATCCTCTTCTCCCTCGGGGGCCTTTTCTCTGTTTACGAGGGCATCAAGAAGATGAACGCTCCGGAGCAGCTGGAGAACCCGGCGGTGGCCCTGGTGATTCTCGGCATCAGCATTGTCCTTGAATCGATTTCCCTGGCCGGCTGCCTGAGACAGGTGAATAAAACAAGGGGGGGTCAGAGCCTCCTCCGGTGGTTCAGGACGAGCCGCCAGAGCGAGCTCCTGGTGGTCTTCGGCGAGGACCTGGCCGCCCTCCTGGGTCTGACCGTGGCTTTTGTGTCGATACTGCTTACCCTTTTCACGGCCGACCCGTTCTATGACGCCCTGGGGAGCGTCATCATCGGCGTCATTCTCGTAAGCGTCGCTGTCAGCGTCGGCAACGAGGTCAAGAACCTCCTGATCGGCCAGAGCACCAGCGAGGCGACCCGCAGGGAGATCCATGATTTCCTCTGTTCCAGGGAGGAGATACGGCAGGTGCTGAACATCATCACCCTGCAGATGGGACCGGACATCATGGTGGCGGTCAAGGCGGAGATGAAGGAATGCCCGAGCTGCGCCCTTCAGACCGAGGCCATCAATGCCTGCGAAGCCGCGCTGAAGGAAAAGTTCCCCGCCATACGGTGGTCCTTTTTTGAGCCGGATGTACGGTGATTGAAATGCAGGCTGGACGACGATCAAAGTGCTTCCTTGGCGCATAACAAAAATATCATATCCTTTCATAAAGAAAGAGAATTTTTGTAGACATGCGGTTCCGCCCGTGGTGATTCATTCCAGATGATATATCAATGCATCTGTGAAAAAAACGCGATAACGGCATGGCCCGGAGAGGGGCCGCGCCATCATGCGCCACCGGGAGAGGGTTATGAGCATCCTGTCATGGGAAAAGAATGAATCGGTCGCGGTCATCAAGATGTCCAACGGGGAAAACCGGATGAACCAGGTTTTTACGGACACCATGATCGCAATCATGGATGAAATAGCTGCGGATACCTCGATATCGTCGGTCATGATCCTTTCGGGAGACGGCAAGTTCTGGTCCACCGGCCTGGACGTGCAGTGGGCCCTGGGCCTGGCCCAGGCCGGCAACATGGCGGCGATACGCACCTTCATGGAATCCATCAATGAGATGTTCAAAAAGATACTTCTTTTCCCGATGCCGGTCATAGCCGTCATCAACGGCCACGCCTTCGGCGCCGGAGCCATATTCTCCTGCGTATGCGACTTCCGCTTCATGAAGGCGGACCGGGGCTATTTCTGTTTTCCCGAGGTCGATATAGGCATACCCTTCCTGCCCAGCGAGATCGCCTTTATCACCAGGTACGTGCCGCACCGCCTTTTTCAGGAGATGGTCTTTTCCGGCAAGCGGTACGGCGCCGCGGACCTGGAGGGCCACGGGATCATCGAGAAGGCCTGCGCCGATGAGGCCGACCTGATGGCCCGGTCCCTGGCTTTCGCGAAGTCCTACAAGAAAAAGCGGGGGATCTTCGGCGAGATGAAGCGGCGCCTCAACAACCGCATCATCGAGATCATGGACAACGAGGACGCGAAATACGTAAACACCGGAACCATGCTTATTCTGGACTGATGGGCATGAGCTTTATCCTTCGCCATGCGGGTCGTTTCTCGCAGAGGCACAGAGACGCAGAGTAAATTGATATTTGATTAATGGAAACAGCAATTTTAACGAGAAAGAAAATATACCTGAAAGATTAACTAACCAAATATCTCTGCGCCTCTGCGCCTCCGCGAGATATCTTTTGAAGTCGCTGCTTGCAGGATCGGCGTTTGGTCGGGATAGCACCCCGCTCCTAAACAGGGAATCAGAATGGAAAAAGTTAACTTATATGCTTGACAAAAAATGCCGCAGCGGCGACTACACTTTATCGTTTTTATTATGACATTTATTAATTGATGAGGAATCGAAGAGACCATGAAAATTGACGATTGCCAGACATGCAAGAACCATATATCGTACCAGAACGGCTACGTCCTCTGTAATTACTGGAAGATGCAGGAGCAGAGGGTGACGGGCAAGAGGGAAGGCGGCGTTACTTATATTGTCGCCTGTCCCCGCGAGGAATAGCGTGGCGATGCGCGTAAGGAGGATGTTTCATGGCCTGCGATAACGTACAGAAGAACATGTCCTTTTGCAACTGTTCCTATGAGCCGTGCAGCAGGAAGGGCAAGTGCTGCGAGTGCGTTCAGTACCACCGCAGGTCCAACGAACTCCCGGCCTGCTTTTTCCCTGACGATATAGAAAAGACCTATGACAGGTCCGTCAGGAAATTCATCCAGTGCCAGAAATAATCCGGCGCGCCGCTTTACGCGGGGCCCCGCGGATAGTATATTTATAGTAAATAAAAAGGGGGATCCTGAGGCATCCCCTTTGATATATACATACCAACCCGGGAGGTGCCTACTATGCTGACTACCTTCATACTGCTCTTCGCTTTAACGGCTTTCTTCATAATAATCGGAAGGATCATTGCGGGTAAAAAGGGCATGGTTATCGCCTTCATCCTTGCCCTCGTGATGAATTTCGCCACCTACTGGTTCTCCGACTCGCTGATCCTGTCGGCCTATAGCGCCCAGCCGGTGCCGGCGGGCCACCGCCTCGAGAGGATAACCCATGAGCTGGCCAGGAAGGCCAACCTGCCGCTGCCCAAGGCCTATATCCTTCCCTCAAGGTCGCCCAACGCATTCGCCACGGGGCGCAACCCGGAGCACGCGGCGGTCGCCGCGACGCAGGGTATCCTCGACATGATGAATGACGATGAGCTGGCCGCGGTCATGGCCCACGAGATGGGCCACGTGAAGAATTACGACATCCTCACCGGCTCGGTCGCGGCGTCCATATCCGGGGCCGTGATGATCCTTTCCCGCATGGCCCTGTTCTTCGGCGGGAACAACAGGGCAAGCTTCGGCAAGCGCCTGGCGGTATCGATCCTCGCCCCGGTGGCGGCCACGATCATAACCATGGCTATCTCCCGGGAGCGCGAGTACAAGGCGGACGAGTTTTCGGCTAAGCTGACGGGGCACCCCGAGTTTCTGGCGAGCGCCCTTCTTAATCTCGAGAAAGGGGTGAAGAGGGCCCCCATGGCGGACCACAGCCCGCAGACGGCCCACATGTTCATCGTGCATCCTTTTTCGGGGATGAGCATCGGAGAGGTATTTTCAACCCATCCCCCCGTTAAGAAGCGTGTCGAGCGGCTGATGGAGCTGAAAAAAGATATGAAATAGAAGGGGACCTGCCTTGGAAGGATTCGCACCGGTTATCGGCCGCTGCCGCGATGCGCGGCTCTCGTTCTACCGCTGGCGCGTCGGCGCGGCCGCGGCGTCCAAGATCACGCTCTCGCTGGCGATGGCCTGTCTCACCGGCCTCATGGCGCAGATAATCGTGTACCTCCCCTGGACGCCTGTGCCGGTCACCGGCCAGACCCTGGCGGTGCTTGTCGCCGCGATGGTCCTCGGCAGGTGGGGCGCCCTGAGCCAGGTCCTGTACCTCGTGATAGGCCTGGCCGGCGTGCCCTGGTTCGCAGGCTCAGGCGGCGGTCCGGCGGTCCTCGCCGGTCCCACCTTCGGGTATCTCCTGGGATTCGTTGTCTCCGCCTATCTGGTTGGGGCCATCCTGGACCGTTATGAGGGAATGCGGAGGCTCCTTCCTCTCTTTATCATCATGGCAGCGGCTAATTTCATTGTTATCCTCGGACTGGGGACCCTGTACCTGTACCTGTGGCTTGGAGCGGTCAGGGGAGCGGCCCCCGGATTGTACGAGCTCCTCACCATGGGAGCCATTCCCTTTCTTCCCGGAGCGGCGGTTAAGACGGTCCTCGCCGCCTTCATCGGCACGGCCATCATGCCGAAAGAGCGGATCCCTTCCCGAACATTGTAATTATAATCTATGTATTGCATTGACATTTCGAACCCCGTCAGCCAGGGAGAGAAATCCTGAATTATATAAAATATAATGATTTCTCCTCATCCCGAAATGCCGGGATTCGTCGAAATGACAAAGCAGGGGCGTGTAAATTATAATCTCTTGTAGGATTTGTTGCGGTACATCATTTCATCGGCCCGGGCGATCAGCTCGTCTATTTCGGTGGGATAGGCGGGATCGTATCTTGCGATTCCCCAGCTCATTGAAATAATGTAGCGGTGCTCCGCGGCTTCGTTGTAGCCGTCGATGCTGGCGATGATCCTCTGCTCGATGGATTGGATCTCGTCGCATTCGGCGTTGATCATCAGCACTATGAACTCGTCGCCTCCCCATCGTGCGATGATATCGGAGGTGCGGAATATCTTTCTCAATATGGCGGCGGCCGATATCAGGGTATTGTCCCCTTCGAAATGCCCGTAGGCGTCGTTGATATGCTTCATGTGGTCGAGATCGAAAAAGCAGAGGAGCATGCTCTTGCCGGTCCTCTTCGCTATCTCAACCTGCTGGCGGGCGAGCTGGTTGAATCCGCGCCTGTTGTAAAGGCCGGTAAGCTCGTCCACGAGGGATATCTCGTGGAGCTTTTTCTCCATCGTCCTGCTTTTTTTGAGCTCTTCGCCGAGCTTGACGTTGTTATCCACCAGGACCTGCTCGAAGTTGTGCCTCTGGCGGGCCAGGTCGATGAGAATGCCCAGCTCCATGCTGCGGAAAGGCTTCAGGAGGTAGCCGTAGGGAATCTGCGTCGTGGCGCGCTCCACCGTCTTGTCGTCGGTGCAGGTCGTGAGGAAGATAATCGGTATCTTGTATTTGTTTTTTATCTTTTCCGCCGCTTCGATACCGTCGGATTTGCCCTTCAGGAGAATGTCCATGATGACAACGTCGGGCTTCAATTCCTCAATGGCCTTGATGGATTCTTCAGACGTGGCCACTATCCTGGTTACGGTGTAGCCGTATTGCTGGAGGGTCATGCTGATGTCAAAGGCTATGAGGGCCTCATCCTCAACGATGAGTACTTTGCAATCTTGTTTATTTTTCATTACTAAGTATCCGGGACCATCTGGTTGGACGCTTAAAATAAACAATGTTCACAAGTTTTGTTTTGTCAATGAAAAAATTAATAGGCTTGTTGTAAAATTGCTTATATTCATTGATAGTTGCTCCAGACGCCTTCTGAGGCGGGGCATTTTTCGTTGAATATCAAGTAATGCAACAAGTTAATTAATAAACAGGCTCAGACGATTATTTGCTTGTATATAATGATATTTTTGGATGATACTGTAATGACATTAAGGGTCAAGCATGGAGGTTCTTTATGAAACCAGGCGATCTCATTAAGAATATTACTTTCAAAAAGAGATACATCTTCTATGCGGTCATTGTCATTGCCATTGCCGTTTATGTGTTCCTCACTGTTCCTTTCGGCTGCTATGACATGAAGCCCTCCGGGGATACGCAGGTTTCCGGTGACACCTATACTTACAATGTTCCCCTGGACCCCCAAAGCCCATGGCCGAAATTCCGCGCCAACGAACTCCAGAACGGAAGGAGCCCGGTGATGCCGGTGCAGGGCAGGGGCATGCCCTGGGAGTTTAAAACGAAGAAGGGGATCTTCAGCTCGCCCGTGGTCGACGGCGACGGCACAGTCTACATCGGCTCGGCTGACCAGCGTTTTTACGCTATCCGGAAGGACGGCTCCCTCAAATGGTCGGTCCAGACCGGGGAGATCATCGATTCCGCCGCACTCCTGGATGATCGCGGGCGCGTCTACGTGGGCTCCGGCGACGCCCTTGTGTATTGCATCGACCGGCAGAGCGGGGTGGTGCTGTGGAGATCGAAGGCCCACTCGGTCGAGGAGGTGCAAAAGGAGTTCGGCCTCAAGACCTATAATGTCAACTGGTTCGAGGGTAATATCGGCATTCTAAAAAATGGCACTCTTCTGGCGCCGAACGACAACTACCTGGTGTACGCCATCAGTCGCGATAACGGAAAAAGGATCACCCAGTATATCGCCAATGAGATGATCTGGTCGCTCCCGGCGGTCAACACCAGGACGGGCCTGGTGTTTTTCGGCACCGATTTCATGGCGCTGAAAAACGTCTACTGCTACGACACCGCCACGGGGAAGCTGAAATGGACGGCCGGGGGCCTGGGCACCAATGCCGCGTCGCCCCTGCTGACTTCGGATAAGAAGAACGGCGCCCTGGTGATCGGCGGTTTCGACGGCTTCGTCCGCGCCTACGCCCAGGACTCCGGCAAGGAGCTGTGGAAGTTCGGGGCCAGGGACCATGTCTACGCCAGCGCGGCGCAGCTCTCCGACGGCACCATAATCGTTCCTTCGGCCGACGGCACCATCTACGCCATTGATCCGGAATCGGGCAAGCGGAAATGGGCCTTCGACACCCTGGAGCCGATCCGCTCGTCCCCGGCCGTGGGCGGCAAAGACCTGATCTATGTCGGGTCCGGCGAGGGGAGGCTCTTCTGCGTGAACCCCGACGGAACCCTCCGGTGGGCGTACCGCTGCATAGGGGACGACCGGAACGACCTGAACGCCTCCCCGGCCCTTGGAAAGGAAGGCGTATATGTCGCCGGAGAGAACGGAGGCGTATTCTTCGTTCCCTATGACTATCCGCTGACGCCTGCCGGCAGGGGCGATGGCCGATGCGCCCGGGGACCGAAGGAGGACCTTCCCGATGAAGGGACCTTCATGATCTATACGACGCCCTTCGGCGGTCTTCTGAAAGAGGCGCCGAAAGAAATAGACGCGAATCAGCCTCTCACCTTTTCACTGTTTGTCCGCAAAAATGGGGACACGGTGCTCTCCGCCATCGACCGTGACAGCCTGAAGGTATCGGTATCCGGGAGCCCCGCCATGACTGTCAACGTGGCGGCCAACCGACGCTTCGTTACTGTGGCGCCCCGGGAAGCGTGGATCGGCCCCGCCGGCGGCACCGTCACCGTCACCCTGAAGGGCACTTACACCACGGAGATGTCACGCTTCGGCCTCAAGTTTTTCGGAGGCAGCCGGGGAGGGGATTTCAACCTCGCCTATTCCTTCACCGTGCCGGCCCGGAAGGGAGGGGCCATGCCCTACCGGGTGCCCCGGGCCGACGGCGATTCCTCATCCTGCTTCGAGTTCAGCCGCATGGCGGCGCCGAATCCCTCCATGCTCCCTTCGTGGAACCAGATCGGTTTTGATTCGCTTCACTACCTGGCGGGAGCGGTGGAAAGGTACGGGTCCGGCGAAAGGGCCATTCTCTGGGTGATCGGAGGGAAGCTTGACGGGGCCACGGGAAAGACTGTCGTCAATCCCCAGCTTGAGGCGCGCTTTCCCCTTGTCCTGGACTATGACCGCGGACTGGTAACCTTCTATAACTATGACGGTTTCAAGATCAACTTCATAGGGTCTTGGGACATGCCCTTCGGCTTCTACCGTATCTCGGCAAAGGCCGATCCGGTCACCGGCGCGGTAACGACCCGGGCCGCCATGAGCGCCGTGGCCCTTTGCGATGAGATCGAGTTCTACGGCAAGGGCCTGAAGCTCATGGGGATGTCCGAGTTCGATACGGGCCGCATGGCCGTGTTCGGCGGCTTGAACCTCGGCCTCTGGGGCGCCGGAGCGGCGGCGAGGCCCGCCGGCGCGGGACGGGTCGCCTTTGCCGCGGCGGATACATCGGTATCGGCGAAGGTCTCCGGCGGCGCCCTGAAAAAGGGCGGCCATGTGTTCAGCCTTCTGCTGGTTGACGATGCTACCGGAAAACCGCTCCCCCTGTATTACACAAAGCGCACGGCGGTCGAAGCCAGCGCCGATGGAACGGTGACGAAGGTAACCGTTTCATTCGATCCGGGCCAGGTGAAGGGAAAGGTCAGGGCCTATTACATGGTGAATACCTATCCGGCGGCGAGGGGATTCGTCACTGTGCCGGGAAAATAGGCATGAGAAAATAACTCAAGGACATGGCCATGCAGCTGACAACGCCTCCTGAAATGACGACGGCAGTGACTGACTTCATCCTCGGGTGCCTGGCCCTGGGGCTGCTTGCCAGGATCCGGGCACTGAAGGGCCTGGACCGGCTGAAAGCCGGCGCATGGTCATGGGTGTTCGGCCTTTTCTGCCTGGCGTCATTATATGGGTCCGTTGTTCACGCGGTAGCGATGCCAGCGGAGACCCGCGACCTGCTGTGGATGCCCCTTTCATTCATCCTCGGCATGATGGTTTCGGTATTTGTCATAGCCCTGATCGTCGAATGGAAAGGAACGGCTGTTTTAAAACGGGCCGCAGCGGTGATGATATCCCTGGGTTTGATTTTCTTCGCGGTCATGATGGCATTGTCGAAGGTCATAACCGGTTATTTCATCGTTTTTATCGGATACTCGGGCCTCGCCATGGCCGTCTCATTCTGCATCTGCCTTTACCTGGCATTGCAAAGGCATGACGGCGCTTACGCCTTGATGGCAGCGGGGGTCGCGGCGATAATCATCGCCTCCGTGGTGCAGGCCATGCGAACCTTCCACGTCACCGTCATATGGGAGTTTGATTACAACAGCGCTTATCATTTAATCCTGATGGCGGCTGTTGTACTCATCTACACCGGTATACGGAAAAGCGCTGTTCCATAATTTTAACCGCAAATACAGGGATTCCTGATGTAACTGTTAATGCTGGGGACAACAATAAGCATTTTGCCTATAACCCGGGTAGTGATCTTCCCCTACATTTCTGTATATATGCACGGATATTTGCACTTTTATTGAATAAAAAGTTATTTTGCCGTGGTTTTAGTTCTTGACTTCTTGAAAAGATAAATACTAATATAAAAAAAAGTCCCATAATTATAGTTAATCTTTAGTTAATCACATAACGCACAACATGAGGACGCGATGGAAGATAAAAAGACGGGGAAACTGCGTGATTTTTTTCTTTCAGCTTATTATGACCAAGAATACCTTGATTATAAAAAAGCCCAGTTCATCTTAATCTTCAGCATTGTTTTTACGGTTCTCATTGTAATCCTGTTGGTCGTGGCGGCAACTGTAATGCCGGAGCATTTGGTCCGGTACTCGACAATGATCTTTCCCTCTTTGCTGGTTTCAGTTGCGAGCATCCTGCTCATCAAAAAGGGGAAGGCATCCATTGCCATCAATGTGCTTGTGCTATGCTCCACCCTTGCATTGATAATAGGATTTTTCATGAGGCCGCCCCATCTCGCAGGCGTCTCCATCGGTCTTTTCATGTACATGAGCCTTGTCTTTGCCACGCTCTACTCCTCAACGAGAATATCCATTCTGGTGTTTGTCTGTTTCATTATAACCCATCTGGTCTATTATTTAATACAGTCGCCCGGCATAACGGCGGAACAGACCGCCGATATCATGAAAACGGCCATGCTTGACGGCGTCATATCTTTGTCGATCGTATATGCCGTTTCTCTTTCGGCCTCGCGCTTCCTGAACAAAGCCATCCTTCGCAGCAAGGAGGAGACCGAGAAGAACAGGAAGCAGTACCACGAGATAAAGGACCTCAACGGCACGATCCGCAACACCTCCACCGAGCTGACGGAGTCGATCCACATCATGTCATCGGTCATCGAGCGGTACGCCACCACGGCCCAGAGCCAGGCGGCGTCGGTGGAGGAGCTTACGGCGACGATGGAGGAGATATCCGCGAGCATCACCAGCGTCAGTAATGCCACGAGGGACCAGAACGGCTCCATCAAGGACCTGATCGGCAGCATCGGGGTCATCACCGGGTCGATCGAGGCCATGGAGCGTTACGGAAAGGAGATCGCCGGCCTCTTCACTTCCTTCATGAACCAGGCGGAACAGGGGAGAAACGCATCAGAGCAGCTTGACGCCATCAACAACAAGATCCTCGCCAATTCGAACAGCATCATTTCCGTCGTGAGCATCATGGAGGATTTCTTCGAAAAGGTGAACCTCCTTGCCCTCAACGCGGCCATCGAGGCGGCCCGCGCCGGGGACCATGGGCGGGGCTTTGCCGTCGTGGCCGAGGAGATCGGGAAGATGTCGGACACTTCGGCCCGGGACCTGAAGCAGATCTCGACCCTTATCGAGAGGAACAAGGAAGACGTTGAAGCGGGAAACAAGATAATAACCGATATCATCGGCTTTATAAAGATGCTTCTTGACAATATCACCAATATCAAGGAAAAGACCGGCGAGGCCATCAGGGAAGTGAGCGCTCAGAAATCGATCAAGGACGACATGAACGACAAGGCGGTCATCGTCAGGGACCGTTCGGATCAGATCGAGCATTCCATGACGGAGCAGAAACTGGCCATCGAGGACGTGGTCAAATCCATAGACGAGACCAACAAGAGCGTCCAGCTCAACACACAGAGCACCGAGGACCTGCGCAAGAGCGCGGAGACCCTCGCCGACCTGTCCAGCAATCTCAACGCGGTTTTCACGGATAACTGACGGATCATACCCATCGCCTGTAATGGCACCATCAGCAACATCGGCGCGCGTATTGCTCATATCTGCCAACAGGGAGGAGGCCACCATGGCCGCCTGGCCGCTGGGCTTGGTCTGCGTGGCAGCTGCGACGCGTGAGGCGGGCCATGACGTGCGCGTCCTGGACCTGATGAGAAGCTCTGACCCCCGGGCCGCCGTGGCGGAGGAGATCGGCGGATTTCGGCCCGAGGTTATCGGCCTTTCGGTCCGTAACATCGACGACCAGCGCATGAAGGGCGCCGCCTTTTTCCTGGATGACGTGAAAATCATTATCGACGCGTGCAGGGAACATTCGAAGGCCCCCATCGTCCTTGGGGGAGCCGGATACAGCATTTTCCCGGACAGCGTTCTGAAGTATCTTGGCGCCGACCTGGGAATACCGGGCGAAGGGGAGGCCGCCTTCCCTGAGCTGATATTGCGCATTCACTCCGGCTCTGACCCCCGGGGACCCTATTCCCTGTACCGCGCCGGGCGCGCCCCTGCCGGGACAAGGACCTTCATAAAGAACCTTGACGACTATCCCCTTCCCGATATAACCATGAAGGATCTGCCGGCTTACGGCGGCGAGTTCTGGATGCCGGTGCAAACACGGCGGGGCTGCGCCATGGAGTGCAGCTATTGCTCCACGCCGGCCATAGAGGGAACGCTTCTCAGAAAACGCTCTCCCGGGGCCGTCACCCGGTGGCTCGGACGGTGCGCCGACGCGGGCATCGGCAGGTTCTATTTCGTGGACAATACCTTTAACCTGCCGGAATCCTACGCCCTGGACCTGTGCAGGGAGATCACGCGGGCCCGCCTGGGCATATCATGGCGGGCCATCCTCTACCCCTGGAAGCTGAGCGGGGAGCTTGCGGAGGAGATGGCCCGGGCCGGGTGCGCGGAGGTGAGCATCGGCTCCGAGAGCGGCAACGGAGATATCCTCCGGTCGATGAACAAGCGCTTTACCGCCGAAGACGTGCGGCGCTCCTCCGAGCTGATGGCGCGCCAGGGAATACGGCGCTTGGGGTTCCTGATGCTGGGCGGGCCCGGAGAGACCCCTGCCTCCGCGGAGGAGAGCCTGGCCTTTGCCGACTCCCTCGGCCTTGAGTCGCTGAAGATCACCATCGGCATACGCATCTACCCGGGAACGGAACTTGCCCGGAGGGCCGTGGCGGATCGGATCGTCGCCCCCGATGACGATCTCCTGCGTCCCCGCTTCTACATGACGGCGGGCATGGAAGGGCCCATCAGGGAGATGGTGGATCGATGGAAAGCCGATCGGCCTCACTGGATCGTATAAGGCCGACTCCCGATAGCTATTGCGTCGCTATCGTTTAACGAAGGACGCGGCTCTGCGGCTTGATTTTTATATTGACATGTCAACTAATGTATAATCAGAATGAGGCCTGTTAAAGGGTGCATTCTCCATCGGACGCCATTCCGATACTATTCATGACAGGTGTACTATGAGCTTTCCTCAGAACGCACTGTTATCAAAGTACTGCGCGCCGCTCCTTTTCGCGCTCTGTATAATGCTGCCCGGGTCCGCCCTGCACGGAGCGGGGGCCGTCACGGTGTCGGACGAGGTCGACAGTTATCCCCTCGGCCTCCACCTGTATTACCTGGAAGATGTAAGTAAAAACCTTACCATCGATGACGTTTCCGGCGGCACTTACGACGATACGTTCGTCCCCAGCCGTGAGGACATCCCGAATTTCGCCTTCACCGATTCCGTGTACTGGGTGCGCTTCACGGTGCGGACGGAGCAACTGAAACAGGCCGACTGGATCCTGGAATTCAGCTATCCCCTCATGGACCAGATCAGTCTCTACGAGAAGAAGAAAGGGGGCAAAGCGGTGCCATTGGGGGAGACGGGATTCTCCCTTCCCTTCAGGACGCGGGAATCCTCTCACCGGTTCTTTCTTTTTAATCTTAAGCTCGCCCCGGAAGAGACACGAACCTACTATCTCCGACTCGTGAACGAGGACCGGATGGAGGTGCCGCTGAAGCTCTGGTCGGCCCGGGCCTATTACGCCCGCGACCATGACGAGCAGTATCTGCTGGGGATCTATCTGGGGCTCATCCTGTTCATCTGCGTCTTCAACCTGCTCATTCTCGTGTCCATCAGGGACATATCGTACCTGTACTATATCCTCTTCGTGCTGAGCTTTGGCTTTTTCCAGCTCATCCAGAACGGCACCCTCCAGGAGTATTTCTGGCCCTCCGCCCTGGAGCAAGTCAACCACGTCATTCCCTTTTCGATCGCCATCACGCTCCTGACCCTGGTCCTGTTCACCCGCTCTTTCCTTGACGCGAAAAAGCTATACCCGGCCTTCAACCGCTATTTTGTCATACTGGCCTCGGTCATCGCCCTTTCCATGACCTTCCAGCTCTTTGTCAGGTACTCGGCCGCGGTGCAGGTGCAGGTGGCGCTTTCCCTGGTCACCCTCATATCTGTTTTCGGCGTCGGGACGGTGGGCGCCTACCGGGGGTCCCGGCCGGCCCGCTACTTCATCGGCTCGTGGATGATCATCCTCACCGGGGGCATGATTTACGCCCTCAAGGTGCTGGCGGTCCTGCCGACGAATCCCTTCACCACCTACGCCCTGCAGATCGGTTCCGTGATCCAGTTTATCCTCCTGGCCCTGGGCCTCGGCGACAAGATCAACTTCATGAAGCAGGAGAAGGACACGGCCCAGCAGGAGGCCATCCGCTCCCAGCAGCTGGCCATCGACAACCTGAACAAGGCCGACCGGCTGAAGGACGAGTTCCTGGCCAACACTTCCCACGAGCTGAAGACGCCCCTGGTGGGGATCATCGGCATGGCAGAGTCCCTGGTGGACGGCGCCGCCGGCCCCATGTCGATCGAGATGAAGTACAACCTCTCCATGATAATATCGAGCGGCAAGCGCCTGGCGAGCCTTATCAACGACATCCTCGACTTTTCCCGAATGAAGAACAGCACCATCGAGCTGCAGCAGCGGCCGGTGGACCTGCACCAGCTCGTCGACCTGGTCTTCGTCATGGCCAACATGCTCCTCCACGGCAAGAGGATACAGCTCCTGAACGAGGTGCCGGTGAACCTGCCCCTGGTGAAGGGCGACGAGAACAGGCTCCAGCAGATCTTCATCAACCTGGTGGGAAACGCCATCAAGTTCACCGACCGCGGCTACGTGAGGGTCACGGCCAGGACCGCCGGGCCGGAGCAGGCGCCCTCCATAATCGAGATAATCGTGGAGGATACCGGCATCGGGATTCCGTCGAACAAGCTGAATGACATCTTCAAGTCCTTCGAGCAGGTGGACGCCTCCATATCGCGGGAGTACGGCGGCACCGGCCTCGGCCTTTCCATAACGAAGAAGCTGATCGAGCTCCACGGCGGCGCCATCAGGGTCGAATCGGAACAGGGAAAGGGGTCCCGCTTCTTCTTCACCCTGCCGGTGTCGTCGAACCAGTCCACTATCGCCGCCGAACCGGCCCCGGCGGCCGCCGAAGCCCCGGTCCCGGATGCCTTGCCAGTGCCCGCCCCGGCCTCCGGCGAGGGCACCAGGATCCTCGTGGTCGACGACGAGCCGATCAACCTCCAGGTCCTCACGAACCAGCTGTCCCTGGAGCGGTATTCGGTGATGATCGCCACCAACGGCGAGGACGCCATACGCATCGTGGAGGAGCACCTGCCGGACCTGCTGATACTCGACATCATGATGCCGCGCATGTCGGGCCTCGAGGTGTGCCGGCGTCTCAGGGAGGTCTACAGCCTCCACGAGCTGCCGATCCTGATGCTCACGGCCAAGAACCAGCTCAACGACATCATAGCCGGATTCGAGGCCGGGGCCAACGACTACCTCGCCAAGCCCTTTGACAAGCGGGAGATGATAGCGCGGGTCAACACCCTAGTGGCCCTCAAGGAGGCCATCGACAAGAACAACTCCTACATAGCCCTGCAGAAGGAGCTGGAGATCGCCAACCGCATACTCCAGTCGATCCTTCCGGACGTCCTGCCGGAGATGAAGGACCTCAGCATCCACGCCCATTACCACCCCATGGAGGAGGTGGGGGGCGACTTTTACGACTTTCATGTCATCGACAACGACCGCATCGGCGTCCTCATAGCCGACGTGTCCGGACACGGCGTGCCGTCGGCCATCATCGCGGCCATGATGAAGGTGGCCTTTTCCCTGCAGAAGTCGATCGCCCACGAGCCGATCGATGTCCTCCGGGAGATCAACCAGATCCTGCGGGGCAAGTACGGCCGGCAGATGATCACGGCGATCTACGCCTACCTGGACATGAAGACCGGGACCATTCGAGGGTCCAGCGCCGGCCATTTTCCCATTATAATTTTCAGAAAGGCCGATCAGCAGATTCACGAGTTCAAGCCGAAGGGATGGGCCATGGGCCTCCAGCCGGAGCTGAAGCTCTCCCAGGAGGAGTTCACCCTCATGGCCGGGGACCGCATCATCCTTTTTACCGACGGCATCATCGAGGCCAGGAACAGGGAGGGCGAGCTCTTCGGGTACGAGACCTTTATTCAGCTCATTCGCGACAACCAGGACATGGCGCCCCGGGAGTTCTCGGATTATATTTTGAAGCGCATCACCGAGTGGTGCCAGCAGGGGAAGAGGTTCGACGACGACCTTACCCTCATCGTGATGGACGTGGCGGACGGCTATGTCACGGCCGGCACGGCGGTGTGAATACGTGCAAAATGGAAGATAACCATTATGCCGTGGAGTTATTGCGCCTTCTGAAAGAGCTCGACCCGGAGGAGGAGACTTTCAACGCCGAAGGGCGAAAGAAGTCGAGAAGGAAATTGTGAAGTTAAAGAAAAGATAGGAATTGCCCCGACTCCCAGTATTTGTCGAATAGCCGTTATCAAGACGATTAACAATGCTATAGCCCCATACTAAGATTATTCCCAAAAAACTGATAAAGTCGTTGACATTAATTTAAATAATTAAATAAATGAATAAAATATTTAATTATTTAAATTAACATTAATTGGTCACTGAGTCTATACAACGATAAATATAAGGATATAAAACAATCCCGGTCAACCGGCAGGAACGCCCATGAATATTAAAACATTCGCCGCATTGATTAAAAGCGGACAATTGCCGGGTTTGCTCCTTTTTCGAAGGCAGTTCACATTTTTTTATCGTCTCTGCTTTCTGGCTTCCATTGCGGATAAGGCGGTTCTGCAGCAGTTATACCGGGGGAAGGTGCGGGTGGAAGATATTCCGGGCGGATTCGCAGGGGACACCGGCCCTGGAAATGCCACCGCAACATGGCTCGACCTGGCCGTAAGCCTCGGATTATTGAAAAAAAAGAACGGGAAGTATTCCCTCCGCGGCAGGCTGGTAAAGCGCTTTGCTGCGCCGGAAAATGATTCATTTCGCGCGCTGGTCCGGGAGGTCATGTCACTCCATTATCGTTATCTCATGGAGACACCGGAAAAGCTCGAAGCGGGCAATCTCTGGGACTCCGCCGGTCCCCATAAGGAATTTGGCGATGTCATCGCCCGGTCAAGCCGTGTCCTTGAGCCATTCTTGTTCGAACTGATTGACCGTTTTATCCCCTGCTCGGATTCCCTTCGATTGCTTGAGGTGGGTTGCGGCAACGCGGGGTATATTATCTACGCGGCAGAAAGACACGAACGTCTCCGTGCGGTCGGATTGGAGCTCGACTCGAAGGTGGCGAAAACGGCCCGGGGTGCCGTCGCGGCCAGAGGTCTCCAGGATCGCGTGACAATTGAAGTCGCCGATGTAAGGGAATACCGGGCAGGCGCGCCGTTCGACATCCTGACACTGTATAACAATATTTATTATTTCCCCGTTGAAGAGCGGATCGGGTTGCTGGCGCATTTGAAAGATCTTCTCAATCCGGGCGGCTGTATCCTGCTGACGACCGGCTGCATGGGGGGCGGTATCGAGTTCGACCTGGTGAACCTTATCCATGGAACGACAAGGGGGTGGGGCAGGCTGCCCTACAAAGACGAAATGCTCCTGCAGTTGGGTACAGCGGGGTTCAAGCGGAATAGGGCGAAAAGTCTTATCCCCGGGAACGGGTATTATGGTTTTATCGGCTACAAACCGTTATAATAGGCCGGGCGCTTCCGGCGGGAACAGGCAAAAAGCTATGGTCAGGTCCGACAAGGAAAAAATGATATTCAGCGCCTCATTGAAGCTCTTCGCCCGCTATGGATATAAAAAAACAACGATAGAGGACGTGGGCCGGGAGCTGGGCATGACTCCCGGGAGCTTGTACTTCTATGTGAAAAGCAAGAAAGACCTCTACGAAAAAACGGTTCGCACCGCCCTTGATTCCTGGCGGGAATCAGTGGCGGCGGCGGTGTCAAGGGAATCGGGCGCCGTGAACAAGTTCAGGGTCATGGCGGAGCAGTCTTTCAAATATCTTCGTGACCGCAGCGATATCCTTGCCATTCTTTCACGGGACAGTGATATTTTCACCATTACCCCCGGAGAAGACAGGTTTTCCGATATTAATCGCGAGGCCATGGGGTTAATGAGGAGCATACTCGAACAGGGGGTCAGGGAAAAGACCTTTCGCGCCATGGACGTAGAGCTCATGACCGACTTTCTTTTTTCCACATACATGATGATGCTTATCAAGGCATACGTGAAGCCCGAGGGAGACAATGTTGAAGCCATGTTTCGCGAGGGATTGAATCTGATACTGAAGGGGCTGGCGAAATAAAATGCCGCCAAGTTCCTAGACGACCGGCAGGCACGGAACGGGCAACCCTGAAGCCATCGGTCAAATCACTGGTGAGCATAAACGGCATTATAATGCCTTTAAATATTTCAGGAGGTACATATGACAGCCGCAACGGAACAGGCCCTCAACGGGTTGAGAGACCTATCAATGATCAAGTGGTACGTGATTCCTCTCCTTGCGATCGTGCTTTACATTTACGTAACGGAGATGAAAAAGGCCAGGGAAACCGGCAACTGGGAGGCGATTCTAGCGGGACTCACTCTCTTTGGCATGGACTTCCTCAATGAAACATGGAATGGATGGGTAATGGCAATCTCGCAGCATTCCGCGTTCTGGACCACGCCGGGAGATACGGCGCTGAGGACCATGGTGGGATGGAACATTGAGATCATGTTCATGTTCTCCATAGCGGGAATCATCTATTACCACAGTTTGTCCAAAGAGCAGAACCTCAAAATACTGGGAATCCCGGAAAAATGGTTCAGCGCCATCGGCTTTTCCGTATTCTGCGTGTTCGTGGAAGCGGTGCTCAATTACGGCGGGCACCTGGTGTGGGAATATCCGTGGTGGTACCGCTCCTTCGGCGGTATATGGCTGATATTCCTCATCGGTTACTTTCACTTCTTCGCGGCCATCATCTTTATGCTCTGGCTTAAGACGACGAAGAAAAGGGTCATTTTTATCTCATGTGTTTATGGCGTGGCGATCGTCATGAACATTATCGGCCAGGGGATCATGGGCTGGACATACTGAAAGACCTTGTATCGCCTGCCGTAAGGGAATGCATCGAATCGTTTTTTAAAAATACACTCCCAGCGACAGCTCCGCGCTGATCTCGACATGAGCAGCCTTCCGGTCCGCGTCGAGATTGTTAAAGACCAGAGTGCCGGTCGTGCAATGGTGCGAG
The DNA here is from genome assembly GCA_017999915.1 of Spirochaetota bacterium. Lineage (NCBI taxonomy): Bacteria > Pseudomonadati > Spirochaetota > Spirochaetota bacterium. The sequence continues at coordinate 212,249 of JAGNKX010000003.1, forward strand.
GGGGAAGGCCTTCCCGGCCTCCCCCCTTCGCGCTCCCCTCTCTGGGTCGCTCAATCGGCGCGACGGCCTTCGGGCGTAACTCATCGAACCCGCTTCGCGGGATTCGATTTCAAACAGACGCCCGATAAGTATCCGCCCTTTGGGCGGATGTTTAACGAGTTTTTTCTATTGATTATAGATTCAATGAGTGTTTCCAAATAATTGGTTCCATGCTTAGCAATCATGACAGAATATGTATGAAACACAGGAGCAAAAACATCATGCCGGTAAGTTCATACGCCTCCTGAATGAGCTCGATCCCGATGAGGAGGCCTTCTACGCCGAAGGGGCGAAGGAGGTGTAGGAAGCGATAGGGAAGATGAAAAGGGGGCGGAAATAATATTCCTCAGTATGGATTTCATGGGCCCGATCGGACAGCTGTAATTACATCCCGCTGCTTTTAGCGGGATTGTATGATAATAGCTTTCATGAACAATAAATTTAAAATTTAGATGCGTATAACAATTGTTGTCCCCACCTGCTAGATTTATTAATATTCTCTGTTGAAATGATAAAAACAATTGTCGCCAATATTTTTGTTGACTTGAATTTTGCATGAATATTAATAAAAAAAATATAAAAAATAGGGAGCAGCCATGAAAAAAACAATTTTAGCATCGTTGATATTGATGCCATTAATGGCGTGCAGCGGCGGATCTATCAAAGTTGTAAAAGATGATTTTAAAAATCTTACTGAAGTTACTTGGTCAATTGATCACGGAACTGATTGGACCCTGAATAAGTTAAGAATCAACGAAGGCAAGTATGTTAAGCAAATAATAAATAACAAGGCAACAGTGCCGTATTATACGGCAAAATTATACATTTATCAGGGTGGCTCAACGATCTCTAATGAAATTATTGTCAAAACAAAGGACAAGACTGCCACATTACCTCTCGTGATTGAAAACACTCAGAAAAACCTGGAGATAATGATTGGTTCAGGATTTGCCACGGCTGCTACTTCAGGCACTCACAAGATCAGGATAAATTTTCCGCAACCATTAATTAATGAAATACTAAAATCGGATCTGGTCTCCTATAGGTTTTATGTAAATGAACAACCTGTTACAATAGTCATAAACAAAAGTAAACTGGAGAAATTTAAATCATTTTTATCAATTACCAGTAATTGATGCATATTATTGTTCGCTAATAAAATATGACTTGTGAGAGTAAACGTTTTCCCGCTTTGTTTTCGGGACTGGATGGCCATACTCTCATTTGAGGTTGCCGGGGGAAAGCCCGGCCCTGATAAAAATAATTCCGTAGTACCGGGGAGGTAGTAATGAGAAAATTGTTTCTGACGATCTGTGTAACCTGGTCATTTGTCATGACAGGCATGGGAAATCCAGTTGATGTAATCAATGATGATTTCAAGAAAACCACGCTCGTAAAATTGGTGATTAACCAGGGTGCGGATGAAAGGCCGAAGAGTCTTCTGGGGGAAATAATCTTCACCAGGGAGATCAAGAACAATAAACCAGGTCAGGTGGAGCTTAACTTCAAAATGGATATGTCGCCGGAATTTAATGATGTCGAAAAGAAGTTCTACCTGAAAACAGACGTGAGCCAGCATGAGATGGTAATACAGCGGTTCGAGCGGGAAATGAAATCCCAAAATGAGTTGATCGGAACGAGACAACGGAAGGTGACAAGAATTAAAGTCATTCTGCCAAAACCGGTCGAAGACGAGATGTTGAACACTAACCAGCTGGTCATAAGGTTATATGTTGGCGATCAGCAGGCGACCTATACGGTGAGACGGGGACAGCTGAAAGATATAAAAAAATTCATCTCTACTGTGTCGGTGAAATAGTTTAAAAGAGCTGAATAATGAAGGGCTCGGGCGGCCGGAATGATTCTGCGCGGAGAAGCGATATGGACATCCAGCCGTCTGCAAGCCGGCCGCCATCTATACAGAATTAAAACCGGTAATATGCAGTCATATTGATGTGGTGGTCACATGCCACTGCGCTATCCTGCGCCGGAATACTGTAATAAGAAGGATACACGGAAAAAGGTTGTTCTTTTATCCGCTCCAGAAATGCGTGCGATTCCGGGTTAAGGTACGCGCCCAAGGTTGCCGCGGCCATGATCAGCGAAATCCCTCCGAAACCGGCCATGACGTACAGCGACGCATCCCTGCCCCGAATGTTTTTTTTCATGTCGCCGAGGTTATTTCTCATCGCGAGGACCTGCGTAAGGCCATAGAGCTGAAACGCGCTTGTTCCGGAAAAGACGAGGGTCATGTTGAACGCCTTTTTGCTGTTATTGTATTCCCATTTCGCGGAGGAGTACCTGGACTGGAAAACGGCGGCCGGTATGCCTGCTGCGCATGCGGCTATGGCGAAAGCCAGTGAGGAATAGCCGCATTGTTCATAGGTATCCATGCCGGAGCCGGTTGTATATATCACGGTTTTATATTTTGTCTTTTTTTCCGGCTCAGGTTTTTTGCCCAGCATCCTGTCCGTCAGCCTTTTTACGAAGCGTTCAGCCGTTGCGTCCAGGTTGCTCCTCGACTCGGTGGCAATTTTTTCGCTGAAGTCGGCCGAGCCTTTCTCGACGTCAACGATGCGGCCCGTTATTATTATCTTCTCGTCAAGCTGGATGAGGGAACCCACCAGGATTTTGTTGGCCGAGAGGAGTTTCCCCGCCTGTACCGCGCAGGAATCTTCGGTGCACCCGGTCATCTGGAACCCCTGCTCGAAGAGTATCTTGTTCATCTGGTCCCGCTCCACCACGATGTACTCGCCGGTGTTGATCATATCATTGCGTATCAGCTCCGATATGGTGCGCGAGTCCTTGACAGAAATCCCCTTGGGCGAGAAATCCATGATGGCGATGCGCATTTTCTTGTTTTCAGCGAATAGCGGTGATCCAAGGAATAGAGTAAATATTGATAGAATTATTACTATTATTTTATTCAGATTCACGAAAATTGATCCTTATATTATACATTATATGTCCAATTATTATAAACATTTGTTTATAAATTATTTTTTTAATAATATGCAGTATAGATGGTATAATTGGTTCCCGGTTTAGTATAACCAGTTTGCACATAAATCCAGTATTTCCCAGCAGCTGAAATAGGGGTGATCATTGTAATATCACCAGTCCAGCTTCCGCTACTGTATATTTCAGTGCAACTGGGATTTTCTAATGATCCCGAGAGGCCTGCATCACCCGATGTAGAAACTGATAGATTTTTACCAGCGGTTGTAATATTTATATAAAAGTAATTAGTCTGACCACCACCGGGGTCAGTAGTAATATTACGATTGCCATTGAGCGATAACATTAAAGCACCATCATGGCAAACTGTCGAAGCAAAGCCTAATCCTGGTACAGATATAAGCGTCATATTATTTGTTTCTTTTTCCATTTTATTAACATCATCCATGGTGTCACAGTTTGAAAATATAAACAGTAGACACAACATGGCGCCGGTCATGATATGGCGAATACTCATGGAACTCGTCCTCTCGGTTTTACATTATTATAGATATAACGGATTGTGATAAAAAATATTAATATAAGCTTCAGGTCCGGATGCGTCTTGTAAAGCATTTTTTAGAAAGGCGGCAGGCCGGTGACGCATCTGCCGGTTCTCGACATCTGGTCGGCGGTGTACGCAGATCCTTTTAAAATAATCTTTATACTAAAAATGCACGCCCAGGGACAGCTCGCCTCCCAGCTCTATATGGGAGGCCTTCCTGTCCGCGTCGAAATAGGCCGGCAGGGCCTTGGAGTACCTGAGGTTCGTGTAGGCCACGGTGACCCTGGTCCCCAGTATCAGCGGGAACCACTTGTTCAGGCTTATCTCCGGGCCGAAGCCGCCCCGAATGGTGTAGCCTTTAACGTTGGCAGAGTTGAACCTGCCCGATTGAAGAATGATGAGGGCCTGGCCCAAATTATAAAAAGGCGTGCCATAGATTCCCGCCATCCGGGCCCAGAGATAGGGCGCGTCACGGAGAGCTGATCCGGCTGTGAGGTTGCCGGAAACAATCTGCCCCCCCAGCAGGTAGAAGCTCAATATGACATTGTAGATATTGCTCCTGGGGCCCATGATGAGGCTTGCCGCGGGACCGGCTGCCCAGTAGTGGTATGTCGCGAGGCCCCCCTGGAAGAGGTCGCCTCCCAGGGACTTGTCGGCGTCCTGGTTGTTAAAGACCAGGGTGCCGGACATTTCGTAGCCGTAGCGAGCGCGCAGCCCGAACTTGAGGCCTGTCACATTGAATTTTTTCTTCACGGGGAACTTGATCGAGGGCGCCATGACGTCGACCTCCGGGCCCACGTTCAGGAACCAGGCCAGCATGGAGTATTTTACCGGTTTCAGGTACGCCATTGAAAGGTCGGCCTTGAACATGTCCACGCGGCGCTTCTCTTTGCCGGCAACGCCTCCCTGCCATATGCCGCCGCCGCCGTACAGGGCCAGTCTCACGTAGGAATCGATGAACCCCCCGGGATGGGGCGGCGCCTCGGGAAGATCCTTTTTGATCTCGTCCCTGGCCGCGTCGGCCGCTCCGCCTTCCTCCCCGCCTCCCTCGGTCTCGTCGCCGCGGGAGCGCGTCGATTCGCGGTCCACCACGGCGAAGCCGTTGTAGGAGAGGGTCTGGCTGCTCCCCGGCGCCAGGGATATCTTCGCCTCGTAAAGCTTGCCGCCACGCTCGTTCAGCACCGTGTAGCTCCCGCTCTCCAAACCCAGGGTCACGGCCCGGCCGGCTCCCTTGTTCAGCTCCGCCACCAGGGCTTTCCGGTTGTCCCGGAGAAATATCCTGCCGGTAATGGGCTTCGAGAGGACCAGGGAACTGGAGCTCCTGCGTATCTCCGTGAGGACCACGTCGCCTAAGCCGGACATCATGATGTGATAATTGGGGTGCTGGGGCCCGCGGAGGGTCTTCTCCGTGCGGGCCAGGGTTTCGGTATAGGCGTACTGGTACGCCTCGTTCAGGGTGATCCTGCCGTCGCCGATCTGGTCGGCGGCGCCGCGGAGACCAGTGAGGAGCGAGTGGGTGAAGAAAGAGCCCTTGATCCTGTCCGATTCCTGGGACGCCTCGTCGGAGGAGCTCGAGGTCATGAAGGCGAAGCCCTTCATGGAGTGTGACCTGTCCACCAGGAAGGGGGAGCGCATCCTCCCGCCCTTGATGCTGGTGAAGGCCCCGGAGGAGCAGGAGTCGAGGATGGCGATGCGCACATCGGCGGGGATGTTGATCACCGCCTGCTTGATGTCGCGGTAGAGGATCTTTTCGCCGCCCGGCATGATCCCTTCCTCGTCCGAGTGTCCGGAATAGTAGAACAGGAGCTCCACCCGGGCGAAGCTCTTTTTCGCGCCGATCACCCGTCCCCGCATCTCGGCGATGGCGTCGATGAGGCGGTCTTTCCGCGGCTCCAGGAGGAGTATGGCGCTTTCCTGGTCCACCCCGCCGAGCTTCCTGAGGACCTCCATAACCGACCGTGCGTCCGTGATGGCGTAGCGCAGCCTGACACGGTCAGGGCCGCCGTTGTTCGATCCGATGATGACTGCGTAGCGCTTCATCACGTCCTGACGCGCCGCGTGACCGGTCCCGGCCGAGAAGGCCAGGGCCGCGATGATCAGTGCCGATAATGCCTGGAGGTACCGCATGGCGTTAATCCTTGAGGAGTACCAGTGATGTCTGGCGGCTCCCGGTGTCAATTGATAATTCAGCTTTTTTCGCCCTGCCGGGGCTTGCGGCCAGCTTTTCCGCCGCCCTGTACAGGGCCCGGGCGTCAAGGGGAGACCGTGACGATATGAATATGAAGCGTTCGAACCCCGGGGCGTCGTCCAGCTCGTAGGAGCTCCGGAGAAATATCTTCCTGTTTTTCTCGATCCTGGTGTCCCGCGACGGCGAAGCCGGGTAATGTTGCGTCACGGTACCCCTGCCGTCCAGGGAGAGGATGACGCCGTGGGTGTCTTCTGCGGAATAGTAGGCGATCTGGAGGAGGTCCCTGTCGCGCACTTTGCTGGCTGCGGATAATTGCTCGGCGCCGCTCCCGCTCTTACGGTAGACATAGAGTTGGGCGCCGGTCCCCTTGACGCGGGTCACATCGTTCATGAATGGATCGGGGATGGTATCGTTGCCGCTCCTGATGATGGGGAAGAGGACAAGGACCGCGACGGCGGCGACAGCCGCCATGGACGGGACGAGAACCATCGCGCGGGAAAAACGACGGCCCGGGGCGGGGGCGATCCCGCTGAGAGAGGCCCACTCGATGATCCGGGGGACGATCGTCTCGGGCCTGTAGCGGCGGAGTATCTTTCCATTGGATTCGTTTATTTGTTCAATGCGTTTGCGCAGCAGCGGATCCGCTTTCATCGTTTCCCTGATCCGTTCCATGACGTCGGGGGTAAGCTCGTTGAGCAGGTACCGTTCAAGGGTAATGTCTGGAATATGTTTTGCGTTCATGACAGCATCTCCTCTGAAACCAGGCTCTGCGCGGAGGCCTGCAGCTTTTTCAGCCTTTTACGGACGCCCGAAACGGAGAGCCCCACTTCCCGCGCGACCTCCGCCAGGGTCATCCCGTCCACGTAATGGAGGACGGCTATCTCCCGCGACGACGCCGGATCCCTTTCGAAGATGCGGTCCAGCAGGTCGGCGACGCCAATCCGGTCCTCGGCATCGTCGTACCGCGCGATCGCGTCAAGGGCGTCGGAATCATGGGTCACCTGCTTTCTTTTCTCGTCCCTGATCATGTTGAGGCACACGTTCGTCGCCATCCGGTAGAGGAGGCTCGACGGATAGGAGCCGGTAAGCTTCACGCGATTTCTGATCAGGTTCACGAATACCTCCTGCATGGCGTCCAGCGCCCTGTCTTCATCGTTGAGGAAGCGCCTGCACCTCCTGAGCACCATCGGTCCGTACCGCCTGTAATAGTCCTCTATGTCTATGCTCATCAATTGCCCCGGCAGAACGGCGCGCCTCTCCATGGGGGCGCGCCGGAGTATGGTGAATCAGATATGAATCCCCACCGACACCTCGCCGCCCACTTCGTGATGGGCCGCCTTTGTGGTGGTGCCGCCGTATATGAGCGGCGCCTTCCCGAAGGTGAGGCTCGTATAGGCGTATGTCAGGTGGAACCCGACAACCAGCGGGAACCACTTGTTCAGGCTCACTTCCGGGCCGATGCCGCACCGGATGGTGTAGCCCTTCACGGTGGTTTTGTTGAGCGCGCTCAGGGTTAAAATGTTCACGCCGCTCATGAAGGGCGCCACGTTGCCGGCGCTCCATAACCCGACCAGGCGCGCTGTCAGAAGATTGGAATCGCGCAGCGCGGTCATGGGGTTGAGTCTGCCTCCGAAGACCTGGCCTGCCGTGCCGTACACGCTTATCATGAAGTTGACGACGTTGCTCCTCGGGCTGAAGATGAAATTCATGGTCGGACCGGCCGTCCAGTAATGGTACTGCAGCAGCCTGCCCATGAAGACATTGTCATCGTTGATGCCGTCGAATCCATGGCGGTATTCCGGCGTAATGACGCTCATTCCTTCCTCGTATCCATAGCGTCCCCTGACGCCGAACTTCAGGCCGGTGAAATCAAAGCCCCGCTTCTGGGCGAACCTGATGGCCGGAGCCATGAGCTCCGCCTCTGCTCCGCCGGTGGCGAAGGTTCCGTACTGGGAATAGCCCGGCGTATGGAGGGTGGCCATCATGAGGTCCGGCTTGTAGGCCCTGAAGACGCCCCGCTCCTTCTTGACGATGCCGCCATCCATCATTCCGCCGCCGCCGAAGATGGACATCCTGAAAATGGATGTATGGTATCCGCCGATCGGTTTTTTCGCCGTGTCAGCCGTTTCTTCCGGGGCGGTTTTCTTGAATATGTCGACGCTCCGGCCATCGCTGAATTCCAGCCGGGAAACCTGGTCGCGGCTGATGGATTTCTCCTCGCCCGCGCCGTCCTGCCGGTAGAAGATGGTTTCTTTCGTGACCCTCGAAATGGAGCACCTGATGGCGTCGCCGCCGGTGAGAATGATCGTATCCAGCTGAAAGTGCTGCTCCTTTCCGCCGGTGTAGATGATCTTTGAGATCCGGTCTTTGCTCACGGTGTCAAAGGCTGATGGGCCTTCAGGGTCGTATTCGACAGCCCCGTCGGTCACCTGTATGACCGCTCCTTTAAGGACCGTGCCATCCTTTAATATGATCTCGTCCGCGTAGAGCGCGCCGGCAGCGAAGATTGCCAGGATGAGGAATAGTGGTTTTTTCATGGGAACCCCCTTCAGTCGTATGATGAGCCGCCATGCCGGACCGGTTTTGATGGCCATTCCCGGTATGGGCCCGTTTCTTAATGTAACACCGGTATGGGAAAAAACTGTTACCGCGTTTTCATTTATTTTTTCCATCGACGGGGGCCTGCTGCGGTCATCATGGCTCTGACCCCTTTCCTGATGACGATCCGGTCCCGGTTCATCCCGGCAAGCCTTGTTCTTTTTGATCGGCCGGGATTTCCTCCGCGCCGCGGTCTTTGTATTCCGACGGGGTTATGCCCATTATCTTCAAAAAGGTCCGGTTGAAGGTGCTCAGGCTTTCAAAGCCGACGGCGAAGGCGATGTTGATGATGGTCCCCTGGTCCCGGGCGCGTAGCCTCTCGGCTGCGTCGTGGATGCGCAGCTCGTTTATGTACTCGTTGATCTTCTTCCCGGTGTGGATCTTGAAGAATTTCCCCAGGTGGTTCGGGCTTATGTCCAGGGAGGCGGCAAGGCCTTCCCGTGAGATGTCGGAGGTGTAGTTCTCCCGGATGTAGGAGACGGCCCTGTCGATTTTTTCTTCCGTAAGGGACGTGATCGAGTAGGTCTTGCTGTCCTGTTCGCGTTGATTCGTGCTCCGGTATGTGAATGCGTTGTCGAATACCTCGATGAGATTGTCGGCGAACGCCATCATTATCGATGAATCCTTTTCGGTAAATCCGTAATCTGATGACGCTTTCTCGAAGTAGCATATGCCCAGGACGCCATGATCGGATTTGATGGGGATGCACATCACGGGATGCTCGGGCGCCGTATCGCCGCTGCTGGCCTTGCCGGTAGATGTTATGACGGGCAATCCCCGGGACAGCACTTCCTCGATGATCAATGGCGAGTACCCGTCGTTCCTTCCTTCGATCTCATCTATGTATGACCGGAGCTCAAGGTAATTATCATCTTCGACAGTGAGGAAATATATCTTGTCCGCCTGTGTGAGCTCCTTGGCTTTCAGAATCGTCTTTTCCCTGAGCTCTTCGATGTTCGATATGATGCTTATGTCCTGGCTCAGTTTCTTGATGGCAAGCTCCCGCTGGTTGTCGAGAATCGTCCGGATCGAGGGAGTGTATGCCGCTGCGGCGTCTCCGGCCGGGGCCTTTCCTTTCCTGTCCTCGGTGATCTTCGAGACTATTTCGCTCAAGAGGAGCTCGATGCTCCGCTCCTTGATCTCGCCTTCGAGCTTTTTTGAGACCGCCTGAAGGCCCTTGCGCATGAGGTTCATGCGGTCCACCAGGGCGATGGACAGGATGATCAGGAACGCGGCGGAGCCGATTATGATCGACCATGTCGTCAGAAAGCTTCCCGGTATCAGCCCGAAGCTCCTGAACACGTACAGCACCGATCCGGCCATGAATCCCAGGCTGATGAGGGCGTAGAGATAGGCGTTACGCTGCCTGCGCGCCACCAGATAGACGCCGACGCTGAAGGCCGTGATGATGGTCACCACCGTCAGGAAGGCGGTGGCGGGCATGATGATCTTGTAGGAGCCGAGGATTGGGATGGTCGCCACTGACAGCGTCGCGGCCAGAAGAACACCGGCCTGGGCGTCCAGTATTTTCTTGAACAGCGGGGCGTTCTTTTTAAGCTGGAGAAATACCAGGATGAAGCGATTGCCGGTGATGTTGGCGAAGCAGAGGAACAGGGGAGGGCATATCTCCGCCAGCTTCGGGCTTTCCGGCATGAGGTGCTGGAAGGTGACACCGATCTGGGACATGATGAAAAGCAGGATCGACAGAATGAAGAGGGAAAAGTTCAGATAGCTGAGGTGGCGGATCAGGAAGTAGACGCAGAGGTAATTGAAGGCCATGATGATCATCATGCCGTAATAGAACATGAGGAGTCTCTCTTCCAGGAGGGCCGACGTCGCGAAATGATCAGGTGACCAGATCGTGAGAGGGAAATACATGGAGCTCGGCGTCTGCTGCCGCAGGTAATAGGTTTTTGTCGAATTGGCTTCCTGCGTCAGGGGAAAGACAAAAGTCCGGTGGGGATAGGGACGGTCGGTGAAATCATACCGAGCCCCTGTTCGCATAGTCCGGAAGGCGTTATTTCCCTTGGGCGTGAAGAGCTGGAGATCGGATATGAGCGGGTAACCATGCTCAAGAAAAAAAGAAATCTCTTTTCCCGTTGTATTGACCACGGTAAAGCGCGCCCAGTATACGTTTCCTGTAAAACCAAACCCAGGATAAACTTCGGTGGAGGGCGACCATAACGCCCCCTTTGACGGCCCGGAAACATCGGTAATGGAAAGGGTCACCTTTTCGTCTTTCAGGAAATCAATATATAATCCTATGGGTATTTTTTTCAGCGAATCATCGATTCTGATCGGCGCGGAATAGAGTGAGGATGCAAGCATGAGAATACCGATGGCGGCCTCGGCAATGAGGCGGATTCCTTTCATCTTTTTTCTCCTGCGGAAATTCAGAATACTTTTTTAATTGAGATGCATCGGGGTAACTAATTTTCAAGCTTTTTATAAACAATAAAATAACCGGAATCGAACATTTAAATGTATTTTATTATATTATTGTTTATATAAATATACATTAAAAATAACATTATACATAATAATATATTTAGCAATAGTCTTTTTTTAACAGGGCTGGTCAAAATCTGATCTTTTAAATCAATAATAACCATTTTCAATTTAAATTTCTTTTGATAAGACAACCTTAATTTATTATTGTATCAATAAAAAAAAGAATTAGTTGTATAAGTATAATTACGAACCGTCTGGACGGTAAATTATTATGCATATTCATTCTTTTTGATAATAATTATCACGATTCTCCAAAAAGGGGGGGCATGATGAAAATCAGAAGGATTTCCATTGGATTGTGGCTATTGCTTATTTTTTCAGTCATATCCGCAAATTGCCGTGTCAATGAAACAGGGGCATATTTTCTCCCGAATCTGTTCTATAGCGGGGAAATGTCCAATACCGATTTGAAGCTGCTGACTGTAACATCTTACGAAAGTACCAGCGGCGCCACTGCATCAATTGAGCTGACTCCGGCTTTTGACCCAAAAGAATATAACTATAATGTGGCCATATCTTCGCTCACAACCCAGGTGACGATTGTCGCTGTTTCATCAGATAAGCGATCCGAAGTGAGTATCGATACCATAGTAGGAAGTTCCAGGACCATGGAATTGGTGGAGGACACCAGGGCTATTGACATATCGGTCGCGGCTCCGGATGGTGTAACGATAAAGTCATATACCATCAACTTCACCCGTTCGCTGGAGCTCGATGAGTGCAGGCTTCTTAATTTTCAAGCAACTTCGCCTGATAAAGAAAGCATGAATCTTTCTCCCACCTTTGATCCGAATGTAAAAGATTATAAGATTATGGTCGCGTGGAACCACCTTTATGTGGTCGTTAAGCCGACCGCTGTCAGCAAGGTGTCGGCCATACAGGTTAACGGGGAGAAGGTCGTCTCAGGGAATGAGAAACTGGTCGTTCTCAGCCTGGCCAAGGGCGATTCCGTCAACAGCGAGGTGATTAAGATTGTCGTTGTTGCGAACAGCGGCTCAACCTCACTGTATAACGTAACGGTCATGCGGGCCATAAAGCCCGTTTTCACCAAGAATGAGGCGCGTCTCCAATATATCAAGGTGAGCATGGGGCCCAATGAATCATCACGTCAGATATACCAGGATGCCGACGGCAATTTCTTTCCCGACAACAGCCTTGCCTTCAATAAAGACGTTTTAAGCTATTCCTGCGTTGTATTTGGATATACCAAGGTCAATGTGACGGCAAAGGCCATGTCGGACGCTATTACATCGATGAGCATTGACGGGACCGCCGGCACGCCGTCGACCCTCGTTGAAGGGAAAATGACGCAGGAAGTATCCCTTACGGCGGGAGTCATCAAGGAGATACCGATTCAGGTCGTTTCGGAGGACGGGACGATAACCCAGGTCTATACGCTTCGTGTACGGCTTCTCAATGTGTACGAGTTGTTCTTTGGAATCTACGGGCCGGTGGCCCGGGCGAACAAAGCCTCCTGGACGCCGAAACCGAGCGGCGCATACGATAAGACATTTTATGGCGCCATCAAGGATTATGACGCGGAAAATTACATGCATTGGGTAGTCACGGTCAGCGGTACCACGGCGACGAACTCCATGACTTACGTTAATTATGACAACGGCGATCAGGGCATGCCTCTGGTGGGCTCCAATGGAGGATTCAAGTTGAACGGGGGGATGTCCGTGAAAATCAACGGGTTATCCGGTTCCGGAATCGGCCCGCAGACAGGGGACATCACCATGCTCACGCCGGAAGGGGATCTGATCGCTGTGCTTCACGTGCATTATATCATAACGAACAAGGACGCCACCTCGCGCAACGCCGATTCCTATACATCGATTGATTACATGGGTACAAGCGGCACGGTGCTCTATTATGACGCGGATCCGGACAACAAGAACCTCGGGTCGGCATACTGGGACCCGGCGAATCAGTGGACGGCAAACAGTTTCTGGCATCCCTGATGATCGAAAATCGAGAATGATTCCGGACGTTATTACAAAAAGGAAGGAACGTACTATGAAAAAAACAATGAAATCACTGGCGATGATAATCACGGCTGCGGTCCTTATCGGCGGCTGTGATTCCGGCAAAAGCGGGAAAAGCATGCTCCCCTACGCAACGCCCTTTGCCGCGGCGGGCAGCAGCGCCGCGCTGAAGAGCCTTGAGGTTCTCAATTTCACCATTTCGCCGGCCTTCGCGCCTGAAGTGGCGGAGTATACCCTCGTTGTGAAAAAGGCCGAGACAACATCGGTTACGGTAAAAGCCATAGCTTCCGATGGCGCCTCTGTCACAGTGGGATTGAACGATCTGACCCCGGCGGCGGTCTCCGCCACTGATCATACCGCACCGGTGGCCCTTGACGCAACAAAGGACGTGAATACCGTTACCGTGAATGTGACCTCCGAAGACGGCGCCGCCACCATGGCCTACCTGGTGCGCATATACTATTACGGCACCAGCGCAAGTCTTTCGGGCCTTTCTGTTGCGGTGACGGCCGGTTCCCTGGGAGGAGTTACGGCAAACCTTGCTCCCGCTTTCGATGCGGCGGTTACGGCCTATACAGCCGGCATATCATGCTATGTTTCTTGTCTTGATGTTACCGTGCATTTGCCCGATGGGGCCGGTATGACCGCCGCTGTCAACGGGTGGACCGCCACATCCGGTGTGGCCGTTCCCATAACCGCCCTTCCGGCAGCCACAAAAACAGGCACTATCACCGTCACGGTGACATCGCAGGATAAGAGCGCCACAAAGACCTATACGATTTCGATTACCAAGGGAGCGTTACCGTCGTCCGAGGCTCATTTGAAAAATCTTGTTCTTCGCAGTTATCGGATATATAATGGGAAAACGGGGATCACCGGTTATTCGTGGGGAGAAGAAGTATTGACTCCGGTTGTATCCGCGGCAAAATTGTTGACCGCTTTTGATTATGCCAAGACCTTCACTGATGGCGTGGGCACGTATCAACCGTATCAATTCCAAATTCTGGCGACACCGTTGGACAACACTGTTTCCGGTATAACGGGGCTTGTAACCCTCAATAGTGGATCTACTACCGGGTTCACTTTCACCAAGGACGCTTCGACAGGTGTTTACACGGGAGAGGTAACAGGGCCAACAGCAACGAATTGGCTGGGCCAGACCTATGGTCATGGTTTGACTGAAGCATATCTTGATGTTACCGCGGAAGATGGAACGGTAATACGATATAAAGTCATGATGCAGGTTAATTGATATATTTCAATGAATGTTGATGAGAAGTATACGACAAAGTCACATGAATTAAGCATATCAGAGATCCAGCAAAAAGCGGAATTGTAACAACGGCCCTGCCGCCATGAGGGGTGGGGCCGATTTTTAAACATAAATAAAGCATATCCCGGAGGAATACATTATAATGAAGAAGCTCGGTATTATATGTATTATTAATATTTTGTTTTCGATCATTGCGTTTTCAGCCTACGCCTCCCGCCTCAACCAGGAGGACGGCATACTTCCCAACCACAGCGCCGATTACGTGCGGACCCTCAACCGGTTCGCGTCAACCGGGGCGGACGCTGCCTTTTACAACCCGGCCGGCCTGGCCTATCTTGAATATAACGGGTTGAACGTGCATTTCAGCTCCCAGACCTACTATGCAAAAAGGATCCATTCAATGGATTATTACGGCATCCAATATCAGAACTTCCCGATGCTTCCCACGTCGAATTACAAGAATCCAATGAACGGTAAGCCCAAAGAATACACCGCCGAAACCCTGGCGCCGGTGCTGCCGGGATTCGAGCTCATATGGAAGGCCGACACATGGGCCGTCTACCTCGATGTGGCCGTGACCCAGGCTGCGCCGGGCATGACCTTCGACAAGGGCCTGGCCGTGATCGACTGGGGCATCCTGGCTCCCTACGAGACGAAATACGCCATGACAGGAGGCATCTCGAACAATGTCATGGGCATGTGGCGCGACGCCAAGGCCGTGCGGACCGAAATGTACATAGCCGGCACTGTCGGCGGCGTTTACAAGTTCGTCGAATGGATGTCGGCGGCGGTGGGCCTGCGGTATATCAACGCATCGGGAAACCAGTCGATCAGCGTGAAATACGCCGGAATAGCCACCCAGACCACCACCGGGTACGGGGTCGAGATGACCCTTCCATGGCTCATCGATGTCGACGTCAAGGGATACGGGCTGGGCGTAATCGGGGGTCTGCATTTCCGGCCTCTGAGCATAATCGACATCGGACTGAAGTACGAGTATTACCTGCCCATGATACTGAAGAAGAAGACGAACAAGTTCTTCGTCCCCGGCGTGGTCGCGTCATCGGGAAACCTGAACATCTTTCTGGACGGCATAAAGCCGATACTGATGGAATACCTCTACGACCCGTCCGGCTATGATATATCCAAGATGACGCCGGAGGCTTTCATCAGGTTCCGGAAGGAGGTCAAGAAGGAGCTCAAGGTCACATACCCGCAGACCCTTTCCATGGGAACCTCCGTGAAGATATGGAAGGGCCTCAGGACCGAGCTTTCCTGGGAGATCCAGCTGCGCAACAAGAGGGACCTCGACGGCAGGGAGAAGTATTTTAAGGAAGTGGGGTACCGCCTCGGCGGGTGCCTGGAATGGACCTTCCTTCCGAAGACGACGATCAGCGTCGGATACGCCTTCAACGATTTCGGGATCAAGCCCAATGCCCGCAATGAGGTCGACCCGCTCCTGCGAAGCCACAGCCTCGGCGGCGGGTTCGCCTTTGGCGTTTCAGAATGGCTGGATATCACCGTCGGCGGCATGTATATGATGTACATCAAAGAGCGCGTTTACAGCTACGAATATTCCAACGTGAGCGGCGCCACCATTCACGCCATGAGCAAGACCTTTGATGAAAAGAGGCTGAGCGTGGGCATCGGCTTTACGGTGAAGCTCTTTGGCGCTCCCCCCAAGACCGAAGACAAGGAGATGAGCATCAAGCTTCAAAAGGGAGGCGCATAGGCCGGTTTCGGCAGGACTGACCAGGCTGATCAGATGAGATGGGCCGTTAAACCGCCCTGGCTGTGACACTGCGGCCCATTGATTGGATCATCTTTTTGGATCGTAAATTTATCCAGCACGGTCAATATGTCAAGCTTGCGGATCATGTCGCGGCTCAGGCCGCACAGGACAAGATCGATATCCTGTCTCTTGAGGCGGGTGTTGAATTTCAGAAGAAAGGCGATAACGGCCGCGTCGATATTTTTCATGCATGAACAATCCATCGCTATGCGCGATGGATTGTTTTTTATCAGGGACTCTATTTCACGCTCCATGCGGGCAAGGTTTACGCATGTGGGGTTTTCATTCATGCGCACCAGTATCGTCGCATCGCATTCTTCAAAGTATAAAGTGCCCATCCCGCCTCCTTTGAAATTTCAACATTCCTCATATATTTTAATTATACAGGGAATAGGCTGCTATGTCTTTTTAAAAGGCACGGGAATTGTATTTGAGCAGGAATAAATTTGAACATGGTGTCAGAATCGGCGCCAGGAAAATGATCGCGGGTGTCCGGCATGGTTCCATGAGAGCGAGCGAAACATTATGCGGCAAAATATCCCGCCGCATGCTCCGGTGTATATCGTCAGGGCTTGGCCGGGATCATCCTGTCGCCGCCGGACGTGAAGGTTTGCTCGAATTTGCGGTGGGGATAGAAAAGGGGCACATGAACGACAAAGGTGTACGAGCCTTTACTCATGACATAAGCGTCATCCAGCTTCTTAAAAAAGATGGCCATGGCAAGGCTTTTCAGCCCGGGAGGATAATAGGCCACGGTCCCTTCGAGATAGACCAGGTCAAGGCCATTGATTGAAAAATATATGAAACCCTTCATATGGCGGGAGGTGTTCTTCTTCGGCATCACCTCGAATTTCCAGCAGGGTATCCCCTCTATCGTTTTTTTGCCCTTGAGACGCGTTGCGTAGTTCGCGTCCGTATCCGGACCAAAGGGCAGGTAGGCCGGGCTCCGTGTCGGATAATTGTATTTCCAGGCCGGCTCCGGCTTTCCGTTTTTCTCGTATTTCAGCACCTTGTACGTAGCCTTTCGGTAAAAGTACTCCCTGCGCCGGAGGAGCACGGTGTAGCCGCCCCGGTACGAGTTGTCCCTGGAGTCGTACTGCCGGGACACGATCTCGCGGGTGCTTTCAACGCCGATGTATTTTTTGTAAACGGGCAGCGTCTTTTCCCGGATCTGCCTGACAATGTCCTGTTCCAGCCGCTCCGGTATGACGGTGCCAGGTGAGGCGCCCGAAAGAGCTGCCACGGCGATTGCGGTGAAAATGATGGCGATATACGTTATTTTCATTGATGGAGCCGATGGTCTGCCATTCAAAAAGGAATAGAATGACGGCCCTGTCCAATCTGTCAATTATTATACCATAAAGCCCGTGGCCCGAAGTGATCTGCCATGGTAGCAGTATTATGTTAGGGGTATGGGCCATCCCTGCGAGAAGGCGACAGGACGTCGCCGATTCCGCCGAGTCAACATGGATGTTATACGAGGCGGACGAGCGGGGATGGCCCATGCCCCCACTATTCAACTGCTACCCCCGCTATTATTCAGCCTGGTGTTTAAATCCTGCTTGAATAATTTATCACGCATGATAAGGTTCTCCCTGCCGTGAATACCCTTCAGAAGGAGACGACCGATGAATGAACTGGACCGTGAAAAAAAATGGGGCCTGAGCTTTTCCTATCTCATCAAGGTGCTCTTCATGAGGAAGAAAGTCGGCGCAAAATTCCAGACCCCGGGATTCGGCCTCGCGGCGCAGCTCTTCGCGACCGTGGCGAAGCATGTGATCAGACGCCTCGGCCCGGAGGAAGGCGAAAAGCTCCTGAAGGAAGCCATCGAGGAATTCGGCAGGGAACGCGGGAAGCGCATTGCCGAAACGGTCAAGGCCCAGGGAAAGCCCCTGTCACTGCGGAACTGGCTCATCTATACCGATATCTCGCCGGAAAACTTCGAGGCCAGGCCCGATTTCCCCGGGGGGGACCTTGAGGCGCGGGTGGGCAGCTGCACCTTCATCGAAGCGGCGGTCCGGTGGGGCCTTGTCGATTACGCGAAGATATACTGCAAATACGCCGACTATGCCATACTTGACGGCTATAACCCGGATGTCACCCTCATGCTCAGGGACCGGCACGCAACGGGAGAGGATCACTGCGTGTTCCGATATATAATGAAAGAAGAGAACAAGAAGGATCTCTGAGCCTCAGGAGCTTTTCAGCATTTCCCTGATCTCGTCCCTCAGGGCCATCTTGTTCACCTTTCCGCTCGCCAGCAGGGGGAGCATGGGACGTATGAAGAATTTTTTCGGGATCTTGAAGTTGGCCAGGGACGATTTGCAGAGGCCCCGCAGATCCTCCTCGGTAACGGCCTGTCCCGGCTTGGGCATGACAAAGGCCCATCCCACCTCCTGGTATATCTCGTCGGGGACGCCCATTACGGCGGAGAAGATGACCCCCGGGTGTGACTCGATAACTTCCTCGATCTCGCGGGGATACACGTTTTCGCCGCCGGACTTGAACATCTCCGAGAGCCTGCCGGTGATGCGGATGTAGCCGCGGCTGTCGCGGAAGGCAAGGTCCGTGGTGTAGAACCACCCGTCCGCATCGATGACCTTCGCCGTTTCTTCCGGCTTGTTGAAATATCCTTTCATGAGAAAGGGGCCCCGTACCGCGATCTCGCCGATCTCGCCGTCCGGCAGTTCCCGGCGGTCGCCATCGACGATCTTCAGCTCGAAGGGCGGGGCGATCTTCCCGGCGGTTTTGAGGAGCGTTTCCGTGTCCTCGCTCTTTTCGGTATAGGTGATGAACCCGCAGACCTCGGTGCTCCCGTAGCCGGTGAGGAGGAGGGCCCCCGTTTTCTGGCAGATCGGCGTCAGGATGTCGAGCATGATCTTCGGCGCCGCCGCGCCGGCCCACACGAAGGCCCGCACTGAGCTGAAATCGCACTTGAAGAATTCAGGCTGCCTGAATTCAAGGAGGAACATAACCGGGACCTGGCCGATATGGGTGATCTTTTCCTTTTCTATGACCGCCAGGGTCTGGAGCGGATCGAACTTGTCCATGCAGACGATGCAGCCGCCGGACATGATGGCGCCGAAGCCGATCTCGACGTCCGCGGCGACGTGGTTGATCGGGAAGTGAAGGATGCCCCGCGAATCCTCGTCGAAGTAGAACTTGCCCACCTCGACCTTGATGTTCGACACGATGCTTCGGTGGGTGTGGATGACGCCCTTCGGTTTTCCCGTCGAGCCGGAGGTGTAGAGCAGCAGCGCCTCGTCCTCCTCCCTTACCTCGGAGGCCCTCTGCGCCAGCGCGGCCTTCAGGTTTTCCCGCGGCCGGTTCATAAAGGAATGGAAGTTCTCGGTCCCATCGACCGCCTCGCCGATGACAAGGACCTTCTTGATAAAAGAAAATTCCCTGATGAGGGTCCTGATCGTGTCCGACAGGTCCGCGCCCATGTATTCTCTCACGGTCATGAGCACCGAGGGGCGGGAGTCTCCGATCTGGTAGCGCAGCTCATCGATGGTGAATTTCGGCGACAGGCCGAGCCATACCGCGCCGACCTTGCCTGCGGCCATGTAGGTCGTGAGGAACTCGTTGCGCGCCATGGAGAGCAGGGCGACACGGTCGCCCCTTTGCACGCCGAGCTCGAGGTAGGCCAGGGCCACGGCGTCCATGCTGTCCTTGAAATCGCGCCAGCTCAGCCTCTCATCGCCGAAGACCAGGGCCTCGGCGCCGGGCCGCTTATCCGCCCACTGTTCCACGAAATGCCAGGTTTGATTCAGCTTGTTCCAGGTCATGGTGACCTCCTTGTTTATTTCAGCCTGATATGGCCGTCGCTGATGGCGCGCTGATCCTGCGAATTCAGGACAACGAAAAAGATATCCGTTCCTTCGGCCCCGTTGATTTTCCCGGTGCAGCGGACCCTGATATCGGAGCCGGGCATCACCATCCCGGTGAAACGGCAATAGAGCGTGTCCAGCCGGGTGGAGTCGCCGCCCGCCTCGCGTGTCATGATTTTGCGCACCGCCAGGGCGAGGGTGGATGTGCCCTGGTGGATGATTCCCGGGAGCCCAACCTGGCGGGCGAATTTGACAGAGGTATGTATGGGAAAATGGATGTTGGTGCAGCCGTCATAGATAAACGGGGCCAGGGGATCGATGGGAACGACGGATTCCCATTCGGGCCGGCCCTCCTCGGGGCGGCGTGGGACCGGGGGAATGGCGTCCTTGCCCCTGCCGCCGTCGCCGCAGGTCACGCCGCGCATCATGGCCCCGATATGCTCCGTGAAGACGGCCTTGCCCGCCGCGTCCGACGCGTCGAACCGTATCACCACATGGGTCCCGGCCCTGTGGGGGAGTATGGTCACGATCGTTCCCTTGACGGCCAGATTGTCGCCGGGGACCACGGGCCTGTGGATGCGGAGGTGTTCGGTGTAATGGACCTGGGTGAACACCACTTCCTTCGGGAAGGTTTCCGCCTCGATGTAATCCGCGATCCTTTCTATCACCGGCCAGGTGACCGCCACGGGGAACACCGGAGGCGCGATGATGCCCCCGGATCGTTCATCGTTGAAATAGAGAGGATTGGGATCGCCGATGGCGGCCGCATAGTTCATGGTCCAGCGGGAGCTTATATTGCACGAATAGTCTTTCAGCCTGATGCCCACGAAATCGGAGTTGAGATTCATAGGTAGCCTCCATTGCGTACATTGAGGGAACCGACTGAATTGTAAAGAATAAAATGGAGGATTTGGGTATACTTCTGCCCCAGTATTTACCTGGCGGTAAATATACTTATTGACATAAGGCCTTTTCACGGCATATTCTTCTATTCGGGACGGCGTACAAATTTTCAATATGCGAGGATAGCCCCATGAAACGCGCGATACTGTTTTGCGTTATATCGATGCTGATGGCCGGTTCACCATCCCTCCATGCGGATCCCAACGGGGACCTTATCGGCTCGGCCGCCATGGGCAGCCTCGATGACATGAAATCGGCCCTGAAATCGGGAGCCGATATAAACTACCGGGACCCCTCCAACCAGGGAAGGACGGCCCTGATGATCGCGTGCCAGTTCGGGAACTTTGAAAAGGTGAAATTCCTCATCTCGGCGAAGGCGAACCTTAACCTTAGGTCGGAGGACGGGGCAAGCGCCCTGGCATACGCCATCGGCGGCGGGCACCTGGATGTGATGGAGGCCCTGGTTAAAGCCGGGGCCGATGTGAATGCCCGGGAAGGAAGCGGCATGACCATGCTGATGCTTATCCCCTGGATGAACGCGATGGAGGCGGACCGGTTCCTGAAGGCCGCCGGACTGCTCCTCGCGGCGAAAGCCGACGTGAACACCGCAGACTCAAAGGGGGATACCGCGCTGATCGCAGCTTCCCGGGCCGGCATGGTGGAGTTGGCCGGGTTACTGGTCAGGCATGGGGCGAAGGTCAACGCAAGGAACGCGGAAGGCCGCACCGCCCTCATGGAGGCCCGCCTGAGCGAGAATGCAGCCCTTGCTGATATGCTGATAGGATCCGGCGCCAAGGACATCGCCAACCGCGAGGATGAGCTCTTTCTCGCGGTGAAGCATGGCGATACTGCCGCGGCCAGGGAGGCCCTGAAAGCAGGGGCCTCGGTGAATAAGCCTGGGTACGATTATCTCCATCACGCCTGCGCCAATGGCAGCCTCGAAATGGCGAAGATACTGGTCGACGCGAAGATCGATGTGAACACGGCCGGCTCGTCCGGCGAGACCGCCATCATGTCCGTCCTTTCTCCAAAAGGCATTGACATACTCAAACTGCTCATAAAGGCCGGGGCCGATGTCAACAGGGCCAGCAAGGGCGGACAGACGCCCCTCATCCTGGCCTCCCAGAACATGTCCGGAGAGGACCAATACCGCGAGATCGTGTCGCTCCTTATAAAGGGAGGAGCGCGCCTGAATGATAAGGACGAGAAGGGAATGACCGCGCTTATGTGGGCGTCAGGGCAGGGCGGACCGATCGTGGCCCGTCAGCTGGTC
Source organism: Spirochaetota bacterium (assembly GCA_017999915.1). NCBI lineage: Bacteria > Pseudomonadati > Spirochaetota > Spirochaetota bacterium. The sequence continues at coordinate 234,146 of JAGNKX010000003.1, forward strand.
TCGGCCGGAGCGGACGTGAACCTGAAAGACAAGAACGGGATGACTGCCCTGATGTTCGCAGCGAATTTTTCCCGGCCCGAGACTGTCGAAGCCCTTGTCAAGGCCGGCGCCCGCGTCAATGACGCCGATAATGCCGGCTGGACAGCGCTTTTTCACGCCATCAAGGGGGCCTTTGAGCCGGCCATGGCTGATCTGCTCATATCGAAGGGCTCCGATGTCAACAAGAAAGCGCAGGGCGGTTGGACCCCCCTCATGGAGGCTGCTTCAAAGGGAAAGCCTGACATAGTCAGGTCTCTCATCAAGGCCGGCGCCGATGTGAATGCAAGATCCGATGAAGGTATGACGGCCCTCAGGTATGCGGCATTCATGGTGATTGACGATCCTGAGTCGCCTTTTAAAAAGATTGTGGAGATACTCAAAAGAGCCGGATCCAAATAAACAGTAGACAATAAACAATATAACAGTCGACTGCCGACATGATTCATTGTGCTGTAAGTTATCCAAACTTTCCGCAAAAAATATTCCGCCTGAAAAAAAATTGTGAATATAATATTGACAGAATCGCATAACACAAAAAAGTTGTTAAATATTATATTTCATACAGGCGGAGCGATGAACGGAAAAATGAATTTGAAATTACCCACCTTCAAGGGTGAGATTAGCATACTGGATTTCGGATGCTGGCTGCCGGAAAATACGGTGGAAAGCCATGATCTCCAGGCCATCATAGATCATTTCCCTGAATACCGGCACTTCAACATCCGTGAAAAGGTCGGCGTCATCCAGCGGAGGATCTCGCCCCATGGTGTTACGGTTTTGGATATGGCGGAACGCGCCGCCCGGGATGTCATCGCCAGGGCCGGCGCCGGCTTCGACATTGGCGATATCGATACGATACTCTACTGCGCCGTCAGCCGAATGTATTCGGAGCCGTCCACGGCGGTTTTGCTCCAGAAGCGTCTCGGCATTCCTTCCGCCATGAGTCTTGACATCTCCAATGCGTGCCTCAGTTTTATAGACGGCCTGATCGTTGCCGATTCCATGATCAAGTCGGGAAGGTCGCGGTGCGCCCTTATCGTGAGCGCCGAGAAGGGAGGCACGGTGATGAGGAACAGCATGAGGGCGATGATCAACAGGGAAAAGGGCTCCGAATGTCTCGCGTCGCTGACCCTGGGCGACGGTTCCATGGCGGTCCTTGTATGTTCCCCCTCATTCAGGGCCGAGGCGCCGCTCCGTCTCAGGGCGTTTTCGCGGACGACCCTGAGCGAGTATGCCGAATGCTGCATTCTTCCCTCGGAGGATCACCCCATGAGCACCGATTCCCGCGCATTGTTCGAGGGAGCGCTCACCCATTTTCCTTCGATGGTGAAGAATTTGCTCAATGACCTTCAATGGAGTATCGATGATGTCGATGTCATAGTACCCCACCAGGCGAGCCTGAAAATAATAAAAAAGGGAATGGCCGCCATCGGGTTTCCAATGGAGAAATGCGCCGTATCCATTGACCGGTACGGCAACATGGCGTCGGTATCAATACCCTTTACGTTAAAGCAGGTCCTCGATGAGAGAGCCCTGAAAGAGGGCGACCGTATAGTCGTTCTCGGGTTCGGATCGGGTCTTTCCTTCTCGATGATGGCGCTCCAGGTGTTGAATGACGGAGCGTCAATCGCCAGGGCCATAGCATAATAACGCATAACGGCACGATTGCGTCACCCCGTAAAGTTCCCGCTCAATTCCGGCAAATTGGTGACCCATGTGCTGTTTCATGATGGAATATCCTGGGGCATCCTTGTTTTGGTCAACGACCAAGGCTGCGACAGCCGCAATGTGCAGTAAAACTGACCAAATGTTCAATTCGCGACATCAAGGATGAGAACCGGTTCTTGAATATTTACTCCCGGTCAATGGAATAATAATTGCTTTTATATTGACATCTCTAAAGATATCATTATAATAACGAAAATAATTCTTTCTAATACTCTTACAAATAATTAATTGCGGAAATATTTACCAGTGCGGGCATCCCTGTGTTCCGGCGCGGGAGCCAGCATAACAATAGTTGGGTTATAGTACCGAGTAGTAACCGTATGAAAACTGCGTCCGGCCTTCAGTCACTCCAGGAAAAATACGCCATCATTGATTTGACCGCGGAAAATCTGCACGAGATCAGCTATATCGGCACGGATAATTCGAACAGAAACGTAAGCATCAAGGCATACAAGACCGCAAATCTCACTTCTTTTGAATGGGTGCTATTCAAGCATGAATACGACATGATAAAGAAGCTTGATTGCGACGGCGTGATAAAGGTCTACGATATAGCCGACCATAACGGCATGCCGTCCGTCATCTATGAATTCATAGAGGGGACCTCTCTCCGGAACATCATGGACGGGGGGCGCATTGATCTCGCAAGGACGCTCAATATCGTCCTGCAGCTCGCGTCTTCCCTCGGCGTGCTCCATTCAAGCGACATCATACACCGCGACATCAGGCCGTCGAATATTGTCATAGCCGGCGAAAGCGCCAAGCTGATAGATTTCGGCATCTCCGTCATTTTTAACCGCATGATTGAAAAGATATACCTGCCCGCCGTCGCCAGTGAGATACTCCCGTTCATATCGCCGGAAATGACCGGCAGGATAAACAGGGACGTTGATTACCGGAGCGACCTGTATTCCCTCGGCCTGACAATGTACGAAATGCTGACCGGAGTCAACCCCTTGAAAAGGGATGATCCCCGGGAGGTCATCTACTGCCATATCGCCAGGAATCCCGAGCCTCCACACGTGATCAACCCGGACGTTCCGAGGGTGCTTTCCGCGATCGTCATGAAGCTCATAGCCAAGAATCCCGAAGACCGCTATCAGAACAGTTTCGGCCTCCATGCGGATATAATCAGGTGCATAAACGGCCTTGACGGCCTGGGGAGGATCCAGCCCTTCGCGATCGCCTCTGAAGACATTGCGAGCAGGTTCACGATGCCCCAGGTCTTCATCGGCCGCGAAAAAGAGCTCGAAACCCTCTTGACGGCTTTCGCGAAGGTGTGCTCCTCTTTCCGCCAGTCCGGGAAGAGTAACGGCGAGGGCGGCGTGGAGCTGGTGATGGTCCACGGACACCCCGGGATCGGGAAGTCGACGCTGATAGGCGAGATATCCAGGCGCATCATCGAAAAGAACGGTTATTTCATTTCCGGCAAGCATGATGAAATCAAGAGGAACGTCCCGTACAGCTCCATCATACAGGCCTTCCAGAGACTGGTCAGGGAGCTGCTGTCTGAAAGCGAGGATCGTATCGCGCGATGGAGGGATCTGCTCCGTGAAGCGCTGCACGATAACGGCCGGGTTATCACCGATGTCATTCCCGATGTTGAGCTTATAATCGGGAAGCAGCCTGAAGTGCTTGACCTGGGAGCCGAGGCCGCGATGAACAGGCTCAAGCTGATGTTCCTCGGTTTTATAAGAGCCCTTGCCACGGCGGATCATCCTCTGGTGCTTTTCATCGATGATTTCCAGTGGGCCGACTACGCGACCATGAATCTTGTCAAGTCGATCCTCGAGGACGACGAGATGCACAACCTGCTGATGATAATCTCCTACAGGGATAATGAGCCGGAAAAGCATCTTCCCCAGCATGAGGCCGTCAACTACATCAGCAACCTTGATGTTTCCATGCATTCCATCAAGGTGGAGCCCTTCGGTCTTGATGACACGATGCGGTATGTCGCGTGTTTCCTCAGGAAAGACGCGATCGAGGCCAGGACCCTGGGCGAGCTCGTGTATGAGAAGACGAGGGGCAATCCCTTCTTTATAAACCAGTTCATGAAATCCATTTTTGACGTCAATGTGCTGGCCTATGATCCGGCGGGCGGGTGGAAGTGCGATTTTGACGCGATACGGCAGATGCCGGTGACCAGTAACGTGAGCCATCTCATGATGCGGGATATCATGACGCTTCCGCCGGAGACGCTGCGGGTCCTGAAGATATGCTGCTGCATGGGGAGCAGATTCGAGCTTGAGATAGTCGCGGATGCCGCCGGCATTTCCCTTCAGGCCGTTCTCGCCGAAATGAGCCCCGTGATCAAGGGCGGGTATGTCACGATCGCCGGCACCACCTTCAAGTTCGCCCATGACCGCATTGTGGAAATGCTCTATTCCCTCATCCCGGAAGATGAACGGTGGAGAACCCACTACAGCATAGGTAACCTCATTCTACAGAGGACATCTGAAGACGATCTTGATGATTCCATCATAACCATCGTGAGTCAGCTGAACGCGGGCCTTCCCTGCATCGTGGCCGATGAAGAGCGCTACCGCGTGGCGAAGCTCAACCTGGCCGCGGCGCAGAAGGCGATGGCGTCCGCCGCCTACCAGTCGGCCCACATGTATTTAAAGACCGCGGCCGGCATCGTGGGAGACGATTGCTGGAATCGGGATTACGACTTCGCCCTTTCCCTGTTCACGAAGGGTGTCGAGGCGGCGTTCCTGGTGACGGATTTTGCGTACATGGATTCCCTGGCGAAAACCGTTCTCGCCAACGCGAGGGACATCCTTGATACCATCATCATACACGAGCGCGTTATCCAGATGCTTTATGCCCAGAACCGCCTTCGGGAGGGTCTGAGAGAAGGGCTCCAAGTTCTGACAAATCTCGGCATGCCGCTGCCGGACAATCCGACGAGGCTCCACATCCTGACGGCGCTGGTAAAGACGCGGCTTATGCTGAAATGGAAGCGGATCGAGGACCTGGAGAACATGAAGGAGATGGATGACCACAAGATGCTGGCGAGCGTCTATATCTTTAATTACCTGAGTGTCGCCATCTACAAGACCAAGCCCCGGATCCTCCAGTCCCTTTTGTTCAAAGCCCTCGAGGTTTCGCTCAGGCACGGTAATGCCCCGGAAACTGCCATGAGCTTCGCGGGATATGCCATGATCCTCTGCGGCGCCCTCGGGGACATAGACAACGGGTATGCCTACGGCCAGCTGGCGCTGGCGCTGAGCGAGCGTCCCGGCGGGAAAAAGCACAGTGCCCGGGTCCTGCATCTCGTCAAGAGCATGGTCTGGCACTGGAAAAATCATGTCCGGGAAAGCGTCGAATCTTTGACCGAGGCGTATCATCTGCAGCTTGAAATCGGCGATATCGAGCAGGCAACGTCGTCGGCGAACCTGTTCTGCCTCTACTCCTACCTGTCCGGCATGCCCCTTGACGCGGTGCGGCAGAGGATGGATTATTACTACCGGGTGATCAGGCAATTCAGGCAAACGACCAATTTCAATTATCTCGCCATATCGTACCAGGCGGTCTTGAACCTGTCTGGCGAATCGGGAGATCCCTGCTGCCTTCAGGGAGAGGCCTACAACGAGGAGACCATGGCGCCGGTCCATGAGGCCGCCAATGACCGTTCGGCCATCGCCCTTGTCCACATTCATGGGTTGATTGACAATTACCTGTTCCACAACTTCGAAGAAGCGATGCGGCATGCGAACGCGGCGCGGGAGAATCTCGACGGCCTGGTCGGAGTGTTCATCGTGCCTGTTTTTTATTTCTATGATTCACTGGCTCACCTGGCGGATTGCGAGAGGGCTTCAAGAATGGAACGCCGGCGCCGCCTGGCCCATGTAGCCGGGAATCAGAAAAAGATGCTGAAATGGGCGTCCCATGCCCCCATGAACCACCGCCACAAGTACTATCTCGTCGAGGCTGAGCGGTTAAGAGTGCGGGGAGACGCTATGGGGGCCATGCGCCATTATACAAAGGCGATCGAGGGGGCCCGGGAGCATGAATTCATGCAGGAGGAGGCGCTGGCCTTTGAGCTGGCGTCGCGATTCCATAGCGCCCAGGGGCAGGACCATGTCGCGGGGATATATCTCCGCGAAGCCCTGCGCCTCTATGACGCATGGGACGCCGCGGCCAAGGTACGGCATATGGGAGCCGCCTATCCGCAGCTTGCGTCCGCGGATACGGACAGCGACCGACGGCAGGATGCCCGTTCCTCCCTTGCGCGCGACCAGGATGGGAAAAAAATTGACGCAGCCGGCGCCCGCGCCCTCGACCTGGTAATGGTCGTCAACGCCCTGCAGGTCATCTCCCAGGAGATAGAGCTGGAAAAGCTCATAGAACGCGTTATGAGGCTCGCCATCGAAAATGCCGGGGCGCATCGAGGCGTCCTCATCATGCAGAGGGACGATGACCTGTATGTCGAAGCCGAGGGCCTCATGGGGGATACGCCCCGGATCCTGCTCAAATCGGAAGAATTGAAGAATTACAAGGCCATCCCGGTGTCGATTGTCAATTATGTAAAACGGACCGGCACTATCGTGGCCCTCAATGACGCTGCGCACCAGGGAGGCTATGAGCACGACCCGTATATCCGGGAGAATGAAACGCGGTCGGTCCTCTGCGTTCCGCTGATACGGCAGCAGGTCATGAAGGGCATCATTTACCTGGAAAACAATACGACCATCGGCGTATTTTCTCTGGAACGGATCGAGATGGTCAAGTTGTTCTCGACCCAGGCGGCGATTTCCCTTGAGAACGCGATCCTCTTTGAGAAAAGACATGTCGCGGAGAAGGTGCTCAGGGAAAGCGAGGAGAAATACCGGCTGCTGATTGAAACGATGAACGACGGCGTCGGCATCGTTGATGCCGGGGGGGTGTTCACCTATGCGAATAACACTTTCTGCGAGATGCTCAGGTATCCGCACGATGAGATTATAGGGAAGAAGCTCGACGATCTGCTTGATGGCGAGAACAGGATACTCCATGACAAGCAGATGGACCTGAGGCGTCAGGGCAAAAACAGGCCCTATGAGCTTAACTGGATCAGGAAGGACGGAGAGGTCATATCGACCATCGTCTCTCCCCGGGCGATCTTCGATGCGCGGGGCGGTTTTGCCGGCAGCTTCGGCGTGGTCACGGACGTTACCGAGAGAAAAAAACTACAGGAGCAGCTCCTGCAGTTTCAGAAGATGGAGGCCATCGGGACCCTCGCGGGCGGCATAGCGCACGATTTCAACAATCTTCTCACGACTATCATCGGTTACGGCGGCATGCTCCAGAAAAGGATCGACCCTTCCGATCCGCAGTACGAGATCGTCGACGAGATCCTTCAGGCCGCCAACAGGTCGGCATCGCTGACCCGGCAGCTCCTTGCCTTCAGCCGGAAGCAGATGCTGCAGCCTGTCCCGCTGGACCTGAACAGCGTGATCACCAACATGGAGAAGATGCTGCTTCGTATAATCGGCGAGGACATAACCTTCCATACGGACCTGGACAGGCGGGTCAAGATGGTAAAGGCGGACCTCGGGCAGATAGAGCAGGTAATCATGAACCTTGTCGTCAACGCGCGGGACGCCATGCCTTCCGGGGGAAGGCTGACGATCGATTCCAGGAATATCATGATAGAAAGCGGCGATGTCGGGGTCCCGGAAAACGTGTATCCCGGGGAATATGCCTGCCTTTCCATAAGGGACAACGGCGTCGGAATCGACAGCGCCATCATAAAGCAGATATTCGAGCCGTTTTTCAGCACCAAGGACGCCGGTGTCGGCACCGGCCTGGGGCTGTCGGTTGTATACGGTATCATCAACCAACATAAGGGCTGGATCGATGTCGCCAGCGTGCCGGGAACGGGGACGACATTCAGCATATATCTTCCCGTGTTCCATTCAAAGGCTGAAAAGGCCCATGATGAAGTGGGTGAAACGGCAGCCCGCGCCGCAGATTACAGGGGAATGGGCCAGAGGATCCTGCTGGTGGAAGACCAGGCCGATGTGCGGAAATTCATCATCACCGTACTGAAGGAAAGCAACTATATTGTTTTCCCCGCCGCCAGGGCCGGCGAAGCCATGGAGTTGTTCGAGAGGGAGAAGGGGAAGTTCGACCTGGTGATCAGCGATGTGGTGCTGCCGGACATCAGCGGACTCCGGCTCATTGAAAAGCTGCTGGCGATGAATCCGGGCCTAGCGGTCATCCTGAGCAGCGGTTATTCCGATCAAAAATCGGAATGGGAGCGCATTAATGATATCGGCTATGTTTTTTTGCAGAAGCCGTATGCCGCGGAAAAGCTCGTGTTGACGGTGCATGATGTGTTGAGGAATTCCCGGAGATAGGTATCGGATCGCGCTATTTGATCGTATATGACCTGAACAGGACTATGCCCTTTTCGTTCTTGAACTCGTACATCTTTTTGGTCTTCTTATCCTCATAGAGTATGCTCGTCAGGTTGTCGGTTAATTTCGACGATACCATGGTCAAGTAGTTCTTGCACTTGAATTTTTCCAGTATGAGCTTTCTCACCACGTCATTGTTGTATGACTGGTCGTTTTCCATTTTCACGATGTGCTTGAGGTATTTGGCGATTATCAGGTTCAGCACGATGCCGGTTTCGAACTTGAAAGCGAGGTCCTGCGCGGTTTCGCGTATCGTCACGTTGCATTGCTGGGTTTCGGCGCTGGCGCCATCCACGTTGTAATTGTAAATTATCTCCAAGGTGTAAAGGTTCCCCTGGTTCTGTGAAAGCCATGCCCGCAACGCGTCTTTTATTTCTTTTATTTCCCTGTCGGAGAAGTCAAAATCGAGGCGGAACCTGACTTCCTGCATCAATTCAGCCTTGACTTTGAGAAAAGTCCGCTTGTACATGGTGATGTTAAAGTCCATGGTAAAGACCTCCCTTGGAGCGCCGTCAGCTAACCTGTCCGATATTTAATACAGCCCGGTTAAGACTTTATATTATTTAAACTGAAATATAGGCAAGCAAAAAATGGATATGATGTCAGATAACATGGAGTATTCATGTGACCGCTCCGGTGTTAGAGCGGCGATAATAACGGGTAAATCTGGTTGACACGCAGCGAATTTGGCCGGATATGATATAAGGATAAGAGCCGGTTGGACAGGTCGCGCATGGCGCTGGAAGCTATTTTTCGGGGGTAGCCAATGGAAGGCTGGAACGAGGATGAATTCAGGAACAAATACCTGATGGCGCCGTGCGGCTTGTATTGCGGCACCTGCGGCGTGTACATAGCGACGCGTGACAATAATGAAAAGTTCAAGGGCGTCATGGGCGGCCTCTACGGTACAAAACCGGAAGATACCGAATGCCGGGGCTGCATGCAGCCGGAGCCGCCCGAAAAATTGTACGGCTTCTGCAGAATTTGCAAGATACGGCAGTGCGTGCGGTCCAGGGATTACTATTCCTGCCACCAGTGCGGGGAGTGGCCCTGCGCCATGATTAAAGAATTCGGATTCGCCACCGGCGTCAGGGTCATGAAAAGAACGATCCCGGTGTGGCGCCAGAAGGTCGCCGAGCTTGGCGATGAGAAGGGAAGCGTGGAATGGGCGCGATACGAGTGCGGCCGGTACCATTGTCCTTCATGCGGGAAGCCCCTCTTCCGGGGCGCCCAGAGATGCAGGGCCTGCGGCAGGTCCGTGGCTGACGAGCTGGACGGATCGCCCCGGCAGTGAGAGCGTAACGTGTCTTTTCCTCTTGAAATACCATATCTGGCAGAAGGGCTGGCGGCCGCCGTGTCGCTCCTCCTGGCGTTCCTGTATTACAGGGTAAGAAACCCGTGGTGGCGGAGGGTCATCAAAAGGGCCGTCGAATATCACCGGTACCACTTTTTGATCATCCGCAACGATAGGGACGCCAATGACAAGACCAGGGACCTGGCCTACGAAATGCTGATGGTCCTCGACAGGCAGTTCCGTGCGGACATGGAAGGCTCCCCGGGCATGAGGATGATCTTCAGGTCCCAGCTCGGGGAAAAATCGACCCTGCTGTCGCTGTATGAAATCTTTGAAAAGCTCTACCGTGACAGGGCCTTCACCGGCAGCTCCGAGCTCGACGGGAGGCTGGAGCGGCTCTTCCATACCATGTCGAGCATGATTTACCGCTACTACATGATGACGTCGGTTTTTGGGATAGTCGCGCTGCTCTACATGGACCTGGCGCTCCTCCTTTCCATAATCCGGGTGGATAGGCGCGGGTCGTCGCGCCTGTTCCGCGATATCGCCTCGGGCAAGGCCTGAAGCGTCATGGCATGGCGTTGACGTATTCGAGGATGATGTGCAGTATGGTCCACCGTTCGGGATAGTGGTCGTTGATCAGCACTGCCACGCTGAGGTCCTTCGCCGGAATGTGAAACACGAGGCTGTTGAAGCCCATGATGGTGCCGGTATGGCCCCACAGCTCCGCGCCGCTCCGGTGCCTCACGTACTCGATCCCGCACCCGAAGGTCCGTTCAGTGAAATAATCCGAGGAGACGGCGCCTGCCTTGAAAAAATCGGCGGCGAGATACCCTTTGGACCGCTGCAGCTGATAGTACTGCTTCACCCACCGCGCCATGTCGCCGGCCGTGGAGACCATGTTGCCGCAGGTCCAGGTCGATGAGTACATCGCCGTTGCGTCCTCCGTGATATAGGCGCTGGACTTGACCCAGTTTCCAAATATATCCTTCTCGTATCCGATCGCCATGTTGCCGGGGATGGACTTCAATCCGGGGTACGGATCAACGCCGGCCATATAGGTGCTTCCCAGCCCGAGGGGGGACAGGAAATACTCCGAGATAGACTCCTGGACCTTTATCCCTGTCGCCTGCTCGATAACCATGCCGAGGAGAATATAATTCGTATTCGAATACTTGAAGGCGTTATTTCCCCTGTTGGCGTTGTCATAGGTGTAATCGGGAGAACCGACGTAGGACAGGGTCTTGATATGATCCCAGGCCGAATTCGGGCTTGCGTAAACCGCGGTGTAATACGTTGCGTCTGCCAGGTAGTCCCTGATCCCTGTCCGGTGATACAGGAGGTCCTTTACTCGTATGGATGGATTGATCCTGCTTTTATGCGAATCGCCGAGCATGCCCGTTTCATAGAGGAGCTTTTGAAGCGTGTCGTCAAGGCTGAACTTGTTCGCCTCTATCAACTTGAAAACGCTTCCGGCGATAAACATCTTTGTGCAGCTCCCGATGCTGAATCGCGTATCAATGGTTACCGGATTGGTCCCGTCAGCCGCGTTGGAAACGGCGCCTTCCGCTGTTCCGTCGCCGCGGATGATCATGGCGGAAATGCTTTTTGTTTTCGTCACGGTACGGGCAATGTCGATGGCCTGGTCCAGAGACTGCGGCGGGGCCGACAGAAGGAGGGCCAGGGTGCGCGACTTGTTTTTGTTTTTATAATAGGAGCAGCACTGGGTGCAGAGGACCGCCAGTGCGATAACGGCGAACAGTGATTTGTTTGATCGCATCGGATACACCCCCCGATTGTGTAAACAGTATATATTATTAATTCCATGGGATGTCCAGTCAAAATCTGATCCATCACAGATCATCCCATCGTTTCTTGGATCGTATCCAGTATACAGAGGAAAATAATTCTAGCGGTTATAATCCGGCAATGGATTCGCGGACTTTTTTAGGGAGCCCCCCGAGAACAAGGCTGTAGGAGTGGTCTATCATTTCCAGGATTTCCCCATCCGGTATGGCGCCGTCGACAAGGACGGTGTTCCAGTGCTTCTTGTTCATGTGGTAACCCGGGGTGACCTGGGGATACCTTGACCGCAGCTCCAGGGAGAGGTAGGGATCGCACTTGAGGTTGATCGATAGTTCTTCCGCGTCGATGTCGGTGAGAGCGTACATCTTTCCGCCCACCTTGAACACGAGGGTCTGGAAGTCGAAGGGGAAATCCTCGGCGCTCCCTTTCTTTGCCGCGCAATGGGCCCTGATGTCCCGGAGGGTCAGCATGGATTAATGCAAGCTCCAACGGTTGGGGAATCCGGCGTTTTTCATCGCCTATGACACGTCCACGTAGGAGCTTATTCTCCGGAGAACATCCTCATGGAAACGGGGATTGTCGAGCCTGATCGAAACCGCGCCATTGGGACAGTACCGCTCGCACCTGCCGCAGCCGCGGCAGAGATCGCCATGGACGGCCTTCCCGTCCCTGATCGTGATCGCCCCGAAGCGGCAGTACCGGAGGCATTCGCCGCAGCCTTTGCAGTCGCCGGAGACTTCTATGGACAGTCCCTCGATGGGCCTCATAACCTCGTTAAGATGGCGCGGGTGGATATGACGGAAGTAGCCCATCATGCAGCAGCAATGGCAGCAGAAGCACACGCTGAGGAGCCGGCCCCGGTCCCGCTCCAGGAAGATAAAATTGTCCACCCTGATCTTGCCGATGACCGGCGTGAGCCCCAGGGAAACGGCGGTCTCAACGTGTCGATGGGCTTCCTCGGGCGATACCCGTTTCATGGTGCCCGGGGATAGTGCAAGGGCCGTGGGGCCCATGAATAGGCACCCGATGGTGTCCGGGAAGTGCTCGCACCCCTGGGCCAGGCGGCACCCGCAGGTCTCGCTCACAACGTGGTATGGCGTCATGTCGATGAAGTCGTGAATGATCTTCGGCGGCAGGGGAGCGGACCCGACGGCGAGGCCGGCATTGATGGGGATGTAGGTCATCTCGTTCTTCCGCGGATCCATCCAGGGGTTCATCCTGCGGATCAGCGGGATCTTTCCGAGGCGGTACAGGTTTTCGAGGAGCGCCATGCCGGGACGCATGACCGCGCCGCGCCTGTAGAGCCATTTCAGAAAATGTTTCTTTGGCTTCATCCTCTTCCCTCCGGGGACCCGGGCGCCGGCCCTTTCCCCGGGCCGAAGCGTTCAAGGAGCCGTTCCAGGTATACCGATTTCATCTGCCTGCTCGCCATGATCCGCTTCGCCGGCGGGAGCCGGAGGATGGCACCGAAAAGGGCCGCCATGGCCCGGTGGCTGAAGAGGGCCCGGTTATCGAAGATAAGGTCCTGGAGCTTTCCCCGCTCGATGGCCATGAGGACGCTCCGGTGGGCCGTCGTCGCCGGGGTGATGACCCGCCGCTCCCGCGCCGTCATGGATATGGAACGGGACTGGCACACCCTGGCGCAGACCCCGCACCCGAGGCAGATCTCGCCGTTCAGAAGCGCGGTCTTCGCCTTCGGCCTGGCCGGGTCATTGGCCGACACCAGGGCCATGGCCTCCACCGGGCAGGCGTCGACGCATTTGCCGCAGCCCGTGCAGGCGCCCCGGTCAATGCACGGCAGGAAGTTTGTGGTGCTGACGGGCCTCAGGAAGGCGAATTTTCGGGCCGCGATAAGGGCCTCGCAGCAGCAGCCGCAGCAGTTGCAGATGAAGGCCGCGTCGTCCCTTACGTTTTCCGCGCACTGCACCAGGTTGAGGTCATGGGCCCTGGCCAGCTGGTCCAGGCCCTCGCTGACGCCGACCTCCCGGGCGAAGCCGTTCTTTATCAGCGACGCTGCGGTCCCGCCGAAGGTCATGCAGATGTCGAGGGGCGCCTTGCAGGCGCGGCCGTTGTGGAGCATCTTGTGCCTGCAGTAGCAGAGGCTGATACCCCTGTGGGAAGCACTCTTTATGGTCTCGCTCGCCCGTTCATAGTCGAGGATCTCCACCGCCATTGTTTCGGGGAGCACCGATTCGTTGACAAAGACCTTTACCATCTTGGTCTCTCCCCTGACGAAAAGATCCTTGATGAAGTCCTCTTCGACGTTGATGTACTGATAGAACAGTTCCGCCAGGGTCTTCTGGTCGATGTCCGTCCTGGTTCTCATCATGGAGAACTCGAAGAAGCCCGCCATGGGGGGCGGCAGGGCATACTCCTTTCTCCCGTTGATCTCCAGGTCGACGATGAGCGCCTTGGCGGCCAGGCCGTCCAGGTTTTTCCGTGCCGTGGCCGCGTCGGTTTTCCAGATGGCCGCCGCCTTTTCCACGGTGAAGGGCTTGAGCGGTAGCTGCGCCGCGAGGGACGCCTCTTTTTCCGTAAAAAGGACCTTTAATATATCGAACAGCAGGGCAGTGGGCGGGGCTCCCTGGGGAAAGCGGTTGATCCGCTCCGCGAGGTTTTCGTATACTTGATTATTTCTTTTTATTTCCATAATTCTTACATTATTAACCGAAAGTCGGTCGGCTTGTTTGCGAGGGGGCCATAGCCCCGGGTTTAAACCCGGGGCTATGGCCCCCTTCGCGCTCCCCTCTCCGGGTCGCTCAGGCGCCGCGACCGGCTAGGCTTTACTTAAGAAAAAACTTATCCTGCTCGGCGTTCGTATGCGGCCTCCTGCGGACGAACGCCTCCCGCGGCATCCCTGCCGCGGGTCTTAGCGGTGTATTATCCTTAAAAAAAAATTTCCTGATAGTAATTATTTCCTTTAAATCCATTTTTCTCATACCATTCGTATGAATTTTCATTTGAAATCAGACTTGCTTTGCTGACATTGTTTTCTTTAAAAAAATTTATTATTGCCTTAATTATTTGTGTTCCATATCCTTTTTTTCGGTATTCCTCCTTTGTGTTCATGTTGAATATATAACCTTCTAAACCAGGGTTGTCCAAGTTGACTGGTGGTTTATGTATTATTGCACCCATTCCAATCGATACTATTTCTAACGTTGATTGATTTTCATAAAAATAAATTATCATTGTATCTGATAGCAAATTACTTTCAAAGTAATTATAATTAATTTCAAACATTTTATTAAATTCATAGTCGGATTTAATTTTTCCAACTTCTTTCCACAAGTTTAGCCGTAAATTAATAATTTTCGGCAAATCTTTAATTTCCGCTTTTTTAAAAAATAATTCATTCATTTTGTTAAATGATTCCGGGCTTGACTTGCGTCCAGTTAATATATGAGATCAGCATTATTGATTGTTGTTTTTTAATACATAATGTCAATGCTATTCTCTGCGTGCCGCCATTTTACAGATTAACAGGAAAATCATCACCCCGACCGGAACAACCATCCACCAGTCCCCGAACCTGGTGTAGACCGTTAACATTTCACGGTTGATCGGCACGTCCAATACCTGGAATCCCTTCGTCTCCGGCGCGGTCATGACCGGGCCTGCGAGGGGAGTAACGTACGCGCCGGTCATGTCGATGAAGCCGGCCGCGCCGTTGTTCACTGACCGCACCAGGGCCCTCCGGGTCTCGATGGCGCGGATCCGGGCCAGGGCGAAGTGCTGGTAAGTTTCGATGGTGTTCCCGTACCACCCGTCCTGGGTTATATTGACGATGAAATCGGGATTTCGCTTGTCGGGGTTATTGAAGAAGGAGCGTACATGGTCCGGCAGGATCGATTCAAAGCAGATGAGGGGGAGAAAATATCCGTCCGGCGAAAAGGCGCGGCCTTCGGGGAATTTCTTCTCGAAATCGCGGGGGCTTGTGCCCCGTACTGATTCGTACCCGAGGATGTCCGCTGTTTGAAAGGGCTTATCCCTGTTCACGACGCTGTAGGCGATCAGGTTCGATACGGCCCCGCTGCTGAACCTCGACGCGCCGATGATCTCCTGCGCCGCTTTCTTAAGGCCCAGGTGCCGAAGCAGGCCCTCGCCCGGCATGTATTCGCCGAAGGCGAGAAGCCTTCTCTTCTGGTACGTGTCGCGGCGCTTCCCGTCCCTGGAATACAGTACCGAGGAATTGAACATGGCCATTTCCTTTCCGCCGCGCCCGTCCGGCACAAACCGGAAGGCGGCCTCGTTAAGGAAGATGTCCGCGTTCCAGTTGTAGGCGAGGAGCTGTGCCATGAGCTCCGCGTCGGGCGAATATTCTTTCATGCGCCTGCTCGCCTCCGTGTCCTCGGCGCACATGAAGGGAACGGCCGATTCCGGGAGCACGATCAGGTCCAGGCGCCCCCCGGAGGCCCGGGCAGCTTCAGCGACAAGGCCGGGAATGGTGTCGAACATGAGCTTGTTCAGGATTGCGGCGTTGACCAGTTTCTCGTCCTCGGGGGGGGCGTTGGGATTGATAATGGCGACCCGCACCGACGGCAGGGTCTTCTGTATCTCCGTCATGCGGTGTATCTGTATGGCTCCGTAGGAAAGGCAGAGAACCAGGAGGAGGGGCATGGGCCAGAGGCGCTTGACGGCAAAGGGCCGTATTAGCGTCTTCAATGATGCGGGCGCGGACTTTGTCCGGATCCCCTCCGAAAGGGCAAGGGCTGCCATGCGCGCCAGGCGGTACATGACATAGCTTATTCCGAAGAGTATCGGCGTGAGCCCGTATATTCCCACCAGGTCCGTCATCTGCGCCATCCACCGGTTCCCTGCGACGAAGTTGCCCCATGTGTAGGGGAAGAGACGGGGGACGCAGTAATCGGAGATCAGGGCCAGGAGCGCCGCCGTAAACCAGCGGGGACGCAGGTATGGCCTGAAACGCCTTCTGAGGGAAATTCCGAAGAGGAGGACAAAGGCCGGTATCTGCAGGTTGAAGAAAAATGCGAAGGGCACGAAGGCCGCCATGGAGGGCCCAAGGCCGAGCCCGGCGAAATTTCGGAAGAGATCTATGACCCAGTAAAAGGTGAACACGCAAAAGAAGAGGGAGCATGAGGCGCCGGCCAGGATAAGCCGGAAAGCCGATGACCGGTAGCGTCCGGCCAGGTAGAAAAAGGGCCACGGCATGAGCCACGCCGTGAGGGGAGCGTTGAAAGGCTCGAGGGACAGGGCAGTGAGAAGGCCCTGGATCAGGCCGAGCAAGGGAATGATCGCCAGGTCGTGCTCAATAAATCTCTTCATGGCTGCGGCTCTTCTTTTTCCTGCCCTGGATCTTTTTATCGTCGAGCCTCTTTTCCTTCTGGGCCCGGCTTACCCCGGTGGGAACGCGTTTTTTCGGCACAACCAGGGCCTTCCGTATAAGGGCCGCGAATTTTTCCAGAACCCGCTTCCTGTTCGCGGCCTGTGAGCGCTGCGATTCCTCATGAATCACGATGGAGCCGTCCCGTGTCATGGCGTTTTTCAATTTTTCCCTTATGCGGCTTTTCTGCTCCGCCGTGAGGCGGCCCGATCCATCCACGCTGAACCTGAGGGTCACCTTGGTCGAAACCTTGTTCACGTTCTGGCCCCCGGGCCCGGAAGAGCGCGATGCGGTGATGGTTATCTCATCGTCGGGGATCGATAGGCGGCTGCTTATTCGTACCATGATGTAAACAAGTATATCCGCATTGAAAGGATGTCAAGCATGTTGCGATGGAACTGTTGGCCGGCGCCGGCTGATCGAATTTTTGCTCGGCGTGTCAGGCGTTCGGTTCGGCGGGCCCGGGATCGGGGTCTTTTTTCGCCAGCAGCTCTGACCTGGTCAGCTCGAACCCGATCTTGATGAAATCCGGGTAGAAAACCACCTTGAGCGGATCGTGATCCAGGGCGTAATTTCTTAAAATGCTCAGGATCAGGTTCAGTCCGAAACCGGCGCCCTCTGCGTAATCGGGCTCTTCGCCGAAGGAATCCTTGTTCTGGTAATCGCTCTTTTTGAGCTTTTTCAGGAGGGCCTGCTTCTCGATCAGCGATATGTTCTGGCTGTTGGTGACCCATATGGCGATGGAGTCCAGCGATGACTGGAACGTGATGTTGATGAAGCGGTCTTCCTGGCGGGCCAGCTCGATGAGGCGCCTGTTCCCGTGTTCCTCGATTTCCCCCTGGAACATGCGCAGGAAGTGGAAATAGTCCCTGTCCTGAGAGACGTTCTGCGGGCGGGCGATGTACTTCTCGAAGAGTATCTTGTAGTTGGCCTTGCTGGCGTTGATGGCCAGCTCCTTGAGGCAGGCGTAGAGCTCGTGCGTGTAGTTTTGTAAATTCTGTCTCGTCAGGAGCATGCCGAGGATCTTCCTGATGAGCTCCCCGATCTTAGGCTCGAGGTCGTAGAGGCGGATCGTGATGCGCCACTCGAGCTCCTTGACGCTCAGCTTCGAGCTCGCAGCCTGGATATCCTTGATGATGCCGGGAATATCCACGTCGTGGCGAAGGTCCAGGATGCGTATCTTTTTCAGAAAATTGATCTCGCGTTCATAGAAGGGATCCAGGAGGAAGCGGTTGACCTCCGGATCGTAAATCCATTTGTTCTTAAGGAGAAGGTTGATGAACTCCTGTTTTCCCCAAACTTTGAGGCGGTTGTTATAAAAACGATTTCCATCGTTTTCGAGCATGATGGTGAACAGGCGGACTATATTTTCTTCCGATTTGAAGTAGTTTATCAGGACTTCAGCCGCGGTCCTCCGGGGCAGTGGCGCGTTTTCGGGAAACCCGGACACCTGGTAGACATTGAATCTCTGGTCCAGGCGTTCTCCGAGGTAATTGGTCTGGCCGGTATCGAGGGAATTCGTCAATACCTTGAGAAACAAGTGGTTGATTTCGATATTCATAACGGTCTCTATCGCGCGCATCCATGATACGCGCTCTATATTTATTTTGTTTTGATAACCGAGAAATCCGGCGTCGTTATTATGAGATTAAAATAGCGTCACCCTGTATAATATTAATAATACCGCTCAATACGTTCAACAACATTTTTAATTGCCCTGCAAAATAGTCGTGATCGGCTCTTTTTAATGCAGCGTTATAATCGGATTTATGTTCCCCCGTAGCTTATATTTTTTTCCGGAGCTCCTCAGGCTCCCGGATGGTTATTTTGTGCTTTTTTAGAAATTCTTTGAAGCCATAGACCCTGGTGCCGAGGAAGTTCATTTCAACCGCCCCAACCGGGCAGTTGTTGACGCAGCCGATACAGGCGATGCAGGCCTTTGTGTTCACGGTATGGCCTGATATATCGATCGCCCCCACCGGACACTTTTCGACGCATATCCCGCATTTGGTGCATGTGTCCTTGTCGATGGTATGCCTGGTTATCATGGCCTTGGTGAATTTCACCTGGAAGGATCCCCTGAGGAATTCGCCGGCGTAGAATTCCTTCGTGATGGATGGGGCGGCTCCGCTCCGGACTGTCGCCAGTACCTGTTTTGCGAATTCACGAACCTTGTCGTATATCTCCTCGTTGGGGCGGTCCCTGTACTTGAGTATTCTTTTTTCGTTCCCCATGGACCAGGTGGGCGCGAAGGTGGACATATTCCCGAACGTCGCGATCCCGGCCGGTATGCCGCCTTTTCCCGCCAGCAGCTCCAGGAGGTACCATGCCGTGTTGTACTGGTTGTCGCCCGGTCCCCCGAAGGTTGAATAGGCCGCCACCGGGGTTCCCTCAATCGATGGGACCGACGCTAGCCATTCCCTCACATTTCCCGGGACGTCGAGATAATATACGGGCGTCCCCATGATGATGAGATCAAAACGTCCCATCGTGGATTCGTCGCATTCGCGTATGTCAAGGGCAGTGACGGTCAACCCGAGCTTTTCCAGGGTCCTGGCGATGAGCCTGCCGTTCCGCTCGGTATGGCCGGCCTGGCTATACCATAGGACGAGGGCGGTTTTCGGCTTCGTGGTTTTCATGGAGTTCCCCGGGGTCTTGATCGATTCTTTGGCGCATCCTGGCACGGCGATCAATGCCGCGGCGCCGGCGCTTTTCAGTAAGAAAGACCTTCTTGTATCCATGGTTTCGGCTCCTGTATGGGTATGCGTGATATTATCCAATCAGCGATTCCCCTGTCAATTGTTTATCGCAGGGAAGGAAAATCCCCATGCCTGTTCAATTGAATGAATGTCGGAGTTTTCTCAATGTGGATTGTGGGCCCATAATTACTTGAATAATAATTCTTATAATTCTTGACATGATCAAGGATTTTCATTTACTATTCTGGCAGGATGGCTGTATAGAATAATAATTACAGGAAGACCCATGAACATATATGATTTCGTACATAATGTTCACACCCAGCAATTCAAGTCGGGCGATGTGATCTTTTCGCAGGGCGAGCAGTGCAATGGCAGTATGTATTTCATATTCACCGGGGAGGTCGCCATCATAAAAGGCCTCGACAAGGCCCAGCGCGAAGTTCGCCGGATGCGAAGCGGGGAGTTTTTCGGAGAAATGGCCCTCATCGGCTCAGAGCCCCGGGCGGCCACGGTGAAGGTCACGTCCCATGAAGCCAAGCTGGGCATAATCGACGAGCCCATATTCTATAAGCTTGCCAAGAACAGCCCGGAATTTCTTTTTGCCCTTCTCAAGGCCGCTATCACGCGGATGGTCGAACTGGATAACGCGCTTGATGAAGCCCGGAGGAACGAGCCGCAGGCATGAGACGGTTTGCGATCGCGTCATATCGTACATTTCACAGATAAGAGGTCATATGGGCGGTATCGATAAAAAAGCAATTAACGATCTCATCAGGAAGCGGCAGCCTTTTTCCCTTTCCTTCAAGTTCGCCGATCTGAATACGATCATGACCATCGACGGTATCTACGCGAAGATTCTAACGGCCCATGACCAGCTTTATCTTCTCAACTCGGTCATCTCCATCATGAGGGAGGTGACGGCCAACGCCCAGAAGGCCAACGCCAAGAGGGTATATTTCATCGGCACCGGCCTCAATATCAAGGATCCCGGCGATTACAATAAAGGAATGGAATCATTTAAAAGCCAGATCATGCAGAAACCCGATGAAATGAGCGCCCTTCTCAATAAGAGCGACTTTACGGTCACTTTCAATTTCGGCATTTCCGACAGAGGCATCAGGATAAGCGTCAAAAACAACGCCGCGTTATTGCCCCGGGAGCTTGAGCGGATCAATCTCCGGCTTGAGGCGGCGCGCAAGTATCAAAACCTGATGGAGGCTTTTAACGATATCGAGGACCCGACCGAGGGGGCCGGGCTTGGAATAGCCCTTGTCGTGGTTACGTTGAAAAATATAGGGATCGACCCGGCTCTCTTTAAAATAGAGAGCGTGGCGCAGTCGACCGCCGTAACCCTGGAAATTCCGAGAGAGATCAAGCCGGGGGGCACCGTATCGGTCGTCAAGGATCGGATCCTCAAGGACATCACCGACCTGCCGCCGTTCCCGGCCAACATAGTCAGGATCATGGGGCTGTGCGACGACCAGGATTCCTCCCTTGACGTCATCGCGGAGGGCATCCTGTCGGATCCCGCCCTCACCACGAGCATTCTGAAATTGTCCAATTCCGCGGCCTTTGTCACGGCGAAGCGCAATGAAACCGTGAACGAAGCCGTCAAGATCCTGGGAATAAAGAACATCCGGTCCCTGATAATGGCGAGCGGCGCCCGCCGCATACTGGAAGAGCGCTACTCGATGTACGAGGAGATATGGGACCACTGCACAAAGGTCGCCTGTTACGCCAGGCTCATCGCCCAAAAATTCCACGGCCAGGGCGCCGTTGAGCACGCTTCCCTGGCGGGTCTCCTCCACGATCTCGGCAAGATCATCCTGTTATCCACGGACCCGGCGACGGCCAAGAGGATCGCCGAAGAAACAAAAAACAGGGAGCTGATCACGGAAACATTCATGGAGGAAATAGCCATCGGCATCAGCCATTCCACCATCGGCGGACTGGTGGCTGAAAAGTGGAATTTCCCCGGCTACCTGGCCGAGGCGATACAATGCCACCACGACCCTCTGAAAGCCTCCCCGGCTAACGAGGCGGTCGTAAATTCCGTATACCTGGCGAACATGTTCTGCGGCATTGAGACGAGAAAATACGCCTTCCATTATATATACGGAAGCGTTCTGGAAAAATACCAGCTTTCCGATGAAAAAGCCTTCAAAGAATACCATGAATTTTTAAAGAAATCCTACAGCTCCTATCAATAATACGGGTGAAGCCCCCGGGATATGCGCTGAGGCAAATTATGACGTGAGAGAGAAACGCCCATGGCGTTGGCAGCAAAAAAGAACCTTGAATTCGGCGGACCCGCGGGGAATGTCCTTATAATGATAGGGCTTCCCGCATTGATCTATTATCTCTACTTTTGCGTCAGGTTCAACCATGGCGATGTCATTCCGGGGAGCGACATCGATTATCGCCCTTTTATTTCATTCCTCGACAGTATCATTCCCACCTGGAAGGCCGCGCTTATTTTCGGCTCATGGCTGATATTCCAGGCGCTCCTCCAGGCATTCCTGCCGGGGAGGACAGTGCAGGGCGTGAAACTGGAAGACGGCAGCCGCCTTGCCTACAGGATGAACGGTCCGGCGTCCTTCATTATAACCATCGCAATCCTGGGAATCCTGGCCGCTACCGGCGTTGTATCCGCTGATATTGTCTATGATAATTTCGGCGCCCTGATAAGCGTGATCGTCGTATTCGTGTTTATTTTCAGCTTGTTCTTATTCCACTATGGGAAAATGTCCGGGCAGGCGGGCAGGCCTTCCGGCAGCAGGATCCATGATTTCTTCATGGGGGTGTCCCTCAATCCGCGCATTCCGCCGGTAACCGGCTTTGACCTCAAGTTTTTCTGCGAGGCCAGGCCGGGCCTTATAGGTTGGCTCGCGGTGAGCGCATCCTTCATGGGCGTTCAGTTCACACGGAACGGCTTCGTCACCGAGGCCATGGCGCTGGTGGTGGCCTTTCAGTTCCTCTATATCGCCGATTATTTCCGGCACGAGGAGGCGATACTCACCACCACGGACATCGTCAATGACAGTTTCGGCTTCATGCTGTCCTTCGGCGACCTGGCCTGGGTGCCGCTGACCTATTCCCTGCAGGCCTTCTACCTCATTGAGCACACCCACGATCTGCCCGCCTGGGGGATCGCGCTGATGGTGATCCTGAACTGCGCCGGGTACTACCTCTTCCGAGCCGTGAACATCCAGAAGCACCGTTTCAGGACCGTGCCCGGGTACCGGATCTGGGGCAGGGAGCCGGAGTATATCCAGACGGGCCAGGGGAACAGGCTCCTCGTTTCCGGCTTCTGGGGATGGTCGCGGCACTTCAATTACGTCGGCGACATCATGATGGCCCTGGCCTGGTGCCTGCCATGTCTGTTTGACTCCCCCTTGCCGTACTTCTATGTTATCTACTTCACGATCCTCCTGGTGCACCGCCAGCGAAGGGACGATACAAAGTGCGCGGCAAAGTACGGCAAGGATTGGGATGAATACCGGAAGCGGGTTCCCTGGCGCATACTGCCGGGGGTATACTGATTGCATAGGGCCGGGAGTTGCTTTCGCATACAGGGGACAGGATGTCCCCGCCCGCCATAGTACATGGATGTACTATTTTGGCGGGTAAGCGAAAGCGGCTCTCGGCCCTATCATGCACTTACAATTGCCCATAACGAATTTACAACATAAAGGTGTAAAGATATATTACAAGGGGTAGATATAATAGTTCAAACGTATCGTATAAAATGGCAGTACGAAGGCGGGGTAAGCTGCCGCCTTCTTTAAATACAAAATATACAAAACGGAGGATTTGCCATGTCTGGTATCGATGTACTTCCCCTGCGGGAACGCAAGGGGGACTGGATCTTCATTGTCTTTTTTTCCTTCTTCGTATTTTCATCCTTCGCCTCTGACCTGGTCAACGGCGTGATGACCCCGTCGCCCCAGAGCGATTATTTCTGGGCCCGGGCCGTGTACAACCTCTACGCCGTCAACAATGATCCGCTCCTGATCGCCAACCCATCCTGGATGAGGGCCATGTGCTTTCTGTCGGCCTTCGTGTTCGGCCCCTTTTATGTGGTGCTGGTCTACTCGTTCATTAAGGGAAAGAACTGGGTCAGGCCCTTCGCCCTTGTGTACGCCGGGATGATCATTGAAAGCATGATCGTCATTCTCTTCGCGGAATTTGCCGGCGATGCGACCCTTTTCAGCCAGGTATGCCAGGGCGGGGTCAAGACGGCTGAGGAGCTGGCGAAGATCGGACTAAACCAGGACCTCAGGGTACAGGACCCCGTCAAGTTCCTGGCCTTCAATTTGCCTTACAAACTGGTCCCGTTGATGCTGGCGGTGCGGATGCGAAAGGAACATCCTTTCAGCCGTAAGTTCTGATCAGCCGGAATATATTCCCCGGCCGCGGCCTTCGGCCGCGACCAAAATAAGGATGAACATTGTGAGGCACAATACCCCGCAGCTTGCTGCGGGGTATTGTTTATTTTCCCGGGAAAAGGATTCTGTCGCATACGCATGCAATTATGAATGAAATAAAAAAACAAGATTAATGGCTGTTTCTCCCAAATCATTGTTGATGATTTAATCCGGCATCGCTACAATGACTCACCGGCTTTTCATTCTACTACTAAGAAGTGATGATCATGGCAAAAAAGAAGAAGACTACCAGAGAGAAAGAAGCGAAAAAGCCTTTGCTTAAGGGAAGGTTCAGGTTCACCATAGGATTCAAGATGATCACCATCATTTCGCTGATCATCGCCACCGCGCTCTTCGGCATATCCTACCTGGCCACCTATTTCTTCAGGCAGGATTACGAGCTCCGCATCAAGGAGAACAGCCATGAGATCGCGCGAACCATAGCCCTCAAGGTGCGGTCCGATTTTACCGCCATAGTCAGGCAGGCCGATTACCTGGCTTCAGTCCTGGAGGAGAGGGGGAGCGGGGACCATGAAAAGGCGACCCTCAAGGAGCATACTTTCGGCGAAGACAACCGCATTGTCTTCGTCGCCCTGGTGTCGAGGAACGGCGATGTCTTTTCGACGGATATCTACGCGTCCCACAAGAAATTCCTGGAGCAGAACAAGCTCACGGAAAACGATTTCTTCAATGCCATAAAGAACGATAAGAGCTCGCTGGTGAATGTCTTCAACGGCGACACCATCGTCAACAACGCTTCCCTGAACTTCAAGATTCCCATCATCAGCATCGGGGTGCCGTACCGCTACAGCGCTCCCTCCAAGGCTTCGACGATACTGGTGGTATACGTGCCGATGACGCTGTTTCTTGAATCGGTCAAATCGACGGGGATCACCAAGAGCATGATCGTCAACGGGTTCGGCGACGTTCTGGCCCACCATGACAGCTCCCTCGTCAGGGCCAAGACCAATTTCGTCAGTCTCCCCATCGTCGACGGCATGCTCAAGAGCAAGGCGGACAACGGTCTCCTGCGGTATGCCGACGGCAGCGGCAGCTATTTCCTGGGGGCCTTCTACAAGACCGGCTTCGGCGATACCGGCATCATCTCCACGGCCCCGGAGGACAAGGCTTTCGAGGCTCTCTACCGAATACTATGGAGGAATGTCCTCATAACGCTCATAGTGCTCAACGGCGGCATCCTGATCGTGTATCTCTTCTCCAAGACCCTAACGCGGCCCATCAAGCGGCTGGTGACGGCCACCCAGGAGATAGAGAAGGGCAATTTCCACGTTGACATTAAACGCACCGGAAGCGACGAGGTGGGCGACCTGACCGATTCCTTCGTCAAGATGGGCGTCGGGCTGGGCGAGCGCGAGCGCATCAAGGACGCCTTCGGCAAGTTCGTCAACAAGGAGCTCGCGGACAAGGTCCTGCGCGGCGAGCTCAAGCTCGGCGGCGAGAAGATCGTGGCGCCGGTGTTCTTTTCGGACATTCGGTCCTTCACGGCCATCTCTGAGAAAATGGATCCGGAAGAGGTCGTCGAGTTCCTCAATGAATACATGACGAAAATGGTGGACTGCGTCAACCGGACCGGCGGCGTCGTGGACAAGTTCATCGGCGACGCCATCATGGCGATCTGGGGAACGCCCGTTTCATCGGGTAACGACACGGAAAACGCCGTCAATTGCGCCCTCATGATGCGCCAGACCCTCATCGAACACAATATTGGACGCGGTGCCGCGAAAAAACCGATAATCCAGATCGGCTGCGGCATCAACACGGGACCGGTCATCGCGGGGCAGATAGGCTCTCACGAGCGGATGGAGTACACCGTCATCGGGGACACGGTAAACGTCGCTTCCCGCATCGAGACCCTCAACAAGCCCTTCGGCACCGACATCCTTATCTCCCAGGACTCGCACAAGCTGGTCGAGGGCATCTTCAACACCGTGTCAATGCAGAAGATCATGATCAAGGGAAAAAGCAAGCCCCAGCAAATATACGCGGTCCTTGGCAGAAAGGACGATCCGGCCGCGCCGAAGACGCTCCCGGCCCTGCGCAAACTGCTGGGCATCAAGGCACCGTCCATGAAAGAATTCGACCCGAACCAGAAAGAAGAGAAATATGAAATTATTCAAGACTGACAGAATCGTACCCCTTGTAACGCTAAGCCTGATCGTTGTCTTTTCCTTCATGCTCTACGTCGATTTCACCAGAACCTATACGAGGTCCAAGGCCGATGAGATCGGCGTCCTGACCTTCAAGCAACGCAGCGCCGAGCGACGCTTTGCCGAAGAGGTGCTGTGGGAAACCATCGAGCGCAACTCAAAGGTCTACAACTGCGACTACCTTCGGACCACCGAGGACTCGGGTGCCGTTGTCCGTCTCAAGGATAATTCAAACATTGAGATCGGCGAAAATACCCTCATCCTGGTCTGTTACTCCGACCAGGGCGTGCAGATCGGCCTGGACCAGGGCTCCATCGCGGCCCGGAGAACCTCGGGGAGCCGTGAAATGAAGATCACCTCCGGGAACGCCTCGGTCAAGATCAAGAAGGGCGTTCTCAGCATGAATAAATCTAAAGAGGGCATCGACCTGTCGGTCTCCTCCGGTAAGGCGGACCTGACCGTCGAAGGCAAAAAGGAAGAAGTTGATTCCGGCAGCGCGGCACGGGTGACCGGGAACAAGGCGACGATCGATAAGATCGGCGCGCGCCAGGTCGCTCCCGAGATCAACCAGTATTACGTCACGGCGGGAAAGGACCAGGCCGTGACCTTCACGTGGGAAACGGAAGGAGCGCAGCAGGTCCTTCTCCAGGTTTCAAAGGACAGGTCCTTCGCCACAATCGCCGGGAAAACCGGCGGCGCGGGCAAGAGCGCCGCCTTGAATCTCCCGGCCGGGACCTATTACTGGCGTCTTATAGACGGGCAGGGGAAGGCAGGACCGGCGCGGAAATTCAGCATCGTGTCGGATCGCCCGGCGCTGGCGGTGTCCCCCGCCGCGGGCCAGCAGTTCCTGTACCGCGAGAAAAAGCCATATATCGTTTTTAAATGGAAGGAGTCGCCATCAGCGTCGTCCTACACCGTTGACATCGCCAAGGACCCGTCGTTCAAGGATACGGCCCTTTCCCTTCCCAGCGACAAGGACTCTATCGCGACGAACGCCCTGTCGTCCGGGACCTACTTCTGGCGCGTCCGCAGCCTGTACGGATTCAGCGCCGATGCGGCCCTTGTAAGCCAGCCGCAGCAGTTCATCATTTCCCCGGCCGGCGAGCTCAGCGCTCCCGAGCAGTTTCTCCCGGGGAACGGTGAAACGCCGTCTGACCTTTCTTTCGAATCCGGTACCGCCCTGTTCAACTGGCAGGAGGTGCGGGACTATGCTTCGTACGATTTCCGCATCGCCAGGGACAGGGACTTCAAGGATGTCGTATATCAGAAGAAGGTGCCGGCCAATTACCATAAACCGAAACTATCCCTGCCGAAGGGCACCTATTACTGGTCGGTAAGCGGGGTGACGTCCTCCGGATCATCGTCTCCGCGTTCCGCGCCGCGGACCTTCACTGTCGTCAAGGCGCCGCCCCCGTCCCTCATCGGTCCCGATCAGGGCGCGGCCATCAATGCCATCGGTACGCGGGAAGTGGTTTTCCGCTGGAGCGGCGCCAACGGCGGCCAGCGCTACCGCTTTGAGCTGTCCAGGTACCGCGATTTCAAGTCTCTCCAGCGCGCCGACACGGTCACGGAGCTGACCCACGGCATCGCAATGCCCCCGACCGGCGTCTATTTCTGGCGCGTCAAGCTGCTGAATGGAACAGGCGGAGTCGTATCGGCGAGCGAATCGCGTCAACTGATCGTGACGGAAGATCTTTCTCCTCCTGCGGGGATCTATCCTGCCAGGAATCAGGTCGTATCCATAGAGGACAGGAGCGGCCTCGTCTTCAAATGGGACAAGGTTGAAGGCGCCACGCACTACCGGTTCGTCCTCAAGCAGATAGCCGGCGGGAAGGAAAAGGCGCTGATGGGAGCCACGGTGGACACGACCAGGTACAAGCTTAAAAAGATAGAGCTCCTGGACGTCGGCTCCTTCGTGTGGGAGGTGTCGGCCCTCAGGCAGAAGGGTGAAGCGGTATCGGCCCGAAGCAAGACGGAAAGGAGCTACTTTTCCATAAAGCTCGGCAAGAAGCTCACGGCGCCCAAGATCAAATCTGATATCATCTACGTAGAATAAGACCATGAAAAAACGCACATTCCGAGAAGCGATAGTGATTATAATCATGACGGCGGTCCTTCCCCTCGCCGCCGAGGAGACACGGCAGGTACGGATCGAATGGGAGGCCGTCAAGGGCGCCCAGGGATATGTCGTGCAGGTGAAAGACGGCGAGGGCAGGGAGGTCGCGAAAAAAACCGTGACGCCCAGTTACGCGGTGATCGACCTCGCTCCCGGCTCGTACAAGATAAAAATATCAGCCCTGAACGTTTTCCTGAAGCCGGGCAGTAGCTCGGACTGGGCCGATATAATCGTGAAAAAGAAGGAACAACCGAGGGATGATAGCGAGGGGGGCTCGTTGACCCAGATCGGCAAACTGGGTAAAGAGGCTCAGGATTCGTCAAATGAAGAGGCTTTAAAAAAAGAAGAGGCCGTCAAAAAAGCGGAGGCCCTCAAAAAAGAGGAAGAGGCGCGCAGGAAGTCCGAAGGATATCCCCGCGGCGTGGCTGGCCTGGGGCCCCTTGATATAGCCTTCGGCGGCAGCTTTCATTTCCCGGTCACCGGCTGGAAAAAGTATCTGAACTATTCCCCGGGCGGCCATGCGATGATATCGTACAGGCTGTCCGGCATTGAGGCGGTGAAGAATATTCCCGTGCTATCCAATTTCGGATTCGCCCTCACAATCGGCGTCGTACCCTTTGAAGGCAAAACCAGGGACCAGGCTAAGATGTCCCTGATGGCCATCTCTCCCGGAGCCGGTCTTTTCTATGATTTCAAGCTTGGCACCGTCAAATTGTGGGCCTTTGACCTGCGCCTGGCCGGTCTCGTGGGCGCCTCTTTCACGAACCTGAGCATACAGGGCATCTTCCCGAAAAATAAAATGATAACCAGGCTTTACTACGATCCCCAGCTTTCTTTCAGGTTCGCCTATGACGGCTATTTTTTCATGGAAGCGGGATGCGATTACCAATCGGTGCTCTTCAGCGGCGAGCCCCTGTCATCGGTCTATCCGTTCGTACGGTTTGGCTTCAGATTGTAGCGCGGGCCGGATGGAAATCGGTTCTATGGATCGGCGGTCTGAGGTTAGTTTGTTATGCAGGTCACTGTCACGTTGGTTATATTGACATTACGGATGGTGCCGTTCCCGTTTGTTGGGGTGCAGGTTTGAGTCGCCGGCTGTGAAAACACCGTGACGCTGTAGGTCACGTTCCTGTGAAGGGGAGTGACGAATTGGAAGGTTCCATCCGATGTAATGGTGATGTCATCGGCGCCGTTGTTCTGCAGCACAAGAGTGCCTGTGAGGCCCGTCACCGTGCCGCCGATGGTGAAGGTTTTCAAGTAATCAAAGATCAACGCCATCAAAAACACCTTGCCCCTGGGCGTGTCGACCGTATCCCAGGCGTTATCCCTGTCGCAGCCACCGGAAAACAGTATTCCCGCCAGCAGTGCCGCCGCCAGGAAAGCGCTTGTAATTTTATTGGTTGATTTCATAGTGCTCAGGTAGATTTTTTTATTTGGCCATTATGCGGTCACGCAATGCTGCGATCAGGCCTGTCATGGTGAATATGGTAAAAGAACCGCCAACAGGCATCAATTAAAATATATCATGACGAGGGCGATATGGAATATAACGAGTTGCTGATGAAGAGACGGTCGGTTCGGGCATACCTGGATAAGCCGGTTCCCACTGAGCTGTTGAAGGAAATCATAAAAGAGAGCACCTGCGCGCCCAGTTCGGGCAACAACCAGCCGTGGAGGTTCGTTATTGTGAACAATACGGCGAAGATGAAGCGTATCTCCGATGAAAGCAAGAAGAACCTGCTTTCGAGGATCGAGGCGGATCCGGCGATCTATATCAAGAGGTATGAACAAGCCCTGAGGAATGAGGATTACAACGTGTTTTATAACGCGCCCTCCCTCATCATCCTGGCTGGCCCGAGGGATTACCGGAATCTCAAGGTGGACTGCGCCCTCTGCGCGGCCTATCTCATGAACGCAGCCGCGGCCCACGGATTGGGTACCTGCTGGGTAAACCTCGGGTCGGATATAAGGGACGCAAACCTTCTCGGGGAGCTCGGAATAACGCCGGACCTGGCGATCGTGGCGCCCATCATCGTAGGGTATCCCCAGGGCATTCCTCCCATGCCCAAGAGGGAGGAGCCCGTCTTTTTAGGGATAATCGAGAGCTAATCAGGCGATTGCCATTCCTCCAAGGCGCTGTTTGAACCGTATCATTGGATCACTCCCTGAAATCACGGGGCGCCGGGGCGAAACCGTTGGCGGCGGGCCAGAACCTGTTTTCCCTTTCACAGGAAGCGATGCCTTTTCGGCAGAGCTCCTGGCGCCATTCATATTTCATGATGACCTTGTCGGTCATGGTCTGTTCGGGCTCGAAGGGGACCTCCCGGGCGGGGGAGTAGGTGGTTTCGCCGAAGCCGGTCCCGGCTTCACTTTCGGCGCTTGCCCCCTTCTGCTTTTCGGAATAGTTCCTCTTGCGGTCGCTCCGCGACCCTGACCGGTAATCATCGCGGTACGGTGTGACCGGCGTCACGTTGCACTGCTTCTCACGGTATACTCCCACGGCGATAGTGCCCATGGCGGAGCCGTCCGCGAAAGCCCTCTCCGCGTATGAATCCGACTGCTCGGTGAAATAGAACCGGTTCGTCCGCTCCATGGAGGTGCGCCAGCCATTGAAGGTGTTCGATGAATAGGGCTCGATGATGTACATCCGCTCGCTGTTCCGGAGGTATGATTTTACGCCGCTTATGATGTTCCTCCCGTCCACGGCGATGACCACGGCGATGCGACGACCCGTCCTGTTCGTCACCTCGATGGAATAGCGATCGCCCTTCACGGCCTCCATGTAGTAGTAGGCGCCGGCCCCGCACGTCCGGGGAAAGGCGCGATATCGCGGTAAAACTCCGCCACTGTCAGATATGACGCGCACGTCAATTGCTTCCTGAGCCGGCCTGGGGGAATATCCTGCAGCGGGCGCGATTATCATGATCGATAGAACAATGCACATTAATAGCTGTTTCATGATTGCCGTCTCCTGTACCTTTTCTTTGAGAGTATGACAGTCGAAACAGCGGGGAAGTTCTCTGTAAAGTAGCGGATCAATAAAAAAAGGGGCCTTTTCTGAAGCCCCTTTCATTTTAAGGAAGTATGATACCGGTTAGCACTTTTTCACGTTTGCCGCTGTGGAGCAGGACGATGTGCCGGTGATCTTGCATCCTCTGTTTTCGCAGGTTTTCCTGTCGGCCGAGGTGTCTTTTCCTGAGGGTGACGCGCACTGCTGGCAGGAGCTGCCGGAACCGCAGTTGAAGCAGAGGCCCGAGTCGGCAGTCACTTGCACCGGGGACGTGGAAATCATAAAAGCGGAAAGAATGACGAGCGAGGCGAATACGACGATCTTTTTCATGCTGTGTACCTCCGTTGATTTTTGATGACTATTGCGGATAAATCCGGAATTGTCAATAGTAAATTATTATGTCTTGATCAAAAAGAACCGGCAGGGAGGCCTCATACCTTGAAATAATCCACCGCCTGCTTCAGCGCCTCGGCCATGGAGGCCAGGTTTTCCGACGTGCCGGAAAGCTCCTCGGAACCGGACGCGTTGGCCTGGGTGAGCTCGTTGATGTTGGTCACGGATTTTACGATCTCGTTGACTGCATTTTTCTGCTCCTCTGTGGCGACACGGATATCGTTGGAGAGGCTTCCGGCGTATTCGGCCTTTTTGTTAACGTTTTGATTTATCTCGGTTTGGGCCCGCATGAATTCCGTGATGGAGCTCATCATCGACCGCATGGTGGTGACGCCCTCGATGATCATGCTGATGGTCTCCACGGTTTTCTGGGAATTGGTGATGCCGCGGGCCGTTTCCTCCGCGTTGTTCTTGATATGGCGGTCGATATCCTTGATCGAGGTGGCGGTCTGGTCGGCAAGCTTGGAAACCTCGTCCGCGACGACCGCGAAGCCGCGTCCCGCTTCACCGGCCCGGGCTGCCTCGATGGAGGCGTTCAGGGAGAGGAGGTTGATCTGCTCGGATATCCCGGTTATGATGCCGAGGATGTTGGTCATCTCGTTGGAGCTTTCGATGATCTTGGACATGCTCACGCTCATCTCTTTCAGGAGCTGTTCCCCGTCATGGGCCTTGCCGGCCACCCTGTCCGCAATGGAAAAGGCGTTCTGTATCTTCACGTTCATCTCGTCGATCTTGCCGGACAGGTCCGCCAGCTGCTTGCCGAGGGTGTCCATGCTCTCGTATTGTATGAGGGCGCCGTTGGTTACGCTGTCCATGCCGGCGGCCATCTCCTCGACGGTAGCGGTCACTTCTTCCGCTGACGAGGCCTGGTTCTGGGCGTTGTCCGAGAAGGTCATGACGGTGGCCGACATCTCCGTGGATGACGACGCCAGCTCGTCGGAAATGTTCTTGATGTTCCGCAGTGCGTGGCGGAGGCGCCGCATGAAGGAAATGAGCTTGATCGACATCCTTCCCACCTCGTCGTCGGAGAGCACCGTCAGCCGCTGGTTCAGGTCGCCCTGGGCGATATTTTCGATGACGCGGGAGTATGACTCCAGGGGCTCGAGCTTCTTGTTGATGAGAATGAACATAGATATCCCGACGGCCACAAGGCCGAGGATGGATATCAGAATCATCACGATGCCGGAACCCAGGATCCTGCCGTCTATGTCCGAGAGGTATATCGTTGCCAGGGTGTTGAAACCATACCGTTCGCTTTTTTTATTGAGCTGGATTTTGTGTTTTCCCTCCCATACATATTCAAGGATCGATCCGCTGGGGAGTTTTACCAGTTTTTTGCCCCAGTCGAATTTTTTCGCGTCTGTCATGAGAATCTTGCTCTGGGGATGGGCCATACACAGAAAGTCCCGGTCGACAATGTAGGTATAACCGGTGTCGCCTATTTTCTCCTGGCCTATGAGGCGCTTGGTCGCGGCGGCAAGGTCAAATGAGAG
This sequence comes from Spirochaetota bacterium, assembly GCA_017999915.1. Taxonomy (NCBI): domain Bacteria; kingdom Pseudomonadati; phylum Spirochaetota; species Spirochaetota bacterium. The sequence continues at coordinate 267,073 of JAGNKX010000003.1, forward strand.
ACCCATGACACATGTCGTCACCTTGCCATCCTTGATGGGGACGCACATGACCATTGCAGGCTTGCCGTTCACGGGCGACAGGTGGGCCCCGCTCAGGGTCGTCTCGCCCTTTTGGGACCGGGTGATGCAATCGGCTATTTCGGTTTGCGTTATCCGGCCGCCGGCCAGGGCGGGCGTGGAACCGCTGAGTATGGCCGGTGCCGCCCCGGCAGTGGCTATGAAGGCGTATTCGTAGTAATCGCTCTGGCTTACAAGCTTTTTAAGAAGGGCGCCATGGTTCCCGGCGCCCCGGGCGCGGCCGATCCCGGCGTCGGCGGCCAGGAGCTTCATTTCAGCCGCTTTCTCGTCAATGAGGGTTTCCACGTTCTTTTCTATCGTGGACGAGCTCTTCCGCATCTCCTCTATGAACATGTTCTTTATCAGGTTGTGGCTCAGGTTTAAGATCGCGCCTGATATGAATATCAGCATGAGCACGATATACGATATGACGATGTAGGTGAGGGGCAGCGATAGGCGTTTTTTCTTTTCTTTTGATGTATCTATGTCGCGGTTAAGGGCCCCCAGGTCGGCGATAGACTCGATGAACCGTTCCGACATGCGGTAATAGAGAATGGCGCTGAGGACCGTATTGAACAGCAGCAGCGCCACCATGTTAAAGAATTGCACGCCTGACACATCGGTGAGGAGATGGACAAAGATTATGAAGGCGGGCATGATGAGACACCATCGCAGGACCGCCATGAAGCTGTGCATGAAGGGAAAAGCGAAAAATGCCTTGCGCGAGGCTCGATATTCTTCTTCCTCTACCTGAATTCCGTTAACCCATTTTATGAACGTTTCCTTGAATCCCCCAATGGTGCGCCTGTTTATTATTACGGACGAAATCAGCGCCGCAACGGTCCCAACGGCAAGGGCGCCGATGAAGATAAGGTTTTTCTGAATTCCCATGTTGAGCTGGTACAGTAAGATCGCCGTTGTTACAGGGACCAGAATGCAATAACTGATACCTTCGGAATAGATCAACATCCGTTTCATGGCGGTGTTGAAGGAGGCCATTTTTATTTCTGATTCGTTCATTGAATTCTCCATTATATTCAACGTGATCTCTTGGGTATAGGTTATGAAGGGCTTGCTATACGGTTATCGTCATTGTATCAAGATAGTACAAGCCTGGCCGGAATAATAGTATTATTTGTAGCATATACTCAAATCTTACTATTTTATCGTTAATCGTCAAACTCTTTTTTTCTCATCATTACCGCTCACCTTGTTCCGGAACCGGGTGAAAATTTTTTACCGATGCCGGGGCATGATGATTATATATTTATTTGAAAGAATTTCAGGGTTTTTGTATCATTGGTTGTATCCGGTCCTTTTGAACGCATGGTTACCCTGGTTTGAGACGGCCCGTATCCACAAGAAGGCAGCCGGTGAGTAGAGCAATAAGCAAGGTCCATGATTGTATGATCTGATGATCTGATGCCATGAGGGAGAATAATGGAAAAGAAATTTCTATCAATAGCGGTACTCGCCGTATTTATTTCAGGCTGCTCCACCGGCGTTATAGAAGACGGCAGGAACAGCGGCGCTGACCGTTGCGTAAAGGGAAATTGCGTGAACGGCACCGGGACCTTTCATTATTCCGATGGGAAAATATATGAAGGGCAGTGGAAAGAGGGGAGCCCCGACGGGAAAGGCGTGATAACCCTTTCCGACGGCTCCAGGTACGCGGGGATGTGGAAAAACGGTTTCAAGAACGGCCAGGGGACCCTGACCAATCCCAATGATGACAGACTGTCCGGTATCTGGAAAGACGATAAGCTTCTCCTGGGCTATGTGGTCATCACCTTCCCGGACGGGACCCGTTATGAAGGCCAATGGAGGAACAGGGGGATCGGCGGCAGGGGTGTCATGGACTATCCCGACGGCGGCAGGTACGAGGGAGAGTGGAAGGATGGCAAGCGAGACGGTACGGGAACCTTCACGACCCGGGCCGGATTCAGCTATTCCGGGCAGTGGAAGGACGACCGGTGTCATGGAAAGGGAACCATGGAATCCGGGGACGGCAGCGTCTATTCAGGCCAGTGGCTGAACGGCGTGTTCAACGGGGAGGGGACCATGACCTATCCCGACGGGAGCAGGTACAGGGGCGGCTGGAAGGATGGGAAGTATGACGGTATCGGCGCCTTCACCAGTCCCCTCGGGGAAAGGCACACGGGGCAATGGAAGGACGGCAAACCCCATGGGAAGGGGACCCACATGCAGCATACGGGAAGGATGTACAAGGGTGATTGGAAGGACGGCAAGCCCCATGGATGGGGGGCTTCATATGACGCCAAAGGCAGGCTGGAATTCGAGGGACGATGGGTTAACGGCGAATTCGTGGGTAAATGATTTTTTTATCGAACGCTGGCAAAACATTATTCGACAAAATACCCCGTAGCTTGCTGGGGGGATTTTATCGTGCTTGACTTTTTCATAAAATATACGAAGCTATCAACATGAGGTTGCCATGGTAAAGAACTGTCTGTATAGATGCAGGGCCTTGTCTTTCTGTGCCATCATCTGTTTTGTTGCCGTTGCCGGATCGGGGCCGGGTACGGCTATGGGAGCCGCGGCCCGGCAGAGCGGGCCAGAGCCGCAGAACATAGCCTTCGATTTCCTGGACATGGAAAAGTCCTTTGGCGCCGGTCCCATCCACTTCGAGCGTATCAACGATATCATCGCGAAGGCGAAAGCGAGGCTTCCGCTCAAGTCCGCGTACACCAGGGACGAAGCCCTTGCGGTATTGAAGGGCATCGATTCCCTCCTAAAGGGTGAAGGCTTTGTGTTCAGAGATAACTTTCTCCTGTGCAAGGGCCTTGATAAAAAAACCATTGACTGTGACAACTACTGCACCGTCTACACGGCCATCGCGGAAGTGCTGAAAATCCCCATCGTGCCGGTCTATGCGCCCAATCACAGCTTTGTCCGCTTCTATCTCGATGACGGCGCCTATGTCAACTGGGAGACGACAAAGTCGGCGACTTATGATGATAACTATTACATCAGGATCCTGAAAATTTCCGATGTTTCCCTCAAGAAAGGCGTGTACCTGAAAACCCTCGGAAGGAACGAATTCATCGGCGTGGAGTTCAATAACATCGGCGCATACCTGATGTCGTCGAAGAAATTTCTCGAGGCGGTTCCCTATTTCAATTCGGCGCTGCGGCACTACCCGAAATTCTCATCAGCCTATCATAACCGCGGGACTGCCCTGTACGCGTTGGGCCGCACAAAGAACGCCCTCAATGACCTTTCGGCGGCCCGCGTCCTGGACCCGAACAGGGCCAGCACCCGCATCACCCTCGGCGATATTTACCTTGACCTGAAGGAGTATGCCCGGGCCGAGGAGGAGTACCTGGCTGCCGTCAATCTCGATCCGGGCAACTACATTCCCTATAACAACCTGGCCCTGATCATGAAGGAAACGGGCAGGGAGGAAGAATCGCGCCGATGGTTCAAGAAGAGCCTTGAGGTCAAGGGGCGCAAGAGATAAAACCAGGCCACAGGAGGAGGCTCCATGAGAAACATTTTCCATACCCTGGCGATGTATAACCGGAGCGTCAATGAAGCCATGATGGAGCTGCTGAACGGCCTCTCCCGCGAACAGATCATGGCGGACACGAAGGCCTTCTTCCATTCGATCTTCGAGACATTCATGCATAACATCGCCACCGACCTTGTGTGGCTGCGGAGATTCCAGGCGATATATCCTGACACCAAATGCCTTAAGGATAACGCGCTTCTCTCCCTGGACGATCACCAGATCAGGGAAAAAACCAAAGGAGACCTCCGGTACATATTTGAGCTCCGGAAGCAGGTCGACGCCCTGATCGAGGAATTCATCCATGAGATAAACGACCAGGATTTCATCCGCGGCATCCAGTATAAGAACATCAGGGGGGAGCAGATGGACAAGCTCCTCTGGCAGGTCCTGCTGCACTGGTTCGTGCACCAGACCCATCACCGGGGCAATATTTCGGTAATGCTCGATATGATCGGCGTGAACAATGACTTCTCGTCATTGATCTCAAGGGTGTAGTGCATCATAAAAAAGCGTCGAGGCCGCGGGGCAGGGTCCTGATCATTAAAGCAGGTCCACCCGCCGGCCTCCCGGCTTTTTTGCTGAATGACGGCGAATCCTATCCTATTTTTTTCGGTCTTCCATGCTGTACCGCAGTATAATCCGCCCCCAGCCCCCGCATTTTACGCCCACATCGAAACATCCGGCATGGTTGAACTTGATCCGGTTTGGATCGACGCCGTTGTACATGAGTTCATTGCTGGCGAAAATAACGGGCAGCATGGCCTGCAGCGCATAAATACAGACCTTTTTAGGGTTCAGTGCCGTGATGAGATTTCCGGCCCCATCGAAGTAAAATCTGTCACCGACCTTGTGATGGCTGTTGCATCCGTTGGATTCGATGACCTCGAAGACTATCGTTTTATTCATCAATTCGGGCGCCGTGGCAAGAACGGCTTCGTTGGCGGGATTCTTTTTGAACAGGACCATCTCCTCGTCAGTATAACCGAGATGTTTCTGCATTACCTCATACATTTTTTCGGGCGCATTCATGGTGCAACCTCCTTTGTGATTAGTTTGACATCAAACAATATGCCACGAGGCATTACGCCTCCATTGTTGAGTTAATCTTGGACAAAAGCGTTACCAGTGTCTCCTTCTCCCTTTCGCTGATGTTTTCATAGGCCTTTTTTCTCAGGGTCCGCGATATTTCCATGATGTCCGGCTTCAGCGCGTTCCCCTTGTCGGTGAGGCCGATCCAGGTAACGCGGTTGTCATCAGCGTCCTTTCTTTTTTTTACATAACCGAGTCGAACGAGCTTGTTGACCAGGGCAGTGATCGTTGATTTGTCCTTGTCGATATGGGCGGTGAGGCCCGTCATCTGGATCTCCCCGTGAAGTATGAGAGCGCCGATTATCTCGCCGTGGGACGGGGCCAGTCCCCTGATCCCGTGCTTTTTAAGCTCTGACTGCAGCAGGCGGTTGGCCTTGTAATTGATCCTTCCAATGAGGAATATGATATGATCCTTGTTCATGGATGCATTTAGTTTGATATCAAACAAATTGTCAAGTGTTTTTCATGATTCAAGCCTGTCCGGGCTTTTCCATGTTGATATGGAACTGGATGGAAATCAAAAAATTCTTTGTTATCATATATTTTATTGACAATACATTTTTTAAATGTTTATTGCATCAAGACAGCGGTTGATTCATTACGTATCATGGACCCTGAAGGCACGGTGGCGGATTATTTCTACCGATGAAATAAAGCCACGGAGTGACACATTTCTGTTACAATGGTGTTGTAGTAATCATAGAAACGGGTGCGCATATGAACATAATTGAAATGAAAAACATCAAGAAAGATTATCCCCTCGGTGAAACAGTGGTCCATGCCCTGCGGGGCATCGATCTTTCCGTCGAGGAGGGCGGCTTCATTTCCATAGTGGGCCCTTCCGGGAGCGGCAAAACTACGTTGCTGAATCTCATTGGATGCATTGACACCCCCACGGTAGGAAGCGTGAAGATCGGGGGTGAAGAGATAACGACGCTTGACGATAAGGCCCTCACCAATATACGGCTTTTCAAGGTGGGATTCATCTTCCAGACGTTTAACCTTATTCCCGTGCTTAATCTTCTTGAAAACGTGGAGTTTCCCCTCCTGCTCATGAAGGAGCAGAAGCTGTCCAAGGAGGAGATACGGGAGCGCGCGACAAAGTGCATCGAAGAGGTGGGCCTGAAGGAATACATCGAGCACCGGCCGGCGGAGCTTTCCGGCGGGCAGCGCCAGCGCGTGGCCATTGCCCGGGCCCTGGTCACGAAGCCCCAGATCGTCCTGGCCGATGAGCCGACGGCCAACCTTGACTCCGAGACCGGGGCCGCCATCCTTACCCTGATGAAGCAGCTGAACAAAATAGAGAAAACCACCTTTATTTTCTCCACCCATGATCCGGATGTCCTCCAGTACGCGACGGACGTGGTGAAAATACGGGATGGGCTTATCGTCGACAGGACAAAAAGTTCGAAATTCCTTAAACAGGACGGTGTCAAAAAGAAAGCTCTCGCCAGGAGCGGCGGTTCTTCGCCGAAGAGGAAAAAATAGATGGACCTCATCTTTAAAATAGCCTGGCGCAACATCCAGCGCCACCGCGGGAAGAGCATGGTTGTCGGGATCATCCTGTTCCTGGGAGCCACGGTCATGACCATCGGCAACGGCGTAATTTCGGCCATGGAGAAGGGGCTCAGGGAAAACATCATGAACCGCTTCACGGGCCAGATCGTCATCATGTCGGACAAGCAGGAACAGGACAACGTCATCTTCACGCCCCTGGGAAAGGACGTGGAGATCATAACCGGCTATGACAAGGTGAAAAAGGTCCTCTCGTCCCAGAATTACATCCAGCGGTACCTGCCGGTGGGCAAGGGACTCACCCTGATATTGAACGACAACGGCGACGTCGGATACGCCCTGGTCCTGGGCGTCAGGTTCGAAGACTACCAGAAGATGTTCATGAATAACGTGAAGCTCGTTGAGGGACGGTTCCTCAAGAACGACGAGCGAGGGATCCTGGTGTCATCCGGCAGCAGGAAACGGGTCTACGAGGAGCAGGATTTCTGGCTTCAGCCCGAAGGGGTCCCCCTGTCTGATAAGAACCTCACGCCGGAGGCACTGGCCGACAAGAAGCGCCTGGACGTGAGGAACGGCATCGTAATGATGGGAACGAGCTCGGAAAACACCACCATGGACATCAAGATGGACGTCACGGGCATTGTCAGGTACGCTTACCTGGACGAGTTCTGGAAGAATTTCAACATCATGGACATCGAGTCGTTCCGGGAGGTGTTCAATTACGTGACCGCTGCGGACGCGGTGACGCAGGTGCCGCAGGAGAAGCGGAAGCTCCTGGAGCAGGACAACTTCGATAACCTCTTTGGCGACACCGTGGTGCAGAAAGTGGATACCGGAACAACACGGTACGACGTGACAAAGCTGATCGGGAAAAAGGCGGCCCGAAGGAAGGCCAATGTCGATTCAGGCGCCTACAATCTTGTTTTCGTCAAGCTCAAGGATATCGGCGCCATCGACAGGTCGGTGGACAGGCTCAACGGCGCCTTCAAGGCCGCCGGCGCCGAGGCGCGCGCCGTGTCGTGGAAGAAGGCCATCGGGCAGCTCGCGGACATGGCCATGATCATGCGGGGCGCCACCGTCGGTTTCGTCATGCTGATCTTTTTCGTGGCCATTATCATCATCATGAACACCCTGAGCATGGCGGCCCTGGAGCGGGTGAGCGAGATAGGCATGATGCGGGCCGTGGGGGCCCAGAAGTCCTTCATAGCCGGCATGTTTTTCGCGGAAACCACGATCATATCCTTTGTTTCAGGCGGAGCGGGCATTATCGCAGGCGCCATAATCGTCGCGATCCTGAACTCCCTTAATATAACGTCGGATAACCATATCCTGCAGCTCCTGTTCGGCGGCGACGTGTTCAAGCCGGCCCTTGACGCCCTTGATATCCTCATCGGGGTGATCGAGCTTTCCCTGGTGACGGTCCTGGCCGTCGTGTATCCCCTGAAGGTGGCGCGGAGGATAACCCCCCTTGACGCCATCATGAGGGACTAGGAGATTCCCATGAAACTGATACTGTCATTGAGCCTGAGAAACCTGCTGCGCCAGAAGAGGCGGAATTTTTTTCTCGGCACCGCCATCGGTTTCGGCATGATGATCCTCGTCATGGCCAACGCCTTTTCCTACGGCATTTCTGACACGCTCTTCAACAGGCTCATCGTGTTCATGGTGGGCCACATGAACATCACCGCCATGGAGGACAGCAACCGTCAGAAGCGCGTCATAAGAGACAAGGATCGTTATATCAAGCTCATAAAGAACAATATAGACGGCATCGACAAGATTTTCGAGGCCATAGGCGTTTTTTCGAGGGTCATCGGCAACGCCAAGGGGGACAACGCCATCATCGTCAATGCCGAGATCGACAAGGAGTTTTACGATTATTTCGGACAGAACGTTGTCGAGGGCAGCCTCAAGGACTTCGCCGGCGACAGGTATGAAAACCCGGTGATCGTCTATTCATCCAAGGCGAAAACCCTGGGGGTGAAATGCGGCGACACCATCAAGGCGCGGATGAGCACGGTTTCGGGACAGCAGCAGAGCGCCCGGCTCACCGTGGCTGCCATCATCAGGTCGAGCAACATGTTCGAGGAAATGGTGATGTTCCTCAGGCACAAGGATATCAAGAACCTCCTTGGCTACAGGGACCATGAAACAGGGGCGCTCTACATTAATTTCAAGAAGCTCAACAATCCCGCGGTGGTGATCAGGGCGGCGGACAAGCTCCATGCGCTGATGAAGCCGGGGACCGCCGTGATATTCGGGGACGCCGCCTCCGGAAAAAAGAGCGCCCCCGCCACGGCCCTCGGCTATTCTCGGGGAACCGAAGCGGCCCCGATCATGGACAAACACGTGACAATACTGTCCGGCGCGCTGCCGGAAGAGAAGAGCGAGAAGGGGGTCCTGGTCGGCAAGGGCCTCGCCGCATCCCTCGGCATAAAAAAAGGCGATGCCCTGACCTACAGGTATAAAAACAAGTTCGGCGGCGCCGTGACCGAGAACGGCTATGTCGTTTCAGGCGTCTTCGACTCCGGAGTTCTGCCGGAGAAGAATATCATGCTTCTGAACGAAAAGACGTTCTATAAGACATACCTGGAGAACCTTCCCGCGGATCCCCGGGGCATGAAGGACGCGTACATCCCTGGCGCGAAATCCGCGCTGGCGAAGGTTTTTGCCCCCGAGTGGAAGCTCCTCCCCAGGACCGCCACCCAGGAGGAGATGAAGAAAAAGCTTTCGTATATGACCAAGACCAGGTGGAAGGGGCCTTCCTTCGACATCAACACCATGTACGAGACCGCCGATGACATTCTCAAGCTCGAGGCCGCCCTTAACCTGGTGGCCGTTGTCGCCGGTCTTATCCTGTTTTTTATCATACTGATCGGGGTCTTGAACACGCTGCGGATGACCATCCGGGAAAGGACCAGGGAAATAGGCACCGTCCGCGCCATCGGCATGCAGAGGGTCGACGTGAAATACCTTTTTATCACCGAGATCGTGCTCCTTACCTCAATGGCGTGCATTGCAGGCATCATCATGGCCTTCATCATGATGTGGATACTGGGGCTTTTCACTATCAATACCGACAGCGTTCTTTCGATACTGCTGGTGAACCATCACCTTTATTTTTACCCGACGGCGAAATCGATCATCGGCAGCTTCACGCTGATAATCGTCATGGCCGCCCTGACGGCCTATTTCCCGGCCAGGAAGGCCTCCAATCTTTCGGCGGTAGACGCATTGGGACATTTCGAATAGCGTACATGGAGAGGATCATGAGAAAAATCGTTATCATCCTGCTGGCTGCCCTGTTCCTTGCGGGGCCCTCAGTCCAGGCCGCGCTGAGGGCCAGCGAGATCATGAAAAAGATGGACGACATGATGGAGCAGATCGGCGACATATCGGTCAAGGCGACCATCGTGCAGAACAAGGCGCGGCAGGGCATCAAGAATTACGCCTTCCTTTACTTCAGGCGGGACATCACCGACGAATTCCTCATCGTCGCCCTGGAGCCGGACACCGAGAAGGGGAACGGCTACCTCAGGGTCGGCGAGAACTTCTGGATGTACCGGCAGAACACGCGCACCTTCCAGCACATCAGCCGCGACGAGAGCATCATGGGGACCGACGCCAAGGGCGGCGACTTCGAGAAGCGGAAGCTGGTCGACCTGTACCGGCCCCTGACCGGCTCCGGCGGCGCGGAGATCGTCGAGGAGGAGATGCTCGGCAAGAAGCCGGTATACAAGTTCACCCTCCTGGCCAAGGTAAACGATGTCACCTATCCGAAGCAGGTTTACTGGGTCCAGTGGGACAATTTTCTCATGCTCAAGGTGCAGTCCTATTCCCTGTCAGGGACCCTGATGCAGACGGCCTATTATCCGAAGTGGACCCAGATCGACGGGAAATATATCCCGATCCAGCACATATATATCGATGAGTTCGAGAAGGGAAATAAAAGCATAGTCGAGCTTTCCGGCATTTCCACGAACAAGCTTGACCCGAGGATTTTCACCAAGGCATATCTCGAAAACCTGAGCAGGTAAGGGGCGATAGGGGCATGGATGGACGAAAACGTGCTGTAGGGGCGCTCATGGCGGTTTTGCTCTGCGGGATGGCGGCAGCGGCGGGCCGTCATGCCCGGGCGACCATGGTCGATAATGAATATTTTTCCCAGTCGGTGAAAGAGGACGCCCCGCAGAAAATCTCGAAAGAACAGGATGGCACTAAAAGCTCAGAAGATGATATATTCGGCGGCGGCGACACTGTCACGCCGAGCGAAAAGGTCAAGGATGACACCCTGTCAGACACGATGGAGAAGAAATCCGTCACCCTTACCGGCTTTCTCAACGCGAGGACCAGCGTCAACTACAAGAGGGCCAGCATCCTCCGGGATATCGATATCATTGACGGCAGCAATTTCCTTTCCTACTTCCAGGGCAATTTCGGCCTCGACGTGCGGCTTCTCAAGGGTATACGGGGCTACTTCAACCTCTCCGCCGACTACTATCCGGCGGGCCTGCCGCAATCCCGCGTATTCCAGGTTCCCCTGGCGTACCTGGGGATCCCCGCCTACTTCACCAAGGCGGACCTGATGGTTGCGGAAAAGGTCAACGCCGTGTTTTCGATAAACGAGATATTTCTCGATGTGAACATCGCCCGGCGCGTCTACTTCCGCCTGGGCAAGCAGGTGGTCAAGTGGGGCGTCGGGTACCTGTGGACGCCGACCGACCTGGTCAACATCGAAAAGAAGAATATCCTTGACTCGTCGCAGGTCCGCCAGGGCACCTACGGTCTCAAGATACACGTGCCCTTCGGCACCAGGGCCAACATCTATTCGTTCATTAACATGAATACCGCCCGCCACCTGAGCGACATCAGCATGGCCAACAAGGTGGAGGTCCTCTTCCTGAATACCGAGATGGCGCTGTCGGTGCTGCTCAAGAACAAGAACGTGCCGGTTTACGGCTTCGATTTCACCTCACGGATCCTTACCCTGGACATCCACGGCGAGGCGAGCCTCTCCTACGGCGACAATACCAGGCGCCTCAGGAATTATCCCTGGTACGTGATCGGCGTGTTCCCGTCAATGCCCGTGGAATGGCTCTACCTGTTTCCCCGCAAGTCCGATCTGATGGATTACCGGGTCCGGGGCAGGTGGATACCGAAGGCGAGCCTCGGCTTCGGCCGGGGCTTCGAGGTCCTTGACGTCAAGGACCGGATACGCTTTGACGTGGAGGCATTTTACAACCATGCCGGGTACGACCGGAACGTATTCGAAAAGGACTTCTTCACGTCGAGCTATTTCCTCTCAAGCGGTCTCTACACGCCGAACTACTACGGGAAGTGGTACGCTGGCCTCTTCATCACCATACGGCAGATGTTCGTGGAGGAGCTTTCGGCCATGATCAATGGAGTGGTCAACATCCAGGACCAGTCCTCGATCGTGTCCGGCATGATCACCTACGCGCCCTTTTACGACCTCTCCCTCACCCTGATGGTCAACGGCTTTGTCGGCAAGACCAACCGGGAATACACAGTCTACGGGAATTACTTCACATCGGAGCTGTCGATAAAGCTGGTGTTTTAGATATATTCCTTTTCATTCTTTCATATGCCCTCATCCCCCGTCCCCTTCTCCCATGAAAAATTGAAGAAAGGAGAAGGGGAGTGTTGATAAAGACCATTAATGCGGAAACCCTCTCCTTTTTTCAGAGCTAAATGGGAGAGGCTCCCGACAGGAGGTCGCAGTGCCGAGCGCGGCCAGGATGGCCGAAAAACGCTCGGCGTGCCCCGGCTTGTCCCGAGCGTCGTCGAGGGAAGGGGCGGGTGAGGGTAAAAGAAAGGATACAGCGAGAGGCACTCCCGGCCTGTAAAATAACGGCCTTCCTTTTTCAATATCTAGTCATCCTTATGTTCTTGACACTAAATCGGGCATTTAATAGAAAGAACGTCTGTTTTGTTGATATTATTGATTGAGGATGCTGATGATGAAACACGACAAGAACAGCTGTCCGGGCAAGGAGCGCTATCTATCTGGAAAACGGATCCTCCCCAAATCGATATCCAAAGATACGGACATCGTAACGCTGATTGACAATATGGACGCCTACAACGGCGGGCGCCTTCGGGCGGCCTGCCAGCTCTTAAAAGATCGCTATTCCCACGAGGACGTTACCGTGGGCATGAGCCTTGCCGGCGCCCTGACGCCGGCTGGCCTGGGGCCGTCGGCCATCATCCCCCTCATGAACCACGGCTATGTCGACTGGATCGTGGCCACCGGCGCCAACATGTACCATGACCTGCATTTTGCCTTCAACCTGCCCATGTTCCGGGGAAGCCATACCGTCGACGATACGGACCTGCGCGACAAGGGCGTCACCCGGATCTACGATATCCTCTTCGATTACGAGGACGTCCTCATGGAGACGGACCGTATCCTGAGAAGGATCATGGTGCGGCCCGAGTTCCAGAAAGAGATGGGCACCAGGGAATTCTACCATCACCTGGGCAAGATCTTGAACGAGCACGAGCAGAAGAACGGGCTGGGCGAGGTGAGCATCCTCGCGGCCGCCTACCGGAACGGCATCCCCGTGTTCACCTCGTCGCCGGGCGACTCCACCATCGGCATGAACGTGGCGGGGCTCGAGCTTCTCGCCGAGGCGGCCGGACTTGCTGATAAATTCAAGCTGAAGATCAACCCGACCATCGACGTCAACGATTCCACCGCCATCATCCTGAACGCCAAGAATTACGAGAAGGGAAAGACCGGGGTTATTCTCATCGGCGGCGGCAGCCCGAAGAACTTCATGCTCCAGACTGAGCCGCAGATACAGGAAGTGCTGATGATCCCGGAAGTGGGGCAGGACTACGATATCAACATCACCGACGCGCGCCCCGACACCGGCGGGCTTTCCGGCGCGCCCCCCAGCGAGGCCGCCAGCTGGGGCAAGATCGATCCTACCAAGCTGGACGAGACCGTGACCGCCTATCTCGACGTGACCGTGGCGGTCCCCCTCATGGTCGCCTACGTGCGACAGGCGGCGAAGCCGAAGAAGCTGAAGCGCCTCTACGACCGGGGACAGGAGCTTCATGAAAAGCTCATCAAGTCCTACCTGGAGAACAACAGGGAAGTGGAGGATCTGAAGAAGCTCATGGCCGCGCTCCAGGCATAAATGATATAAAAAGGAACAGGGACAGATGAAAAAAGACATACTTCCCCTCGTAAGGAAGCACGGCACCCCTCTATTCATCCTCGACCATGGGAAGATACGGGAGAACTACCGCGCCTTTAAGAAGAACCTGCCCCGGGTGCAGTGCTACTACGCGGTCAAGGCGAACTCAAACCAGGAGATCATCAAGACCCTCTTCAACGAGGGGTCGAGCTTCGATGTCGCTTCCTATAACGAGTTCATGCAGGTGTACGAGTACATCAAGAATTTCAATAAGAAAGATAAGCATTTCTATATCTGGGACAAGATCATTTTCTCCAACACCATCAAGGACCGGGACACCCTGCGGAAGATCAAGCGGTACCGGCCCCTGGTCACCTTCGACAATATCGATGAAGTGAAGAAGATACGGGACCACTGCGAGACCGCCGGCCTGGTGCTGCGGCTCAAGGTGCCCGACATAGGCTCCCAGGTGGAGATGAGCTCCAAGTTCGGCGCGGAGCCGGGGGAGGCCCTGGGCCTGATCCGCCGCGCCGCGGATATGGGCCTGGATGTGGAGGGCCTGAGCTTCCACGTGGGGAGCCAGTGCGTCAACTTCGACAACTACACGGCCGCATTGGAGATCACCTCCGGGATCTTTCATGACGCCAGGAAAAAGGGACACCGTCTGAACATCGTCGATATCGGCGGCGGGTTCCCCGTCCCCTACGACGCCCACGCGCCGCGCTTCGAGAACCTGGCGAAGGTGCTGAACGCCGAGTTCGGGCGGCTTTTCCCGGACGACATCGAGATCCTGGCGGAACCGGGGCGGTTCATGGTGGCCACGGCCGCGACCCTGGTGACCGAGATAATAGGAAAGGCCCGCAGGGACGGCAAGCTCTTCTATCACATCAACGACGGCGTATACCATACCTTTTCCGGCGTCGTGTACGATCACTGGATCCCCAATTTCGAGTCGCTCAAGCGGGGCAAGCGCGAGGTCTGCGCCGTGGTCGGCCCCACCTGCGACAGCTTCGACAAGATATCCCTGTCGGTGCACCTGCCGGGGAACCTGGAGATCGGCGACTATCTTTACACGACCAACATCGGCGCCTACAGCACCGCCTCTTCGACGAAGTTCAACGGCTTCGACGGCGCGAAGATCATCCATGTTAAGTGAAGAACCCCCTCACCCCCAACCCCTCTCCCATTAAGAATTGAAAAAAGGAGAGGGGAGCGAAATTCATTATAACAGAAACCCTCTCCTTTTTTCCAAGCTACATGGGAGAGGGTGCGCAGAGCGCGGGTGAGGGATATCTCTGTGTTACTTGGTTGCAAACGAACGGTCGAAGAGTTCCTCGATGGCCTTTTTAGCGTCGTCGGTGAGGTTCCGAGTGCCGGTGCCGCAGAAGGTCTTGTGGGAGATCACCGGCGTGTCCTTCACCCAGGCGCTGTCGGTCCAGGTGAACCATGATTTCTTTTCCTGATCGTATACGCTCACGGGACGGTTGAAGAGCTTCGCCAGCTCCACGCCCCAGCCGGTGCCGCCTTTCACGGTATTGTCCTCGTTGATATGGCCCACGGAAAAAACCTGGAATCCCCTGTTGACCATGTGAAAGATCGACTGGATGACCTTCCGGATCATATCAACCTCGGAGAAGTTACGGCCCATCCGCATGGAAACGATTTCCATGCTCACGTTGCCTTCGGCGAGCTCCTTCGGGCCCAGGACCTGGATGCCCCTGTTGCGCTCCATCTTGTGGCCTTCAAAGGAGAAATTGACTTCCCTGAGGCCGTATTTCTCGGCCTGCCTGCCGAATTCAGCCTCGGTCCCCCTGTGACCGCCGCTGTACAAAATAAATTCAGATACGTCTGCCATTTGCAACTCCTGTTTGTTCTTTAAATGTAAGCTTGGAAATGCCGCTTTGCCTGAAAATAATGACCTTTCACCGCCGAAGACAACGGCCCGTTATACCTGCCAATATTCAAGACAATAAGCACTCTGCTATAGTGTGGTTATTCGAGGTATGCTGCCGCATGGATCCCATGAAAATGTCCACTGTTCCGGACACAGGGGATGGAATGACGTTTTTTGTCAAATAAATAATTGGCGGCTCTAAAAATTAGATTTTTCAATTCAGGATCATTATCCGGGGGTTGCCCCGTGGGCACAGGGAAAAAAAGTTGAAGATTCGCCGGAATTATAGTATGATAGTAATACGTATGAAGGTCCTGATACAACAAGTAATCCGCAAGCACAAGGCTTTGATACTCCATGAAGCGTCCCTTATCCATGGCTTTCTGAGGCTGTTGATGAAACAGATCAATACCAATGAAAAGTGGACCAGGGAGGAAAGACTGGAATTGAGGCATCATATCAAGCATCTTTCACTATACATCCCGGCGCTGATCATCTTCTGCCTGCCCTTCGGCATGCTCCTTGTCCCTGTCCTTGCGGAAACGCTTGACAGGCGGTCGGTGCGGCGTCCCCGGTAGATTATATTAAACAAATGGAAGTATAAATCAATGCAGAAAGTGAAGAAACAAATGCTTCCCTTCCTGGCAGGGGTAATGGCGCTCTGTTCCTGCGCTACTTCGGGCTGGCTGTTTTCCGCCACAAAATATGATTTTCGGACAGCGCGGATCACAACCCGGGGATATGCGGCGAAACGGCCGGTTAGAACGACCCTGGCCATTGAATGCGCTCCCGGCAAGGATGGCGCGGTAACTTTGAACTATACGGTCTTCGGTGCGGGCAAAATTGAAGGATTTGACTTTGACGCTTTCGAGTGCCCCTATGCGCCGGCATCCCTTGTGAAACTGGCTGATATAGACGTGGTGACGCAATCGGGAACGGCAAAATACCAGACGGCCATTGCGGGATCATATACCGGCGCGGATGATTTCAGTTTTTCAGTGAGTGCCATGAACAAGGACAGGAGCGTTGTCAGGACAATTGCCGAAACCCTTGCCGCCGGGGCTGACAGGATCGTCATTACGGTACATGACATGAAGAACCGGTCCGCCACAGTCAGGACCGAGTTCCCCGCCGGGGACGCTGGCGCCGCCGTTGGCAAAGCAATTCGGGGCTGCTGCAGGTAATCGTGATGCCGTCAGGCGCCGTTCCCTTGACTCAGGCGTCGGCCTTCCATTTAAGGTAATTGGGGACACCGCTGTGGTGAATATAGCAGGCGGGATCCTCGCCGAGGGGATCGCCCGTCGCGGCGTAGGCCTTGCCGCGGCAGCCGCCGCAGATCTCCCTGTTCTCGCACTCCCCGCATTTTCCCTTGAGGCGGTCCCTGTCGGAAAGGCTTGTGAAGATCTCGCTTTTTGACCAGATATCGCTGATTCTCATCTCGCGCACGTTGCCGCCGCTTACCGGGACAAAGGGGCAGGGCCACACGTCGCCGTTCGGCTTGATATAGATGAGTCCCCATCCAGCGGCGCAGCCGTGGAAGACGGGCCCCCGGGCCTTCGGCTTACTGTCGCTGTTGTCGCGCCCGAGGAGGTGCGGCCAGTACTGGGGCGCGGCCACCGGCTCGATGATGGTCATGGAATTCTTCTGGAGCTTCTTGACCGTCTTCACAAGGCTCAGGCTGTCCTCCGGCGAAAGGACCGAATCAAGGATCGCGCTGCCCCGGCCCATGGGCACCAGCTGGTAGCAGAGCATGATGTCGGCGCGGATGTCGTGGCAGAAACGGATGACGTCCGGCAGGGTGGCGATGTTTTCCTGCATGGCGGTGAAGTTTATCTGGATGACCATGCCGGCGGACCTGCACGCCTCGATGCCCCGGAGGGCCCGCTCGAAGGCTGTCGTGTTCTGCCTGATATGGTTATGGATCGCGCTGTCGGTGGAGTCGAAGCTCACCGCAATCCCCTTGACCCCCAGCTTTTTCAGCTCCCGCGCCCGGGCGCCGTCTATGAGGGTGCCGTTGGTCGCTATGACGTTGACGAGTCCGAGCTTCCTGCTGCGGGCCAGGAGCCGGTCGATATCTGGACGCACCAGGGGCTCGCCCCCGGAGTAGGCCAGCATCCTGAAGCGCTTCATCGACGCGAGCTGTGCCAGCATGGCGTATCCTTCCTCCGTGGAAAGCTCGTCCGGACCCGCCACGGATGACGTGGCGTGGCAGTGGCGGCAGCGAAGGTTGCACGCCTCGGTCACCTCCCACACGGCGTGGTATCCGAAGCCGATGCACCCCATGCCGACGGCGCCGGCCGATACCGGTATCGATTTGAAGGAAGACGTTCCAAGCCACTGGAGGAAACTGCTCCATCCGGTCGTCCTGCGCAGCAGCAGGGCGGCACGAAATTGCTTCAATAGGTTGCCGGCGGCCAGGTAGTGTTTCAGCGCCATATCGCGAGCACTCCCACGGTGATGGATGAGAGATGGTTCAGCACGATGGTGAGGCCGCAGATCGGCTCCAGCGTTTCGAGGCTCCGCCAGCGTCGGCGCACGGCCACATTGACCGCCAGGACCAGGCCGAGAATGGCGGCGGGAGCCGCCGCGAGAAGGTGCGCCGGGGACCAGCTCCTGAACAGGGCCCAGAGGACGATGATTGAAATAGATGTCAGGACCGCAATGACGGAATAGAGGACCGCGCCTGCGTTCTTTCCGATGCGGACCAGGAGGTTGAGCTTGCCGGAATCGCGGTCCGCCTCGTAATCAGGAAATTCATTGATAAGGATGACATTGAAAATGGTCAGGGCCACGGGTATGCTGAAGTAATAGCTGTACGGCGGTATGGAGCCGGAGGCGCAGAGGTGCCCGGTGACCAGGGTGAGCCAGCCGTAGCAAAAGGCGATGAAGAGCTCGCCGACGCCGCGCATCACCAGGCGTACCGGCGGCATGGAATAGAGCACCGCGCTGCCGATGCCGAAGGCCCCCAGGGCGAGCAGCAACAGGCTGCCGTGAATTGCGTATATGGCCAGGCCCATTAGGGCGGCGGATGCGAAGAGCGATATGGCCAGGAACATAACCGATCGTTCGGAGAGGGTCCCGCTGGCCACCATCAGGGTACCGCCGGAGAATTTCGTCCGCCCGTACAGGGCCGTTTTGGAATCCTCCTGCTGGTCATAGATTTCACCGATAAGATAGCAGCCGATGCAGATAAACAGAACGGCCATGATTCCGAGCAGGGCCGAAAGCCATGAAACAGGACGGCCATGGGCATAGGCCAGGTACACGCCGACCCCGAAGGGGACAACGGCGACCGTGGTGAAGGGAAGCCTCATGACGTTGGCCCAGTTCTTGACTGTTGCAAATCGTTTATCGTTTATTGCCTGTTGCATTTGGATTTTCCTTATCTGGAAATATTTTGCCAAAATTGGCGACTTTGCCGGTTAATGCAATTACATTTTTCATGATCCTGGTTATTATCATTAACTGGGACGATGTCATGGACCTCGGCAGGCCCTTTGCATCGGGAACGGCGCTGAAGAACCGGTATTGCCGGATTTTTTATAAAATAATTGATTTACTTTTTTATGCAATTGAGTTACTTTAATCATATGCACGGTGATACCGTATTTATGCTTGGAATGAATATTATCGCTGCCGTAGCACTTTCCTTCATTTATGGCGAGGGGATCCGCCTCGATCGATGCTTTAAATGCGTCAATGCCGCTTTTTCTTTTTCTCGGCCGCCTTATAATGCACAATCTTCATGGTAACTGTCTGGATTTTATTACTGTATTAGGTGATACATAGTTTTTATCCATATCTTCGTTAGCAAGGATATATGACAGCACAGGAAAACAAAACAATTCTTCTTGTTGAAGATGATCCGATTTCGGCAATGGCCGAATCGGAATCGATCAGTCGTTTCGGATACAATGTCCTTGTTGCCGGAAACGGCAATGAAGCGGTCCGGATAACCACGGGCCCGGCCATTGTGGATCTGGTGCTCATGGATATCGACCTCGGCAAGGGGATGGACGGAACAGAGGCTGCGAAGCGGATACTTGAAAAGAGGAATATCCCCATCGTGTTCCTCACGGCCCACGGGGAGCGGGAAATGGTGGAGCGCGTCCAGGGAATAACACGGTACGGCTATGTGATCAAGAATTCCGGAGATTTTGTTCTGCAGTCGTCCATCGAGATGGCCCTGGAGTTGTTCGATGCCCATCAAAAAATCAGCGAGAGCGAGGCCCGTCAGCGCACCCTTGTGCAGACCATTCCGGACCTGGTCTGGCTCAAGGACGCGGACGGCGTGTACCTGGCCTGCAATCCCCGCTTCGAGGATTTTTTCGGCGCGCGGGAATCGGAAATTGTGGGTAAAACCGACTACGACTTTCTGAATAAGGAGCTGGCAGATTTTTTTCGCGACCATGACCGCAGGGCCATGGCAGCGGGAAAACCCACCGTGAACGAGGAATGGATACGCTTTGCCAGCGACGGCCGCAGGGCCCTGCTGGAAACCATCAAGACGCCGATGTTCGGAAAGGATGGGAAGCTTATCGGGGTCCTGGGCATCGGACGGGACATTACGGAGCGCAAGAACGCCGAAGAGGCCCTTCGATCCAGCGAGAGGAGGATGAAGGCTATCGTTGACGGGTCTCCCATTCCGCAGTTTGTTGTCGATAAGGACCACCGCGTCACCCACTGGAACAGGGCACTGGAGGAGTACAGCAAGATCAGAGCTGAAGATGTGATCGGCACAAGCGATCAATGGAGGGCTTTCTACAGCAAAAAGCGTCCCTGCCTGGCCGATTTGATAGTGGATGGGAAAGTCGATATGATACCCGGCTTGTATATGGATAATTATCGAAAGTCTCAATTGGTCGATAATGCCTATGAAGCCATAGATTTTTTTCCCGCCATGAAGGGAGGTTTGTGGCTGCAATACACGGCGGCGCCCATCATTGATGATGACGGCGAGGTCGTAGGAGCGGTGGAGACCCTTAATGATATAACCGAAAGCAAGCGCGCCGAGGAATCCTTGCGTAGGAGCGAATCAAATTACCGCAGTGTCATCGAGAATATACAGGACGTCTTTTACCGGAGCGATGCGAAGGGCAACCTGATCATGGCAAGCCCCAGCTGGGCGCATCTTCTCGGATATGAAACCCTTGAGGAATGTCTTGGGAAGCCCATTGCGGGAACATTTTATTATATTCCCGAGAAACGCGCCGAGTTCCTCCAATGCCTGCGTGAAAGCGGGAGCGTCATGAATTACGAGGTAGTGTTAAAAAAGAAGGACGGCATGCCGGTAACAGTGGAAACGAGCAGTCATTTTTATTATGATAGCGACGGCCGGATAGCCGGTGTTGAAGGCATTTTCAGGGACATTACCCTGCGCAGGCAGGCGGAGGATGCCTTGAGGATCAATGAGCTCCGTTTGAAGCGGGCCCAGGAAATAGCCCATGTCGGCAACTGGGAGTATAACATTCAAACAGGGGATTTCTGGGGATCCGATGAAGCAAAGAGGATTTATGGATTTGAAATCGGACAGCACGCTTTTTCAACTGATGAAGTCGAAAATTGCATTCCGGAAAAGGGAAGGGTCCATCAGGCCCTGGTTGACCTGGTCGAATCGGGAAAGGAATACAATCTGGAATTTGAGATATATCCCCTCAATTCCTCAAAGCCCAGGATCATTACATCTATAGCCGAATTGCAGCCGGATGAACAGAGCGGTCAATTGAAGGTTGTCGGGGTTATCCAGGACATAACCGATCGCAAGCGGGCTGAAGAGGCGCTTCGCTTCAGCGAGAATCACCTGAAGGCTATTGTCGACGGTTCACCCATTCCGCAATTTGTCATAGACAGGGAACACCGCATCACCCACTGGAACCGGGCCCTCGAAGAATACAGCGGCATCAGGTCCGAGGATGTAATCGGCACAAACCAGCAGTGGCGGGCGTTCTATCCCTATGAGCGACCCTGCATGGCCGACCTGCTGGTGGATGGCCTTACGAACAGGATATCCCAGTGGTACGCAAGCAAATACAGCCATTCAAAGCTTATCAAGGAAGCTTTCGAGGCAACCGATTTCTTCCCTGCCATGAGAGGCGGCACATGGCTCTTTTTTACCGCTGCGCCGATATATGGTCCTGACGGCGCAGTCATTGGGGCGGTGGAAACGCTTTCCGATGTAACGGACCGCATGCGCGCCGAGGATGCGCTCAAGCTCAATAACCTAAGGCTGGATACATTGCTTAAAGTCAACCAGATGACCGATGCGCCCGTCGAGGATATCATGAAATACGTGTTCGAAGAAGCGGTCAGGCTCACGAAAAGCGAGATCGGGTATATGGGACGCATGAACGACGATGAAACGGAAATGGAAGTCCTGGCCTGGTCCCGCAATGTGATGCCCGAGTGCCGCACGGGGGAGAAAACCCTCCTGTTCCCGGTCGCGTCCGCCGGACTATGGGCAGAAGCCGTGCGCCAGCACAGGCCCATCGTCACCAATGATTTTGCTGCTCCCAATCCCTGGAAGAAGGGCTATCCGGAAGGCCATATCGTTCTGAAACGGCACATGAATGTCCCGGTGATGACAGGTTCAAAGATCGCGTTACTGGTGGGTGTCAGCAACAAGGCCGAGGATTATGATGAGACCGATGTCCGGCAGCTGACGCTCTTGATGGATGGAATGCTGCGCATCATCGAGCGCAAGAAGGCGGAGGATTCTCTTCGCGATTCCCTGGCGGAAAAGGACGTGATATTGAAAGAGCTGTACCACCGGACAAAGAACAACATGCAGGTCATATGCAGCATGCTGAACCTGAGGGCTTCGGATATCAAGGATGCGGCGGCCCAGGATATCTACCGTGATATACAGTCCAAGATACAGACAATGGCCCTGGTGCACCAGAAGCTGTATGATTCACAGGAACTGTCGAACCTCAATCTGAAAGAGTATGCCGACGGTATCGTCGATCTGATGCTGTCGAACAATGAACTGTCGCCCGGCGTGGTGAAAATACACCGGTCCGTCGACGCAATCCCGATTTCAATCGACACGGCAATGCCGCTGGGTCTCGTGTTGAATGAGCTGATATCCAATTCGATGAAGCACGCCTTCCCGGATAATCGTGATGGTGAAATCTGGATCGATATGCGTTCCACCGATGACGGGATCAAGCTCGAGTACCGGGATAACGGTATCGGCCTTCCTCTCGGGTACGATCCCGCCAAGGCTCAGACCCTGGGGATGAATATAATCAGGAACCTGTCGAGAATGCAGCTTGGCGGGGACCTGCATTTCATGGATGACAGGGGATTCGGCTGCACCATCACCATGGGGACCAAACTCTATCGAAGGCGAATGTGATTTATGAAAATGAAATTGCTACTTGTCGAGGACGAGGCCATCACGGCCATGAGCATGAGGAAGGACCTGGAGCTGATGGGCTACGAGGTGAGCGATCCCATCGGGACCGGAGAGGAAGCCATTCGGAAGGCCTTGATCGAGCATCCCTCGGTGATACTGATGGATATCAACATCATCGGGGACATGGACGGAATCGAAACGGTTGAAAAAATCCATGACCTGGTGCAAATCCCTGTCATCTATATGACCGGCTATTCCAACCAGGAGATCAAGGATCGCGCCATAAAGACAGGGCCCCTTGCGTACCTTGAGAAGCCGGTCAATGTCAGGGAAATCAGGCATATACTGGAACTCACCGGCGCCCACGATCAAAACGGCGGCAATTAACGAAAATGAGCTCCCATAAACATGCGGGTATCGACCGGTGCGTTGCATCGATGATCCCGCGCTGTACGGGCCACATGTTTTCCGACATGCGACTGAAATGAGTTTGACTCTTATCCTGACACGATATTAAATGTATACCTATGCTGATTACCGGATTATCTTCATCCGCCCAAAGGTTCGCCGCGGCGTTGTTCCTGCTGATGGCGTTTTCCCTGCCGGTACAATCCGCCGTCGATGACGGCCGCGGCGATGGTCTGCCGGGAAAAACGGGCCGTGAAGCCGGCGCCGGCATTATTCCCAAAAAGAAATATGACGAGCTTCTGCGCCATGATCGCGCCGGCACCGAGGCGTACAACAGGAATGATTTTAAGACTGCGCAGAGGGAATTTCAGTCCTCGATTGTTCTTGCCGCGGAGATCTTCGGGGAAAACAGCGCCCAGACGGCGCAGCGTTATAACAGCCTCGGACTCTCCTGCTATCATCAGGGAGACTATGACCGGGCCATCGACGCCTATGAAAGAGCATTGGGCATATATATCGCCGTGGCAGGTGAAAATGATTACCGTGTGGCGTTTTGCCGCCATGGGTTGGGGCAATGCCACCAGTTCAAGGGAGACTATGACCGGGCCATTAGATTATATGAAAAGTCCCTCGCCATTTATCTGAAAGACAGTGAGAAGTACCTTACCCACATAGGGACCTGTTATTACGATACCGGAGTGGCGTTCCAGTACAAGGGGGAGTACGGCAGGGCCGAGGATTATTTCAACAAGGCCCTCGGCATATGCCTGAAGGCCTTCGGGCCGGACCATGCCTACCTGGCGACGATCTATTACGCCCTCGGCGAGATAGTAAAATTCAAGGGCGATTTCAACACGGCCCTGGAGCAGTATCGGAAAGCCCAGGACATATACCGGAAATCCTACGGCGAGAACCATCCCTACGTGGGCACCGCCTATTACGCCATGGCTTTCGCCCACGAGAACAGGGGCGAGTTCGGCAAGGCCGTCGCCTACTACGAGCGGGCCCGCGCGATCTACACTGGAACCTATGGCGAGAGGCACCCCCATGTGGCGATTTCCTACCATGGCCTCGGAAATGTCCATAATGCCATGGGCGAGTATGAAAAGGCAATCGCGAATTATGAAAAGGCCATTGAGATAAACAGGGCCGTGTTCGGCGAGAACCATATCAATACGGCGGCCTCCCTCCACGGGCTGGGCAACTCCTACATGTCCATCGGCCAGTATGACAGGGCCCTTGCATATTTTGAACGGGTCCTGGCCATCCATCGGGCCGTCCTGGGGGAGACCCATCCCGAGATCGGCCATTGCTATGCCGGCATTGCCATGGCGCTGGCGAGGAAGGGCGATTATGACGGGGCGATCCGGAATTTTGAAAAAGCGATGGCCGTCTTTGCCGGCGTCCTCGGGGACCGCCATCCCAGCGTATCCAATGCCCTTCTCCAGATCGGCAGGATCCACTACACCAGGAACGACATCGTAAAGGGGCGGGAATTTGCCGAAAAGGCCCTGTCCCGGTACCGGGAAACGTCCCTGCACCCGCAGATCATATTCGCGTCGAACATTCTCGGCATCATGCACCTGAACGCGGGGGATTTCCGTAAGGCCCGGCCCTATTTCGAGGAGTCCATCGGCCAGATAGAAAAGGCCAGGATCGAGGCCGGCGCGGAAAAGGTCGAATTCATGAGGCGGTATATCGAAAGCTACTATTATTCCCTGAAGACGAGCGCGCTGATGAATGACCTGGAGGCCGTGTTCGCCACTGCGGAGGCCATGAGGGCCCGGGGGTTCCTTGACCGCATGTCCCTCGCCACGGCGCTCTCTGTGGACGGCATCGGCAAGAATGACCGGGAGCGGCTGATCGCCCTGAACGATGAAATAGAGAACCTGGCGTCGCGGAGGAACGCGGAGATACAGAAGCCCGCAGCCGGGCAGGATGCCTCCGCCCTTGTCCGCATCTCCATGGACCTCGAGCGTAAGGAGAAAGCCTTCCAGGACCTTGACGCTAAGCTGATGGAGAACGAGAAGTACCGGGGCCTGAGAAAGCCCCACATGGCCACACTGGCCGAGGCGCGCGCCCTCTGCGGGACCGATTCCGCCATCCTCGAGTACGTAATATGGGAGGAAAAGGACAAGGATTCGGACGCGTGGACCCACAAGCAGTCGTTCTGCCTCGTGGTGACGGGAAAAGGGGAGAAGCTTGTGCCCCTGGATAAAGACTTCGACTACACCGGCACCATCGCCAGGTACCGCGATTCCATAATCGATCAGAATAAAAAGAAGGACCGCGACGCCCTGGCCGTGCTTCTCCATGAAAAGCTGGTGACGCCGGTGGAGAATGAGCTCGGGGGCATCAGGAACATTATCATCATCCCTGACGGGTCCCTGGCCTTCCTGCCCTTTGACGCCCTGCGGAAAAAAAGCGACGGCCCCTACCTGTGCGAATCCTATTCGATCACGCTGAGCCCGTCGGTGTCGGTGATGCTCATGGTGCAGAAGCGCCGCTACGGCTCGGAGAGAAAGTCTTTCCTCGCCTTCGGCGGTGCAGTCTATTCTTCCGGGACCGGGGAAAAACGGGGTAAACATCATTTGGCGCAGGACAAGGATGTCACCGTGAAATCAAAGGAATATTTTTCAGAAGAGGGAAGCCGCGGCAGGCCCCTGTACTACCGGAACCTGGGGCTGCAGTGGGACAATATCCCCGGGACCCTCGATGAGATCAACGAGATCGATAAGGACGTATACAACAAGGAAAAGACCAGGGTCATAAAGGGCGCGGCCGTGTCGGAGTCGAAGATCAAGGAGCTGTCGCGGCAGAACGAGCTTATGCGCTACAAGTCGGTGCATTTCGCGTGCCATGGGTATTTTGACGCGGACCTGCCGTCATATTCGGCGGTGGTGATGTCCGAGGTTTCCGGCACGGTGAAATCCCCGGAGGACGGGTACCTGTCGGTGCCGGAGGTGGCGTTGATGAAGCTCCAGGCTGACATCGTGAACCTCTCCGCCTGCGAGACCGGCCTCGGGAAGGTGGTTCAGGGAGACGGCGTTATCGGACTGGCCCGGGCCTTCCAGGAGGCGGGCGCGAACCGGGTCGGCGTCACCCTGTGGGAGGTGGCCGACGAGCCCACCAAGAACTTCATGGTGGCGGTGTACCGCAGGGTGGTGCGGAAGAAGATCTCCTTCGGCGACGCGTTTTCCGAGACAAAGCGCGAGTTCATCAGGTCGCCGGAGTTCGGCGATCCCTATTTCTGGAGCGCCTTTGTGCTCTACGGCCGGTAGGAACCGGCCGGGACCGTCGGATTGATAAGCCGCCGGAATTATATTAGCAGTTTGCTGAAAAACAGCAAACTGCTAAGCGATACATGGATGTATCGCCTTTTTTCGAGGCGTTAGCCGAGAAAAATGTGAGGTTTTACGAATTCACTTCGTAAAACCGACCCTGAAAAACTCCAAGGAAGGAGTTTTTCGGGAAACTGTTAGAACTATCATTGAGGAGAAGTGTTATGGAATCCCTGCACAGGTTGACATGTATCGTGGCGGTTGTTCTGGCCGGTTTCATTCTTGTGATGCCGGCCCAGGGGCATGATGCCGCGCCTTCCGCGGCAGGCTTCGTGGCCGGGATCCAGGGAAAAGGATATATCCTCCGCAACAAGGATAAAATCATGATATCCGGTATGGACCTCCTGTTCAGGGGCGATTTGGTGCAATTGGCAGAGGGCGCGAAGGCGAGGATAAGCATCTGCGGCGCCAGGGGCTATGAAATCCGGGGCAGCGCCATTTTCACCATTGGCGGATCTGGCATAACCTTTAAAAAAGGAAAATCCTCAAAGACCTACGCCGTTGACAGGAAGGCCTGCGCCGCGGCCCTCGAGGTGTTCTTGAAGAATGAAAAGAAGATACCGGAAATGGTCACGGGGGAGAGAAAAGGGACCCTCATCCTCAGGTTCAGGAAAAAAGGGGAGCGCCGCGGGGTTTACGTTGTGCGCGGCAAAAAGCAGGCGCCGCGGATCGAGCTTTACAGCGAAAAGCTGCTGCCGCAAAAGCCGCTGATCCTCTGGTCGCCGGTTAAGGGAAGGGCCTCGTACCGGGTCGTGATCAAGGACGGCGGCGAGACCCTCTGGAGCTCCGCGGTTGAGAAGAACAGCTGCCGGTATCCTGAAAGCGCTCCCGCCATGGCCGAGGGCAGGGATTATGATATTCTGATAGAAGCGGTTGGAGCGCAGGGGGAAGTGCTGGCCGGCGTCAGCGGCACCATTTCTCTCTTCGGCGCTGCTGATCGCGAGTCGCTTCGCAAGGACGAGGCTTCCATTAAAGAAATGACGGCTGAAACTTCCCCGGACAGGCATATCCTTTTGGGAAAACTCTACGAGGCCCACGGACAGATTGCCGACGCACTGGCCTCCTACGAGAAGGCCCTGTCTCTGGACAGCGGCAATGCCGGACTGAAGGAGCGCGTCGCGCTTTTAAAGAACATGATGGAATAGGGGCCCATGGTAAAAAAAAGAATTCAGACAGCGGGCAGGGCGGGGGTGCTCCTCGCCTGTTTTGCCCTGATAGCCCTGTTCAGCCGCACGGCCCTGCATGGGTATTTGGAGAACAAGGTTTTTGACAGCTTCTTTCATTTCAGGGACTCCCTTGCCGCATCCCCGGCCGGCGCTTCACCGATAACTATCGTCGGTATAGACAGGAAGACTCTGGGGGCCTACAAGGCCCCGGTCATATTCTGGGACCGTGAATTCGCCGATACGATCAGGACGATCGCATCGGCCCGGCCCAGGGCCATCGGTTTTGATATCCTCCACCTGGCCCAGACTGATACAGACCGGTACAAGGCGAAAAAGGATCGCCTTAAAGAAGTTCTCTTAAGAACAGGAAACCTGGTTCTGCCCTATTCGTCCGAAACGGGCGATATCCCCATTTATATCGCCCGGCACCTGGAAGAGTTGCTGGGCCTAGGCGATGACATGAGCCCCGGGGACAGGATCAGGATGCTTCCGGTCGCGGAGAAGACCACCGGCGTAAGCTTCGGCTTCGTGGAGCTATCCGAGGACGATGACGGCATAATAAGGCGCGCCGTCCTGGCCGATGGCGGCGACGGGACCAGGGCAAGTTTCCCCCTCAAGATATTCATGCGTTACCACGGGATAACAGATGAAAAAGTGATCCTGAAGGATGGACGGCTCCAGGCGGGAAATCGGGCGATTCCACTCGATCAGGGCGCCCTTATAATAAATTACGCCGGCCCGCCGGAAACCTTCAGGGCGGTGCCGATGATCGATGTGAACAGGAAAAAAAACGATCCGACCTTCCTGGCGCGGCATTTCAGGGACCGCGTCGTCCTCATCGGCGTGTGGGACCGGATGCTGATGGACATACACAATACTCCCTATGTTTCTTCGTTAAATAGATCCTCCCGCACCATGTACGGCGTAGAGATCATCGCCAATATCCTCGACACCATGCTGCGCCAGAGATATATCCGAAAGAGCGGTACCGCGATAGCCATGGCCCTCTGCTTCCTTTTTGCCCTGGGCGGCATCATGCTCACCAGGCTTTCAACTGCCAGGGGCATCGCGGTCGTGGCCGCGTCCGAGGCGGCATACCTGGCCGCCGCCTTCGGCCTCTTCGCAGTCTGCCGTTATGAGCTTTCGATTTTACCGCCGCTCCTGGCCCTTCCCCTGGGCTTCAGCTCGGGCTATCTTTTCGAGCACTACATCCTCGGCAGGGACAGCATATTATTGAAGAGCGTGCTCGGGAGCTATCTCGATCCCCGCGTGGTGGAACGTGTCGTGAAAAGCGGCGATACTGGCATCCTCAAGGGACAGCGACGGGAGATCACCGTGCTCTTCTCGGATATACGGAATTTTACCGCTCTCTCGGAAAGGATGAGCAGGCCTGAGGACGTGGTGGATATTCTCAACGTGTATCTGCCGGAGATGTGCGGCCTCATCCTGGCCTCGGAAGGGTGCGTGGACAAGTTCATCGGCGACGGCATCATGGCGTTCTGGAACGCGCCCAACGACGTGGAGCGCCACGCGGAAAAGGCGGTGCGGTGCGCCATGGCGATGCAGGAGCGCATGGCCGCGGTGAACGAGAAGCTGCGCATGAAAGGCCTGGTGAACGAGGGCCTCCGGATCGGCATCGGCATCCACACCGGCTCCGCCGTGGTGGGCAACATCGGCGGCGAGGCGAAGAACGACTATACCGCCATCGGCGACACCGTGAACCTGGCGTCGCGCCTCGAGGGAAAGACCAAGGACTATGAATGCAATATCATCATCAGCGCTGCGGTGCGCAACGAGATCAGGGATATGGGACTCGCATTGAAGCCCATCGGAAAGATCGAGGTGAAAGGAAAGAAAAACAAGGTCCAGGTGTACGGGATTAAGGACTGACGGCAGATTGTATGTTTTATCTGAGAGGGAAAGGGTCAGCCTGAAAATGATCTATTACATGGGCTCTACCATCTGCTGGTAATCGGGTAACTATTATCAAATAAATATATCGAATAATTTCCGCAAGTTAAATGCATAAAATCCGGCTGCAAAGATAAATGAACAGCCAATCGCTAATGAAATAATAATGCGTTTTTTTATCTTTTTTGCCGAAGCGAATCCTGATGCTACTAGTAGTGCAATCAGCACCCCCCACGCATAGTTGGGGGTGTACCTGTATGCCCAGTTAGTGCAGTAAAATGCAGGAAACCATTTTTGGATCGGGTGGTAAAACAACGAATAACTATCAAGCATCGTTAAGGGAGGCTTGTTGTATAAATCCAGATGGCAAAGCGCATAGTTGAAAAAAAAGTAGGCTTGCAATAATACAGTAATCGCAATTATAGTCTTAAACAATTTACTACTGTATTCATCAATCCTGGCAAGTCCCAATGCCGTGGGAAGGAAAAAAACAACTGCTGCCGACCATCCGAATCTTCCAGAAAAACTCGTGCCACCATACCAGTTGAGAAGAAAAGCGTTTGGAATTAATAGTGATGCATAAACAAATAGCCAGATTATAGCAGTTGCTCTATCCCTTCTGTATAAACCACCTATCGATCCGAGGCCTATTAGTAAAATTAGATTCTGCATTAAAAAACCTTGATTCTGATCGGCATGAAGACCGAATAGTACCATTATTGATGTTCCACTGAACTCAAATGTTCCTGTTGGATACGGCCCTGAAAGCCTATTGAAAGCATAATAATTATATGCAAAAAGAATAAAAGAAGACAACACGGAGAGAACGGCGAGTATTGATATTCCTTTCATGTCCTTGAATAGTATAAATTTTTTGATCATCAAGGCGATAATCAACAGGGCGCATGCCATTGAAAATTTGATGTGCAGCCATGGCAGAAAAACTATTGCCGCGGCCCAAATAAATTCCTGGAAGATGGGACGTTTCCTATCCAATGTCATGAACCAATATAATCCGCTCAATGAAACAATGCCAGCAGGTAAATCGGGATAAATTTGATTGGAGGCAGGGAGTAACGGGAGGGCAATGCATAAGGCGAGTGTTGATAAAAACCTGATTTTTGTATTGGCGCTAAATATACCTGTTATGTTCCATGTAAACAGTATGGCGGTAACGCCTATTAATACCATGAATATCTTGGCGCCGGCTACTCCTCCAAACTTGTATGGCAAAGAAATGATTATCGGGAGACCTATATTGTGTATATTATATAAACCATGGGGGCCAAGTACGGCCTGTGTGTTCTCAGGTGAAGGATTTGAATCTTGTGGAGCAAGGCCTTTTTTGAAAATGCTTCTCTTTGAAAATTCATCTTTGTATGGCCTGGTTTGTTCAAACGATCCATAAGTAACAATACCGTGTGCCATCACCAGGTAATGGGGTTCATCTCCATTGACTGAGTTTATATCGTTCTTGTGCCAGGCAATGAGTATTACTGCCCATAGTAATAAATAAATACCAATTAATATAAAAATAGGATAAAATCTCTTCATCTGGTATAATATCCAGGTCGTCCAATGCATTTATTCTTTATCATGGGGATTATTGATGCGATGACAGTTAGATAATCAAGAAAAAAATATTTATATTATTCAAAGAAAAAGTCCAGCAGACAGCTGTACACTAATTGCTAATAATGGTTAGTTTTATTGAGAGTGACAATATAAGATTATTAAAAAAATAATTCAACCCCCATAAAAACTTGACAGTTTTGGCTATAGTCAGCATCGTTAACAACTGATTTTACCGCCAGCATAGCTCAGTCGGTAGAGCACGTCACTCGTAATGACGGGGTCACCAGTTCGACTCTGGTTGCTGGCTAAAGAAAACCCCTGAGGCATTCAGGGGTTTTCTGTTTTAGAACGCGGATTCATTCCTTTGCGTTACAAAGTTCTTCCGATGGCGATACCTGCGTACACTTGAAACGGCGTTCAACGGCCTCGCGGTGCGGCAAAAAGTATTGGACAGATTTGAACTTTGCCGGTATGTGTATCAAACGAATCATAGGATAGGAGCCCGGCACATGAAACGAACCTATAAGCTTAAAAGCCTTCCCATGGTCCCCGATCCCGGCGGTGACGCGAAGAAATTCTCCTATGACATGAACGGCGTGCGTGACCACGCGATGGAAGTTGACACGAAGAAATTCATGCTCTGTCCAGCGTGGATACCCAATTTTTTCCTCGCCCTCATGGCGGTCGCCCTGGTCTTCGCCCTGGCCTATGGACTCCTGGTCATCGCCATGAAAGTTGACCTGAGCGGCGGCCTCGGGAGGAACATCTTCATACTGTCGGCGGTGGCGCTTTTTTTTATCCTCTGGATTGTCATTGGCAGGCCCGCAGTGATCCGCAGGCTGAAGAACGATTTTATCAACCAGGAGCGCGGCAAGGGGAGTTGGAAGGTCCTCGATGAGGGCGAATGGGACCGTTTCCGCCGGATGCGGCAGCTTGAGCAGGAGCGCCTCAAGAAAGAGGAGGAATACAGGAAGGCGGGACGTTAATCGCGGAGGGAACAATTTATGGATTTTATCGTGCGTTGTGCGAAAATATTCTGGATCTACTTATGGGCGGTCATCATGACCCTGATCCTGTTCGTGCCGATGATAGTGGCGTCCCTGCTCAATTCCACGGGAAACCTGGCCTTTTCCATGTCCAAGATATGGGCCCGTGTCATGCTCCTGATAACCGCGACCCGCGTCGAAATCAAGGGGAGGGAGAAGATCGAGAAGGGGAGGTCCTACGTGATCATCTCGAACCACCAGTCGGTTTTCGACATCCTGGCCATTGTCACCTCCCTCGGCATACAGTACCGGTGGACCATAAAGATAGAAGCCTTGAAGATACCGTTGTTCGGCCACGCCCTGTACGCGTCGCGGAACATCTTCATCGACCGGAGCAACACGGAGCGGGCCCGCGAGAGCATCCGCAAGGGCCTGGACCGGCTACCGGCGGGCGCAAGCGTTATGTTCTTCGCAGAGGGGACCCGCTCCGCCGACGGAAAACTCCGTGAATTCAAAAAGGGAGGTTTCGTCGTAGCGCTGGAGAGGAGCTATCCCATTCTTCCCATAACCGTCAATGGAAGCATGTACGTGCTTCCCAAGGGAAGCATTGTCTTCAGGCCGGGCCGCATCACGGTGACGGTGGGCGAACCGATCGATACGCATGGCTACACCCAGGAGACCATGGACAAGCTGATGGCGAAAACCCGCGAGGTCATCCAGTCGAACCTGGTTCTTGAAAACAATTAATAATCCCGCAGCAAGAGGTAAACCATGAAAAAACGAATATCGGCGATAGCGCTGTTCCTTGTGCTGTTTGCGTCCGGGACCATCCTCGGCCAGACCGCCGACTGCCGCAAAAAGTGCCAGGACCGGAAGACCCAGTGCCTCAACCAGTGCATGGTCATGGCCGCCGATAATACCGGCTGCGCCGAGCGGTGCGAGACGGAAAGCGCCCGGTGTCTTGGAGCCTGCAAGGAAGTCAAGGCCGATACGGCCGAAGGCGTCGACGATGACGATGCCGAATACGAAGATACCGAGGATGACGACGGTGACGACGATTTCGACAAGGAAGATGATCTGGACAATGATGAAGACTTTAAAGACATGGAAGATGATATCTGATGAGCAGTATGAAAGGAATGATACGTAAGCATATCAGGCTGCCCTATATCATCCTGATAGTCATCGCGGCTGCGGCCATGTCCTACCTGGGCAAATCGCGTCTTGCCGTCGATATGGACATCACCAAATCGCTGCCGGTCAATGACCGGGTCATCGCCGACGCCGAGTACGTCATGACGCACCACCCGGTCAAGGACCGGATCGTCATCGACCTGGGCTGCGCCAGGGCCGATACTGACTCGCTCGTCGCCGGGGCCGCCCTGATCGAGGGCAGATTCGCGGAGAGCGGCCTCTTCCGGAGCGTCGGCCTCGATGAATACCAGACCATTTTTCCCGAGCTCATATCGTACATCATGGACAACCTGCCGGTCTTGTTCACCGCGGAAGAGCTTGACCGAAAGGTGAGACCCCTCCTGGCGCCGGACAGGGTGAAGGAGACCTTTGCCGATAACTATTCCCAGCTCCTCAACCTGGAAGGGATCGGCCAGGGGAACATGATGGCGTCGGACCCCCTGGGCCTGAAAAACCTGGTGCTGGCGCGGATGGCCCACCTGGCGCCGTCGCGGAACGTCCAGATCGTGCAGGGCCGTCTCCTTTCCGCCGACGGCAGGCATGTCCTCATAACCGCGGAGCCCAGGGGATCCGCCACCGATACCGCCGTTGCGCGGAAGATCGATTCACTGATCCGGGCCTGCGCGGCCGACCTGGATAAAAAATACAAGCCCAGGGGCATTGCCCTCACGGTAACGCCGGTGGGCGCTTTCAGGGCTGCCCTCGATAACGAGGACACGGCCAGGAGGGACACGGAGAAGGCCGTCCTGTTCGCGACGATCGGGATAATCATACTCCTCCTGGTGGGATTCCCCCGGCCCTTCATGGGAGTGCTGGCCCTGGTGCCGGCGGTCCTGGGCACCATCGCCGCCGCCTTCGTGTTCTCCCTCTTTTCAAGGGAGATCTCGATCCTCGCCATCGGCTTCGGCGGCACCATCATATCCTTCACCGTTGATTACGGCATCGCCTACCTTCTGTTCCTCGACCGTCCCCATGAGACGCGGGGCATGGAGGCGACCAGGGAGGTCTGGGGGCTCGGGCTCCTGTCGATGCTTACCACCGCGATAAGCTTCGCTTTTCTTTTTATAAGCGGCTTTTCCGCCCTGGCGCAGATAGGATTTTTCACGTCCCTGGGGGTCGTGTTCACCTATATCTTCGTGCATACGCTGTTCCCGGTGGTCTTTCCGGTCATGCCCCCGGCCCGCCGAAAGGGCCTTGTGCCCCTACAGAGGTTCGTCGATCTTCTCATGGGATCGGGGCCCCTCTTCAAGGTCTATGGGGCCGCGGCCTTCTGCGCGTTCATGCTCCTCTTCGCGAGGCCCGATTTCAAGGTGGATCTCGCGTCCATGAACACGGTGAGCAGGAGCACCCTCAAGGCCGAGGCGCTGGTGACGAAGACCTGGGGCAACGTTCTCTCCAATCTCTATCTCATGACCGAGGGGAGAAGCGTCGATGATCTCCAGCGCCTGGGCGACCGCGCGGCCGGGGAGCTCGATAAGGATATGGCCTCCGGCGTCCTGTCCGCCGCCTTCGTGCCGTCGATGATTTTCCCAGGAAAAGACCGCATGAAGGAAAACCTCGCCGCCTGGAGGGCCTTCTGGACGCCGGCCCGCGTGGCGTCGCTGAAGCGAGCCGTGAAAGACGCGTCCAGGGAAACCGGATTCGCTCCCGATGCCTTCGATACATTTTTCAAAACCGTGGGCCGCAGGGATTTCGAGCCCCGTCCCATACCGGAAAAATATCTTTCCGTGCTGGGAATTCATCCCATGAAGGAAAGCACGGGGTGGGCGCAGTTTTCCGTGCTGAAGCCCGGTCCCTCGTACCGGGCCGACCGTTTTTACGAACGGGTCTCCGCGGGCGGAAATACCAGGCTCTTTGACCCGTCCTATTTTGCCGACCGGCTCGGCGGGATTATCCTGTCGAGCTTCATAAAAATGGCCCTCATCGTTGGCGCCATAACTGCGGCGGTGGCGCTCCTGTATCTCCTGGACCTCAAGCTGACCGCCATATCCCTGGCGCCGACCCTGTTTTCGCTCATATGCACCCTCGGAACCATGAAGCTCCTGGGCCAGCAGCCGGGCATCCCCACGATCATCGTCACGGTCATCGTCATAGGCATGGGCACGGATTACGCCCTGTACCTGGTGCGGGCCCACCAGCGCTACATGGATGAGGCGCACCCGTCTGTGGGATTGATACGCCTGACGGTGGCCCTTTCAGCCGCGTCGACCATGATCGGCTTCGGCGTCCTCAGCGTTGCGGAGCACGCCCTCCTGAGAAACGCGGGAATCACGCTGCTCCTCGGTATAGGATATTCCTTCGCGGGCACGGTCCTGATCGTCCCGCCGCTGCTGAAAAGGGTCCTGGTCCCCGGAGAGCTTCCGGCCACGCCCTTTGAGGCCGCCTCGAAGGAGCACGCCGCGCGGGTCCAGTACCGTTACCGGGGCATGGAGCCATATCCGAGGCTCTTCGCCCGTTTCAAGATGAGGTTCGATCCGATGTTCGGCGAGCTCCACCGGATGGCGGGATCGCCTGAAACGATCGTGGATATAGGCACCGGCTACGGCGTTCCGGCAATATGGCTCCTGGAGCTTTTCCCCGGCTCCCGACTCTATGGCATCGAGCCGGACGTGAAGAGGGCCCGGGCGGCCTCCTGGGCCATCGGCGGCCGCGGTTCTGTTACGGTCGGAAAGGCCCCGGACATACCGGATTTCCCGGGGAAAGCCGACACGGTGACGGCCATCGACATGATCCACTATCTCGATGATCACGACCTGGGCCTTCTCCTGGACCGCCTCCGTGTGCGAATGTTGCCGAAGGGTACCCTTATAATCCGGGGGACCGTGCCGTCACGGAAGCGCGCCCCTCTCAGGATGATAGAGATGGCATGGATCAGGGTCAGGGGACTCCCGATGCACTATCGTTCCGAAGAGGATATCGTACGCATTATGAAAGGCCATGGGTTCGCGGTCACCGTCGGCGAATCGTCATTGAAGAGCCGCGAGGAAAAATGGTTCCTGGGGACCATGAAGAAGGGCAGGAAAAGGTAATGCCTTCTTTGGAGGCGCGATCGTATCTAACCCTTATAATTCCCATGTTCATCATGGCGCTGGGATTCACCGTTTTTTTTCATAACCGGAGGAGCAGGGCCAACCGCTTCTTTTCCATCTTTATGATCTCTGTGTCGCTGTGGCTCTTCGCCGGCATTGTATATTTCACCCATTGCGGCGCCGCGGTCCTGCTGCTCCCGCTCCAGATTTGCATCGGCTCCTTTTTTGGCGTGCTATTTTATTTTTTTTCGCGAGCCTTTATCGACGAGCATTTTCGGGTAAACCCCCTGGAATCGCTGCTTGTCGTCCCTGCCGTGTGCGTGGCCCTCTACTACGCAATGGTCCTCCTCTGGCCCGGGCCGCTCCCGGGATTTGAGAGGGATTTTACCATCGTTGACGGCCGCGTTCACCGGGAGCCGACCCGGATGTACTTTCTATATTCGATAAACATGCTGGCCGGCATCGCGGCCGCCGTGGTTGTTTTGATACAGGGGTATCGCCGGGAGCTAGACGCGTCCCGCCGTCGCAGGATCCTTATCATCCTCGTTTCGATCATTCTCGGCGCTTCCGGCATCTATATCCTGAGCAATATCCTGACCCTGGCCGGCCTGAGCGGATACGAGCACTTTTCTTTGATACCGCATCTGGCGAGCATTGTCATTGTTTCATTTACGATCCTGGGCGACCGGGCGTGGACCATCGAGCACCTTCTTGATATCATCAAGAGGCGCAACCTTGAGATCGAAAGCGAGCTTGAAACGGCGCGCCTCCTCCAGATGAGGCTGTTGCCCGAAGAGGGCCGCACCACGGCCGGTTGCGAAGTTCATTCGGCCTACATCCCGGTGGACAAGGTGGGAGGGGATTTTTTCGATTACGGTGAATGGAACGGCGTCCCGGCATTCTTCATAGCTGACGTTTCCGGGCACGGGTTGCCGGGGGCCTTCCTGGCAACGGTGACGAAGATGGCCCTCGATGGGATCGGCGACCGGTCGGAGACCGGCGCGGTGCTCATGGAGTTGAACAAGGTGATCTGCCGCGCCACGGTGCGGCAGAACTTCGTGACGGCTTTTTACTGCGTGATCGACCGCGACCGGGGCCGCATGAGATACTCCAGCGCAGGACATCCGACCCAGATCCTCTGCCGCAGGCGCGGCGGGGAATGCGTAGAGCTAGACGCCATGGGCTCCCCCCTGGGGTGGTTCACCGATCTCAGTATCGGGGAGAACGAGGTCGCGGTGGAAGCGGGGGACCGGCTGGTCCTGTATACGGACGGCGTCGTTGAATGCAGGAACGGGGAGGGCGATATGTTCGGCGAGGGGCGTTTCCTGGATTTTATCGCCAGCCACGTCAATGATCCTCCCCGGTCGTTTCTTGAAGCCCTCCTGAATGAGATACGGATTCATTCAGGCGCGGAAGCTTTCGGGGACGATATTACCTGCCTTGTCGTAGATATCCAGTGACACGGGGCCTCCAAAGCCGCGGATCAGCTCTTGCTGAATATAACGGTGTATTTCGTTCCTTCCTCCCGGTCGACCGTGACCGTTCCCCTGATCTGATCGGCCAGGAGATAAATGAGGGAGAGGCCCAGGGTCTTCTTCATCTCGGGCTCCACCGTCGGCGGCAGACCGACACCGTTGTCGCTCACGACGAGCTTGATCGTGTCGCCGCCGTGCTCATGGAAGGAGATGCGCACCGTTGCCCGTCCCTCGAAGGTCGGCGGGAAGGCGTACTTGAAGCTGTTCGATATGATTTCGTTGAGCATCAGGCCGCACGGTATGGCCTTGACGATGTCAAGCTCGATGTGGTCCGTATCGTATTCCACGACGCAGTCGCCGTAATAGAGCCGGTAGGTGTTCTGCAGATCAACGGTGATGATCATGATGTACTCGGCAAAGTCGATACGGGCGAAGTCGCCGGTCTGGTACAGGTGCTCGTGTATCAGGGACATCGCCCTGATCCTGCTGTTAAGGTCCTCGTAAAGCATGAGCACCTCTTTGTCAGATATCTTGCCCGACTGCAGGGAAATGAGGCTGCTGATGATCTGCAGGTTATTCTTGACCCGGTGATGTATCTCCATGAGGAGAACGTCCTTCTCGCGGAGCGAAGCCTGGAGGTTGTCCATGACCGTCTTGCGGTATGTGTAATCCCGGCAGATGGTGAGGATCCGCCTTCCTTCCTTGCTGTCGATTACCGTGGCGTTGATCTCTATCGGAACAATTGCGCCGTTCCCATGGACATATTCGATCTCCAGGTTCCTGATAAATCCGTCCCGCATGCACGCTTCCACCGCGGCGGCGTTCTTTTCCCTGTCGGCGGGAGATGTCCATTCCGTGACGTTCTTGCCGAGAATGTCATCGAGGGTCAGGCGGCCGGTGAGACGCACATATTCCGAATTGGCGTCCAGGACCCTGCCCGATTCATCGATGATGACATAGCCGGTATCCGTCGTTTCGATGAGGGCCCTGTATTTTTCCTCGGCTTCCCTGGTGGCCTCAAGGGCCTGCTCCCGCTCCCGGCGAAACACGTTGATCTTGTCCGCGATGCCGAGAGAAAGAAGCGTCACAAGCAGAGCCGCGCCGATATCGGTGCCCCAGGTGACCAGAAAGCTTTCGGGTATCACGCCGAAGGAGTTGAGAACCCGTACGAAAGCCCCTAGCAACATGCAGAGCCAGGCTGTCATGTAGAATCTGGCCGGACGCGATCCCTTGGCAAGCAGGTACGCTCCGGAGACGAGATATAAAACAAGGAGGACGCCGGTGTTGAACGTCACCACCGGGGCCGCGGTACGGTATTCGATAAACGGCATGAAGAGGAACGTGGCCATGATAGATAGAAAAGCAAGAAGCATAAGCCTGTCAAATCTCGGCATGTGAAGACGGGTTTCAAGAAAGCTCCGGGTGAATAAAAGCGAAAAAACACAGACAAAATTGTTGAATACAAGGTTGGCCATGTTGCCCCATTCAGGCAGGTTCGGCCACAGGTATTGGAATCCGACGCCGTTGAAAGAAAGGGTGTGGAGCGTGTTGCTGACGGCGAACAGCGACAGGTAGAGATAATTCAATTCTCGAATGGAGAGGAATATAAAAAGATTGTAGATGATGAGCGCGATCATTATCCCGTAAAACATCCAGATAAAAATCGATTCATGTAAGGCGCGTTTCATGAAGGATGATTCGCGCCAGGCGGTTAAAGATATTATC
Source organism: Spirochaetota bacterium (assembly GCA_017999915.1). Classification (NCBI taxonomy): domain Bacteria; kingdom Pseudomonadati; phylum Spirochaetota; species Spirochaetota bacterium. Next base: position 306,493 of record JAGNKX010000003.1, read on the forward strand.
ATGGAACCGCCGGAGGCGAGTCTGACGTAGCATGTCGATTCGCCGGCGGGCGAAGCGACCGGGAAAACAAAGGAACGGTGGTTGATGGGTCTTGTGCTGTATGGCTTTCTGTCCCCGGTGCAGTGTGATGCATGGTCTTTTTTATACGGTTGATAGAAGCAGATGTCATCGATGAGGGGATATCCGAAATCGAGAAGCCATGGAACAACATGGTCGGTTTTATTCTCAACGATTACCCTCAGCCATATGACGGCTTTTGTGAATCCGAAACTGTTTTTTGCTTCCGGCAGGCTGCGGAATTTTTCCTGGAACGCAGTTGAAGAGATGTCCGTTATGGATAACTTCCCCGAGGTGTCGACAAAATAATCAAGGTACGAACCCATAACCTGCTTTGTGATGCTGTCGCTGATAACAAAGGGCTTGGAGAAAAGCGGCGGGGTAACTATCATTATAAGCAGGGTCATCAGGGATGTAGCGCGGCTGATGAAAACCATTGGCCTCTCCTGTTGCAATATCACTATAACCAGATTTGGCCCCGCTCGTCAAGGTTTTAATTATGATCAGTTGCCGGTGAATTTCGGTTTTCGTTTGTCAAGGAAAGCCCTGACAGCCTCGGCATGGTCCTTCGTCCTCGATGCGGCGAACTGATAATGGACCCCGATGTCGGTGGACAGCTCCAGGGGCTGGCCGCCGATCTGGTTCATGGCTTTTTTTATGATCCCGACCGCAGCGGGTCCCCGCGCCAGCCGACGGGCCAGCTTTTCCGATTCGGGCAGTAGCTGGTCCGCGGTCACCACCTTCTCGACCAGGCCGATACGGTAGGCCTCCTGGGCGTTTATAAGCTCGCCGGTATAGCAGAGATAGCGCGCCATGCCGGGACCCACTATTTTAGGCAGGAGGCACATGCCCACTTCCGGGACAAGACCCATGCGGACGAAGAACTCGCCCAGCTGGGCGGTATCAGCGGCGATGCGGAAGTCGCAGAGCAGGGTCATCTCGAAGCCGGCTCCCAGGGCGAAACCTTTCACCGCGGCGATAGTGATCTTGTCCAGGTTATAGAGGTCCATGTAGAGCTCGACCAGGGGATCGAAGTATTCCTTGAATTCCTTGTGGCTGAGATTTTTGAGGGGCTCGATGTCAAGAGCGACGTCGCCCCCGGCGGAAAAGTGGTCCCCGGCGCCGGTGAAGATAAGGGCCCGTATCGTCTTATCCTTCTTGGCATCGGCGTATGCTTTTTGAATTCCCTCGAAAAGATCGGGGCTGAAGGCGTTAAGCTTATCCGGCCTGTTGAAGGTCACGATGGCGTAATTATCCTTCACGGTTACAAAACAGCTTCCGTATTCCCGTATTTCTTCTTCCATGGGCCGCCTCCTTGAGGTTCCTCCCCCTTGATGGGGGAGGGAAGGTGGGGGTGATGATAAGGACGGTTTCACCCTCCCCGGCCCCTCCCATCAAGGGAGGGGTGACGCTTTATACCCTCTCAAATATCGTCGCCGGCGCCTGGCCGCCGCCCGTGCAGAGCGTGACCAATGCGTATCTTCCTTTGCGGCGGATCAATTCATGAATGGCGGTAACGGAAAGGCGGCAGCCGCTGTTCCCCACAGGGTGGCCCAGCGCGAGAGCGCCGCCATTGACATTCAGCCTGTCCATGTCAGCACCGAGCTCCTTCGCCCAGGCCAGCGGTATCGGCGCAAAGGCCTCGTTGACCTCGAAAATGTCTATATCTGACAGTTTCAGTCCCGCCTTTGCCAGCACCTTCGGTGTGGCGGTTATGGGTCCGGTGAGCATCAATATGGGATCCGAGCCGACCACCGCATTGGCAACGATCCGCGCCAGAGGCTTTAAACCGAGCTCCTTTACTTTGTCACCGGACATCACCATTACGGCTGATGCGCCGTCCGTGACGGTGCTTGACAGGCCCGCGGTCATCCACTCCGTCCCGGGGAGAATCTTGAGGGCATTGAGGCCTTCCCTGGTCACGCCGGAGCGGACCGGCTCATCGGTTTCGCAGACAAAGGCGTTGCCCTCCTTGTCCAGGCCCCTGGTCGGCAGGATCTCTTTCTTGAAATATCCCTCCCCGGCGGCCCTGGCGGCCTTTTCATGGCTCGCAATGGCGAAGTCCTGGCATTCTTCTTTGGTGATTTTCCACCGGTTCGCAATGGCCTGTGCGGAGCCCATCTGGTTCGGTATTCCGTACTTTTCCATGTAGCCTTTGCTGATGGGATGGCCCGCGCTCTGACCGTTTGAAAGAGTGCAGTTCAAGTCTGATGCTATGCCGTACTTTGACATGACTTCGCAGCCTGACGCGATGATCATATCCATCTGGCCTGAAGCGATCATCCCATATGCAATCTGGATCGCGGAGAGACCGCTCCCGCACTGGCGGTTCAGGGTGATGCCGCCGATAGTTATCGGCAATTTTGATTCGAGGACCGCCATGCGGGCCAGGTTGAATCCCTGCTCGCCGACCTGGTAAACGCAGCCGGTGATCACATCGTCTACCATGGCTGCGTCTATCCCGGCGCGGTCTATAGTTTCATTCAGGATAACGGCAAGAAGCTGCGGAGCCGAATATTCCCTGAGGTACCCTTTCTGTTTCCCGACCGGCGTTCTGACTGCGCTTGTAATATAAACATCTTTCATGGGGACCACCTCCCAATATTTTTAGTTGACATATTGTAATACAATAAGTCAATAATTAATTTGTCAACAGCCCAATAATAATCACTCTTTCCGGTTTTATGTCGCATTTCTGCTTGACATTTATAAGCCGGAATTTATAATACGGCGCAATAATTGAGATGTAACCAACGCAATTTTGGATGCACCTATTATTAGCGCCGCCGCTGAAGGGTCGGCAAACTCGGGGGAGTTACAAATGGGCAGCTCAACGCCAGATGACTATCACCAATGTCATCACCATGGCCAGTCAATCTTACCTATACGATCACGTCTTAACCTTAGCCGCGATTCTCTAATAGTACTTGTAACGTGTTGCATGCGCCGATATGAGCGCGTGCCAGTGATATAAAAAGGGGGGAGTCATGTCTAATTATTGTCTTGAATGCTCGAAACAGGGAATGGATTGCTGCAGGGAGTCTCACGCCAAGTTTCTTACACTAAAGGACGCCCAGCGGATAGCCGCATACCTGGGAGAGGAGATTAATTCGTTCGCCCTCTATGGCGAATTAAATGAAAAAGATAAAGAGGAATACATCTACATACACAAGCACCAGAGCTACTACTACGACCTGACCCTGGAGGACGAACGGCTACTGCAGCTTAAGGAAAAGGCCGACGGCTCGTGCTTTTTCCAGGCGGATGACGGACAGTGCAGGATATACCCGGCGCGGCCCCTCATATGCCGCACCTATCCTTTCTGGCTGTCCGATAACGGTGAGTTGATCTTCGACGGATGCAGTTCCGACTGCCGGATCGTGTGCGCCATCACCGGCAATGACGATCCCGAGGATGTCACCAAGCTTGAGGATCCGGACGGGACCTGCCGCAGCCGGGCGCTGGCGTATATTGGCCAGAGCGGGGACTCGATGAAAGAAGTGCTGGGACAGATGATGAATGAAATCGAAGATTACAAGATGAACATAAAATCCTTTGTGGCTGTCAATGCCGTTCCGGTGCCATGACGGGGCTAGTCCACTGCAAGGAACGCTATACTTTTAATCCAGACATCCGATAACACGGATACACAAAAGCATTATGTGCGAATCGTAAAGCGATCGCCCCTGTCCCTGCCACGCCTCAACAGTAATTACCTTGACATTTCGATTTGCCCGTATGATCGTATTTGAGTAAGGGTACGGATGACCCATGGTGTGGTTATATAACATCTATTTTCTCTCAAACATAATCGCCTTTACCGTAATGGCGGTTGTGATATATTTCGCGTTCAAGAACAGGGCCATAATAGGAGCAAAGGCCTTTATAGCCCTGGCCCTGCTGCTGGAAACGGGTATCCTCGTTGACGCCATGGCCATGATCAGCGCCGGCGAAGAGATGGCCCTGTTCTGGTACTCCCTGAGGTTTATCGCCCTGGCGGGCGTCCCGCCGGTATGGCTGGTGTTCACGCTCCATTACACGGGCCGCAGCCATCGTCTCACGCCGGTGCGCTATGCGATGCTCTTCGCGATTCCTGTTTTGACGCAGATAATTCTCTGGACCAACGGTATCCATGGTCTCTGGGTTATCCATGATGTTGATTTTTTACGCGCAGGGCCGTTCATGATCGCGAATGTCGGCGCGCGGGTCCAGGGTCCCTGGTTCATGGTCCACTCCGTTTTCGGTTATTGCTGCCTGCTCTTCGGTATTACGCTTATTTTCCAGTGGTCCTATCACATGTCACGGCTTTACCGGTCCCAGGCCATGGCGCTCTGGCTGGGCATGATAATCATGACTGCCGGGTCGGCAATTCCCACGTTCAATCTTATCCCCGGACTAATAGTGAATCCGATCATCCTGGGGCTCGCGGTGAGCGCGCTCTTCTTCGCCTGGGCAATATTCCGCCACCGTTTTCTCGACATGGTGCCGATTGCCAGGGATAGATTGATCGACAGCATGGAAGACTGCATGTTCGTCATAGACCGGATGAACAGGATCGTTGATATCAACGAACCCATGCAAAGGCTCGTCGCGGAGGCCTTCCTGGAAATCCACAGCGAGGTGCCGGAGTTGCTGATCGGTCAGCCAATAACGTCTTTGATTCTGCCCTGGCGCGACCTGGCGATGCAATTCAAGGACACGATGGATATCAAGACGGAAATAGTTTTGGCGCTTGGCGGGACGGACCATTATTACGACCTCAAGATTTCGCCCGTCATGGATAAAGTCGGGCAGCAGATCGGAAGGATTATCGTGCTTAGAGATGTCACCGGTCACAGGCTGATAGAGGATGAACGCAGGCTCAGCGAGGCCCGCCTGGACGCGCTGTACAAGCTGAGCCAGACCGACTTCCCCACTGAGAAGCAAACCGTCGACTACGCCCTGGAAGAGGCGGTGCGGCTCACGGGCAGTGAAATCGGCTATTTCCATCTTGTCAGCGAGGATAAGGTGAGCCTTGAGCTTTTCACATGGTCCAGGAAGGTCATGAAAAACTGCACAGCGTCAAAGGACCGCCATTACCCCCTGTCCATGGCCGGAGTATGGGCGGATTGCGCCCGCACAATGCGTCCGGTCGTCCACAACGATTACCAGAACCTGCCCGGCCGCAAGGGCTATCCTGAGGGCCATTCCCATATCGTGCGGCACATGAGTGTTCCCGTGGTCCGCAACGGCAGGGTCGAGGCCATTTCTGGCGTGGCCAACAAGGGCGAGCTTTATAATGATACGGATATCCGCCAGCTGCAGCTCTTCATGGATGGTCTGTGGAAGATCATCGAGCGAAAAAGGGGACAGGAGGAGCTGGCGCAGGCCTTCAAGGAGAAGGAAAAGCTGTTGGCCGACCTCCAGATCAGCGAAAAGCTGCTCCGGGAGCGGAATGAAAAGATGGAGGAGGACCTGAGGCTGGCCCAGGCGACGCAAAAGGGAATCATGAATTCCGATAAGCCTGGGAGCGACAGGATCAACGTCGACTACCGGTATAAGCCCCTGGAGATGGTCGGCGGCGATTATTTTTCATTTTTTACATCCCGGGACGATGTCATGGGGCTGTTCATTGGGGACGTGACGGGACACGGCATCGCCGCCGCCCTCTTTACTGCCCTCCTCAAGTCGGCCACCAGCCGCGTCTTCCGCGATTACGGAGACACACCCGCGCTCTTCATGAAAAACCTCAACAGGGAATTGCTTGATTACATGACATCCTACTTCGTGACCGGAATCTACTGCGTCTGCTCGCCCTGCGGCGGCATGGAATACGTCGATTTCAAATTTTCGGTGGGGGCCCATCCGTTTCCGATCATTCGTTCCGGAAACGGGGATTTCAGCTACTCCGGCGTGTCCAATGATATTATCGGGCTCACCGATGATGTGAGCTACACCGATACAGTGGTGCGGCTCAATCCGGGGGACCGGATTTATTTTTATACCGATGGAATGCCGGAAACGAAAAACTCCATGGGCGAGCCTATAGGGTTCGGAGATGGCCTGATCGATCTGTTCCGGAAGGCTGACCGGCCGGCTCTCTCCGATACCCTGGACGCCGTCTTCGACGTACTGGCCGGCTACCGGGAAAGCAATCCCCTTCGCGACGACATCACCGTCATCGGCATCGAGGTTAACAAACCGGCCCTTGCCGATGATGATGCCGGCGCGTGTTCAGAATGAGAAGGGCGCTGCATGGCCCGGTGATGGATACATTAAGATTGGATAAATATCCAATAAATTGATTGACAATCCAATTGTTTTTATCAAACTTGAATAATTAATGATGATTAGACAGCGAAAAAATCAGTTTCCGGCCGCATGTCTGCATTAATGTTCTTGACCGTCATACGGCATCTGATGCCATGCTCTCAGCGTCCCGGGAAAAAGCCTGTGCTGTCCGCGCAAGCCATCACAGGATTGAACGCAATACTGACATGACGGCGCGAAAATACAATTACCTATGGGGGATCCAATGAAGTCTTTTGCTGAAAAAAATGTCATTCTCACCGGCGCGGCGACCGGCATCGGGAGATTGATGGCGCTGATGATGGCGGATGAAAAGGCCAACCTCGCACTGATCGATGTTAACGTAAAGAAACTTGAGGAGACGCGCAAGGAATGCGCGGCCAAAGGCGCAAAGGTAAAGGCTTATACCTGCGATATTTCCAATAAAAAAGCAATCGACGGGCTGGTGAAAAAGGTAACGAAAGACTTCGCCCGGATCGATGTGCTTATCAACAACGCGGGCATGGTAACGGGGAAGTTCATCCAGGAATATGACTTCGAGGATTTCCAGAGGGTCATGATGGTCAACTTCGTCGGCGGCGCATACCTCACGCGCCTTATCCTGCCTGACATGATGAAGCGCAACAGCGGCCATATCGTTTTTGTGGCGTCGGCCATGGGTATTGTGGGCGTGCCGAGGATGGGGGCCTATGTGGCGTCGAAGCACGCCATCGTCGGATTTATCGATACACTGCGGATGGAGCTGAAAAAGTTCGGGTATAAAGGGGTGAAAACCCTGTGCGTGTGCCCATCGGCGATCGATACCGGCATGTTTCCAGGATACAAGGCGCCGCCCCTGTCGCCCATCCTCAAGCCGGAAGAAGTTGCCCGGCGAACCCTCAGATCGATCAAAAGCGAATGGACCTACCTGAAGCTGCCCTTCATCGTGAAGCTTATACCTCTAATGAAGATTTTTCCCGCCACGGTAGTCGATATTCTGGCCGGAGTAACGGGCCTCCTGAGTACCATGGACCATTTCCAGGGAAAGAAATAACAATATAATTTTCATGAAGGCGGGGTTGCGCAACCCCGCCTTCATGCCTTTGCGCCGCCCACTCCAGCGTACAGTTCGGTGTCGACAGCGCGTCCCGTCACTATATCCACCACTCCGGGAATGCCGTTCTCGTCCTTCATTTCCACTCCCAGTGCAGCCGCGTTTTTCGCCATGAACCTGTTGTTCGCTAGCTCCGAAAGGGCAAGGGCCAGTTTTTTCACGGTTATCCTTTTAGGAGGCACCGGCGCCGGGCCCAGTCCAAGGGTGTGAATGCGGTGGCCCCAGTAAAACTGGTCCGCGATCTGGGGCATGATGAACTGGGGTACGCCGGCTCTGGCCGCGGTGTGGGTAGTGCCGCATCCGCCATGGTGGGCGACGCCCGCGCAAAGCGAGAAAAGTGTCGCGTGGTTCGTGTCGCCCACGGGGAATATCTCCGGCGGGAGCTCGGTCTTCCCCAGGCCGGTCCATCCCGTTCCCAGGACGGCGCGGCACCGCGCGCGTTTCACAGCATCGAGGATTAGGCCGGTGAATGAGTCGGAATCATCGACGCTGACGCTGCCGAAGCCGATATAGACCGGCGGCGGGCCGTCCTCCAGGAACCGGACAAGGTCCGGGCTGAGGCCCCCGTCGATGTCGCCATAGCAGTATCCCGTGTAGCTGAAATCGTAGTTTTTGCTCCAGCTGCGGCAGGGCGGCGCCAGCACCGGATTGATGGTGAGCACCGTATGGCTGCGGCCGGTGAAATATGAATTCACGCCGCCGATATCGGCCATGCCCAGCTTTCCGCGATATTTGTTGATATGCTTCCTGAACATGAGACCCGTGCCGAAGTTGACCGCGCTCCAGAGGCCCTTGTTGGCTATTGCCGGGAGCTTCTGCCATGGAATGAGGGGTGGGGGATGGTAACCGGGGAGCACCGGCGTGTAGGCGATCCGGTAATGGGGAATGCCGCGGTACTCCGCGACGGTTGGTACGGCCACCTCGTTTACACTGGTGACCAGCATATCGGCGCCCTCGGTCTCGCCTATGAGAAACTCGATCTGCTCGTCAATGGCCCGCGAGAACCAGTCTATGGCGGTCCTGATGGCGCCGATGCCGCTTCCCAGCTCCTGCATGACCATGGCGCTGTCCTCCGAATAGAGAAGCGGCTTCAATCCCTTGCTCCGCGCCCGGGGGCCGAACATCTCGGGCACGCAGATCGACACCTTGCATCCGGCCCGCTTGAGGGCCGCGCCGATCTCAATGATAGGATACACGTCGCCGCGGGATCCGCGGCTCGACAGAACGACGTTCATGGATGTGTCCTCCCGGTTACTGGGTCATTACCGGTAGTTCTCGATACGGGCAGTATCGATCACCGGGAGAACAAAGCCGGGAGCCGTTTCCTTCCTGAAACGCCGGTACGCGGCGGGTATCCGGAAGAGGAGGGCCCGGGGGCTGAATTTGATGGAAGACATGATCCAGCAGCCGTGGGTGCACCAGCAGTTGGCCCTGCCGCCGCCGCCGATCGCTTCGATCTCGCGATTCATCGCGTCGGAATAGAGGGCCGCTGTCAGGTCGCAGCCGTAGTCGCGCAGGTTGCCGATGGGCGGCCGCATCTCGCATGACCTGAAGTCGCCGTTGTGGTCGATGACGAAGGTGGTCTTTCCGGCGGTGCAGTCCATTTTCCAGTGGCAGGGACCGGCGTAGTTGGCGTCCTGTATGTCATTGACGAACTTGATGAATCCCAAAAAGAAGAACTTCGCGAATTTTTTCTTCATGCCGCTGAAGTCCTTGAATATGGCGTCGGCCTGCTGCTCAAAGAGGGGGAGGATCCTCCGCCGGAGCTCCTTGACGCGCTCCGGCGTGAGGGTCTTGATCGACGGATCACGGGTGTCCCCGCGGGGGATCTCGTAAAAGTGCGTGGCCACGGTATTTTTATTGAGGATATAAACCCCCAGGTCAAAGAGTGAATCGTATGCGTCGGGGGTAATGACCGTGACCGCGTTCATGAGAAGGCGCTTGTTGCCCCTGAACTTGTCCCGGGCCTTTTCCATTGTGGCGACGGTTTTCGCGAAGTTGCCCGGTATGCCCCGGTTGGCGTCATGGAATTTTCCCGGGCCGTCGAGGGAGAAATTCAGGTGCACGGTGAGCTCCGGGCAGGAATCCAGGAGACGCTCTGTCTCATCCACGATGAGATCCCCGCAGAGGCCGTTCGTGGGAAGGTTCACCACGCGCACCCCGTTATTGTCGTAAAAGAGCTTCACGATCTCCACCAGCTCCTTGCGGAGAAAAGGCTCGCCGCCGGAAAGCCAGAGCTTGTCGAACTTCGGCGCGCTTTCGGAGACGCGCCTGATTTCGTCGAAGGTGAGGTCGTCGTCGCTGTTGAGCTTCTCGTGGTAGAAGCAGGTGCGGCACTTCGAGTTGCACTTCGACGTGATGAAGAGAAATACGCCCTCGAGCCTCCGCCGGCGGAAAAGCTTGTGCAGAAGTCCCGGCTCTCCCATGTGCATGTCCTTTTCCTGCCTGGGTGAGGCCGAGATTGTATCGTGCGAGGCTGGGTCGGAGTAGTGGGCGCGCGAAGACAGACGTGTAGAAACTGCATGATCTACAGGCATGGTATCCTCCTAAAAAATGGTAATACTGTATTTCAGGGCCGCGGCCCCGGGCGCTTTTTTATATGTACGCGCCTTTTTTTATCTATTGAGATATCCTGGCAAAAGCGTTGAATAATATCAAGAAGAAAAAAAGTTCAATGGTGACTAATTAATTGCCGGCATCATGTTCTTCGTGTTCCACAAAAAGGATTTCTGTTTGACACAATTCCACTTTCATGCAGAATCTTATGCATACATCAAGGAGACCTGTCGGTTATGGTATTTATCGTCATGGGAGTATCGGGTAGCGGGAAGACGGCGGTCGGGAAGCTCCTTGCCGACAGGATAGCCTTTCCATTCCACGATGCCGATGATTTTCACTCCAGTGAGAGCATGGAAAAAATGAAGAGCGGCCGTCCCCTTACCGACGAGGAACGAGTGCCCTGGCTCTTTGACCTCGCGGTCCACGTGGCCCAGTGGAACAGGCATGGCGGCGCGGTGCTGGCCTGCTCCGCCCTTAAAGAAAAGTACAGGGAGATACTCAACTGGAACGGCAAGGAAGAGGTGGCCTACGTCTATCTGAAAGGCGAGCCGGAGCTGATACTCGGCCGGATGAAAAGCCGGACGGGGCATTTCTTCCCGGCCGAGCTCCTGGATAGCCAGTTCCAGGCCCTGGAAGAGCCCGCCCATGCGGTGACGGTCTCCATCGTGAAAAGGCCCGATGATATATGCGCGGATATAATCGACGAGATCATCCGGAGGGAGCTGCTCCCCCTATCATACATAAGGAGCCTTAACATTGGATAGCCGTGACATCGGCATCATAGGCCTCGGCGTCATGGGGAGGAACATTGCCCTCAATTTTTCACGCCACGGTTTTTCCGTGGCAGTCTTTAATCCCGGCGCTCCCGGCGAAGGGGACCTCCTTGCGGATTTCCTCAAGTCCCACGGCTGCGACGCTATCGCCGGCGAGCGGCACCTCGATGACTTTATAGCTCAGTTGCGCAAGCCCAGGGTCATGTTGCTGATGGTCAAGGCCGGCGCGCCCGTCGATGATGTCATCCTTAGCCTCGCGCAGCGCCTTGATCCCGGAGATATTATCATCGACGGCGGCAATTCGCATTACAGAGATACCGAGCGAAGGATGGCAAACCTTGAAAAAGCGGGCATCCTCTACGTGGGATGCGGTGTCTCCGGCGGCGGTGAAGGCGCCCTCAGGGGACCTTCCCTTATGCCGGGAGGCTCGCCGGAAGCGTGGAAAACCATAGGCCCGCTGCTTCAATCAGTCGCCGCGAAGCTCGAAGACGGGACTCCCTGCTGCGAATGGACCGGCCGGGGCGGGGCGGGCCATTTCGTGAAGATGGTCCACAACGGCATAGAGTACGCCATGATGCAGGCCATCGCCGAGGCCTATGACATGATGAGGCGCATGGCCGCCATGGGCGCGGATGAAATGGCTGTCGCCTTCGGGAATTGGAACGCCGGCTGCCTTGGCGGATACCTCATGGGGATTGTCCCCCGCATATTGAAGCAGAGGGACAAGGGGGCGCTCCTCCTTGACGCCATCCTTGACCGAGCCTCCCAGAAAGGGACCGGCAAGGAATCGTCAATGGCCGCCCTGGACATGGGGGTCCCGGCTCAGGCCATGGACGAGGCCGTGGCGGCGCGCCTTATCTCGTCCCTCCTGGAGGAACGGCGCCGGGCCGCTGAGCTGTACCTGGACAACGCCGAATTCTCCGGGGACCGGGAGGCGCTGATTCATGACATCGAAGACGCCCTCTACTGCGCCATAGCGGTATCCCATTGCCAGGGATTTGCCCTCCTGGACAGGGCTTCGGAGGATTTTAAGTGGGATCTTGACCGGTCCGCCATTGCCCGCCTCTGGCGCGGCGGTTGTATCATCCAGTCTGCGTTGATGAATGAGATCGGGAAGATAATCAGCAATAGATCATGGACCGGAAACCTGCTCCTGGAAGAACAATTTGGGGTTCTGATAAGGGAAAAGACAGCCGGATGGCGCCGCTCCGTATCCACGGCGGCGCTCCATGGCATACCGGTGCCAGTGCTGTCATCAACGCTGGCTTATTTTGACAGTTATCGGTCGGCCCGGCTGCCGGCAAACCTTGTGCAGGCCATGCGGGATTTCTTCGGCGCCCACGGGTATGAGCGGATCGATGCCCAGGAGGGCAGGATTTTCAGGACAGATTGGGGAAAATAGTATGGCAGGGTTACCCTCGTTCACGGCCCCTCTCCCGGGTGAGTGGGGAACGGAGAAAACAAAGGTCAAAAAAGAGCATGATAATTCTATATGAAATTTTATGATATAACGGTTCCAATATTAAATACGATGCCGGTCTGGCCCGGCGATCCGCCTGTGATTGTGGAAAGGACGAAATCCATCAGCAAGGGAAATTCCTGCAATCTCACATCCCTGGCCATGGGGGTCCATTGCGGCACCCACATCGACGCGCCTTTGCATTTTATGGATCGGGGGAGGGCGGTCGATGACATCCCCCTGGATGTCCTCAACGGGCCCTGCCGGGTTGTCGGGATAGACGCCAAATCCCTGATCGAAAAGAAGCATATAGAGAACCTCGGCCTGGGAGGATATAAAAGGATTTTATTCAAGACGGCAAATTCGGAACTGTGGAAAAACAACACTGCAGCTTTTTACGAAGGCTTTACGGCCCTGGGTTTGAGCGCAGCGGAATACCTGGCCGAGCTCGGCGTTTCCCTTGTCGGCATCGACTATTTATCCATTGAATCGTTTCATGCGGAAAAGGAACACCCGGTACATAAAATGCTGCTGAAGAACAATATAGTGATCCTTGAAAGTGTCGACCTGTCGGGTGTCCAGCCGGCCGAATACGAGCTTGTTTGCCTCCCGCTGAGGATAACAGGCGCCGAGGGAGCCCCGGTGAGGGCGGTGCTGTATGAAAAGAGCTGACCAATATCAAACAATCAACGGTGTGAGCGGGAGAAACTCACCAAGCATGGACCCGTCATAGGTATCATATGAGAAGACAACTCGCAGAGACACAGAGGCGCAGAGATTTGAGGGTTGTCGTTATGCTGCTAAAATATGTAACCAGACATAATTATTAATATGAACACCAGCATTTATCTGATTCCCTCCGCGAACTCAGCGTCACCGCGACTCTGCGAGATAAATTTATAATATTGATCTAAATCAATGTCATGAATCAACCTGTATGCTATGTTCATTGCAATAGATGTAATAGCAATTATCATATAAGAGGAATTCGACAGATATGGATCAGAAAGATATAAAACACGTGGTCATCATCGGCGCCGGGTTCGCCGGTCTCTGGGCGGTCAAGTCCCTGGCCGGAAAAAAGGGGGTCAGGGTAACCCTGATCGACAAGAATAACTATCACACGTTCCTGCCCCTCCTGTACCAGGTGGGAGCCGCCGAGATCGAGCCGGAACAGATAGCATATCCCATACGCTCCCTTTTGAGAAAGAGCGGAAATGTATCGTACCTCCGCGCGGAAGCGGCCCGGATAGATTACGATGAACGGTACGTTCTGTGCAATAACCAGAAAGTTCCCTATGATTATCTCATCGTCGCTTCCGGAAGCCGGACCGATTACTTCACCGTGGCCGGCGCGGAACGCTATGCATTTCCATTGAAAACGCTGGATGACGCCATGGTGCTCCGCAACCACATCCTCACCTGCTTTGAGAGGGCCGCCTATATCGACGATCCTGCCCGGAGGAAAAAGCTTCTTACTTTTGTTATAGCCGGGGGAGGGCCCACGGGCGTCGAGTTCGCCGGTGCTCTGTCTGAACTGGTGCGGGGCCCCCTCCGGAAGGATTTTCCCGGGTTATCGTCCGGGGATGTTTCCGTGGTGCTCGTGGAGTCGGCTGACCGTGTGCTTTCGATGCTGTCGCACAAGTTGAGCGCCTACACCGTCGGGAAGCTGTCCGGCATGGGCGTGGACGTCCGCCTCTCCGTCCGTGTGAAGGATATCTCCGCCGCCGGCGTTTCTTTCAACGACGGATCGTTTCTCGGCACCGATACTGTCATCTGGACCGCCGGCGTGAGCGGCATCGTGCCGGAATCGTCGACGGAAGCGCCCCTTTCCCAGAACAGGAGAATCAAGACGCTGCCGACCCTGCAATTTCCCGGCCGTTCCGAGGTCTACGTCACCGGCGACCTGACATACCTTGAAGAGAAGGGCGTGCCCCTGCCGATGATAGCGCCCGTGGCGATCCAGCAGGGCCGATGGGCGGCGGAGAATATTTTGCTCCAGATACGGGGGGGAGAAGCCCGGGACTTCACTTACAGGGACCGGGGGGCCATGGTCACCATCGGCCGCAACGCCGCCGTTACCCGTATCGGGAAGAGGGAATTCCGTGGGTTCCCGGCATGGATCATCTGGATTGTGATTCACATCATGAACCTCATAGGCTTCAGGAACAAGCTCTTCGTGATCGTCAACTGGATATGGGACTACCTCTTCTTCGAACGCTCCGTGCGCCTTATCCTTCCGGGCTGCTGCGACAACCCGAACGGCAACGCCTGCCTGCACCGGAGCGGGCGGTGCGGGTAAACCGATATTATTGATTACGGTCGGAGGGACTGCCGTATTCGATTTATGACTGCGCCACGGTTTTTTATGCGGCAAAATTGTTGACAGAAACATCGCCCGGGGTATTTTCTCTATATTTATGATTACTGTCATTATTATCATATGTTTTCTCGCCGCTGCGGCACTGCTGCTTTTTCTACTCTACCGCCGCTCCTCCCTGGCACGTCTACCCGAAGTCCCGGGAGAGATCGTTGTCTGCGAAGAGAGAGGCGTCGCCGTGGACGAGAAGCGTATCAGATTCTATCGCTACAATAACTGCATGGTGCGCCTGACGGACCGTCGCATCGTCATAGCCCAAAAGCTGCCTTTTTCGAAGAGCGCCTATCTCCTGCGTTTCGTCATTGAATACAATTCGACGGAACCGCGGGTCGATGTCAAAGCCATGATCCTCAAGGGATACGTGCCTGCCCTTGTTTCGGCGGGGCAGGTAACGGCGGCGCCGGACGGCGCGGGAGCCGCGGTGACCATCGACATACGGCATGGCAGGGGCGGTTCCGAACGGGTCCTCAACTTTAAAACCGAGCGCGCCGGTGAATACATGCGTGTTTTTCCCAACCGCCCTTAGTCCGATTAAAAACAGTTGAACGATGACCGGTATTGAATTTGGAGTCTGCCAATGAAAGATATTAAGCCCCTTCTCTGCCGTCAGTGCGGCAGCCACGATATGAGGCTGCAAGAGGGAAAGTATGTCTGTCATTACTGCGGCACAATCCATTATGACTCGGGCGCGCGGAGGATTACCGGTTCCGTGGCCGCCTATATTAAAAAGAATAAAATCATCGCTGTCATATCGGCTATGGCGTTTTTCCTGGTCATAGCCGGGTATGCCATGTTTGTTGTTACGGGGCCCGGATCTCCGGAAGGCCATAACGGGAACAGAAGCGATGTTCCAGTCGAAAAATCGGGCGAGCCTGCCGAGGCCGGACAGGATGCCATTGAACCGGAAAAGAAGGTCAGCGCCGAATTCACGGGGATCAGCCCCCTCCCTGATTCCATCGGCAACATCTATTTTGTGGGCATCTATGCCAATACAGGCGAGACCCCGGTGCTCCCGAAAGCCGAGATCGCCCTGCACAACGCGAAAGGAGAGAAGGTCGCAGTGGGCACTGGCTACGGCATCCGCGGTTATCTCCTGCCGGGGGAGAAAATTCCGATCTCCGTCTTGATTCAGAGGGCGCCGGCATACTCCTCGGTCAAGTCCATCGGCGCAGCGGAGGCGCCGTCCTATTATCAGCAGCGGCCGAAGCTTTCTTTCTCCAGGCTGAAGATGAGCAGTCCGGCTCACCGTTATGATTATTACAGGGCCTCGGGGATGGTTAAAAACGCTTCCGGAAAGAACGCGCAGTATGTTCAGGTGGCGGTCACCGCTTATGATGATAGCGGAAGGATAATCGGCTATACCACCGGTTTCCTGGGCCAAACCGTCCTCGGCAACGGCGAAGATGCTCCCTTTAGCGTTGAGTTTCATATCATGAAAGGAAAGCCCGCCCGCTTCGCGGTTGAATACAGCGCTTCGGTGTATAAGCCCCGTAATAAATGAACAGGCTATGCCATTTGTTTCTTGCTGCTGATACATTAAAGTTCTCTCGCAGAGTCGCAAAGACGCAGAGGTTTTTGATGTGCCTTTCATCGGATGAATAACTATACTAACCATCGTTAATAACTTGCATAATATAGTACAACTCTCCGCGAACTCTGCGCCCCTGCGACTCTGCGAGATACTGAATACATATTATTATATGAAATATTGGACAGAGATTTAATTTATTTAAAGAGAATCAACCTGATTCAGGGCATGTCACAGATTCCATTCCCCTCCACTCATCATTTTTTGTTAGCGTCAAATAGCAATATCCGGCAATTGACGCATCACTAAATATTGCTAATCTTTATTTTATTAGGTAGGTGATATTATTATTGTGGACGCAGGAATCGGATCATATAATATGGTAAAGCAGTACGATACAAGTCTGCAACTACTGTTATTTGTCGGGGCAGAATGATCGCTGTCGATGAGAACATTAAGGAACATGTAAAAGAGCTTCTCCTGCCTGTAAAGGACATGGTGGGAGCGGTGCAGAAGACTAATAGCCTCATCGCCGAGCTTACGCACCCCAATATCGACTGGAAATACGCCATCACCGGCCTCCGTGGATACCTCTTCGATTACATCTATGATATTCTCCCCTATACCGGCACCGTCATGCCCGTGGTATATCGCTACCTCCGCGAGGCGACGATACGGAAGAAGGTATCGGCCATTCGCGCCTGCGACACCTTCTTTGACAGGTATATCTTCGTCCTCAACAAGTTTGTCGGCGGGGACGGATCCTTCAATGAACTGAAGCTCTTTTTTGATTCAGTGGTCGGTGATTATCTCTCCCTTCTGACCGGCCTGAGCGGGGACAAGTTTTTTTTCGAGAACATCCACGATCGTTTTTTTACCTGCGGGAGCCTCCTCTGTAAAAATGGCGAGGGGGAATCGCCGGCCATCAAGGCGCTGGCGCGGTTCCTGGTCATGCAGTTCCGAATATACATGGAACGGGCCATTATCGTGCAGGAGCCTGACATACTGGAGCTCTACGGCGTGCTCAAGAACATTGCCGGGCGGGACAGGCTCGTTGATCTTCTCCGGGCCGTGACCGCGTCGGCTTACGCCAAGCGCCTCGAGGAGATCGAGAGACTGGCCGCGAACAGCCCGGCTGAATTATTCACCGGGAAGACAGATATCATCGATTTTAAGCACAACACGAACCTCTGGGAAAAGATATGCCTCCTTGCCAAGGGGTCCATCGAGAGCGGCGAGATAGGCGATGACCAGGCCATAATCAACATATTCGAGTTCCTTATCCGCAAGTCGAACGAGGGCGAGGACCGGCACCTCCAGCTATTCATTTCGCGCACCCTCGCGTCACTCTGCTCCGTGCTGGTCAACAACAGCCGATTCTCTCTTCTGCAGAACGTCATCAACCTTGTCATGCCGGTGCTCCTTTCGGAGGTCGAGCGGGGCGGCAACTTCACCGGGGCCTTTTCGACCATATACAACATAGGCCGGACCGTCATCGAATCGGGAAACATCGGCCTTATCGATTTCTTCGAGGATATCCTGGTGCGTTCGAAGTTCAGCTTCCCGGAGATATCCGGGATCGCCTCGGACTGGTCGGTCATAGTGAACTCGAGCCACCTGGAGAACATCAGGACCTGGATGAAGCTCATCGAGATCAACCCGCGGGTGATGAAGAAGCTCTCGGCGAGCCTCATCGTGAACCTGAAACTCTACGGCGTGTTCCTCAAGGACACCGACGTGTTCCAGCGCGACATCTCGAAGCTCCTGAGCAGCAATTACCGGGACGTGTTCTACCTCATTATTTCCCTGGCCTCGGTATTCCCGGCCTTCTATCATGACATCGGCGCCACGGGGGACATACGCTCCTTCACCGAGCGGATCGATACGAACCACAAGATGGACGACCTGATCCACTTCATGCGCAAGCAGGTCCACGTGGAGTCGAGCAGCCAGACCGTGTCCCTGCTGCAGCGCATCATGGAATTCTGGATGACCGGTAAAAAGACCCTCCTGAAGAACATGGTTCCCTCGGAGGTGTACGGCAACCTGGAGGAATTCTTCCATCTCGTCAACCTCGACGTGGAGGAAACGCCCCGGATGATCTACCAGGAAGCGCTCAGGCGATTTCCCGATCATGGCGAAAAGAAGTTCTGGGATTTCCTGAGTTCCGTCGACGAGAACGATTTCATGGACTTCATAAAGAACGGTGCCTTCGAAGGCGTGTCCGCCGCCGACAAGGAAAGGGCCGTTCATTATTTTTCTCTCTATTTCGATACGCGCCTGCCCACGGAGATGACGAAGATCCTGCATTTTATCCGGAACAAGTTTTCCCTCGACTCATCCAAGAAGATCATTTGGAAGTTCATATACGAGATTTCCGACGATGATTTCAGGAAGATGTTCGACGAGGTGCGGACCCGCGATGTCTCCAAGGTCAACATTGAGAAATTCATCACCTTCCTCCACGTGTACCGGCTCCTCTTTGACAAGTATAACTTCACCGATATCAGGGTCATCGAGAAGCTCGAGCTTTACGCGCGGGAGATCCTGTTCGAGCCGCCTGCCGGCTTCTTCGAGGCCATCAAGGGGCCCGATACGCTGGCTGCCCTGGACGTGCTCCTCAAGGAGCAGCTGTTTCTCAAGGACGAGATCCTTCTTTCAAGCCAGGTCTTCGAGCCTTTGGATACCATCGACCTGAAGCGCCACATCGCCTTCGGGATCCCGTCGATGTACGGCTCCTACAAGGAAAAGAAATTCGACACCCTCAAGGTGTTTTTTCACATGAACCTGATTCGGGTGCGGTTTTTCGAGAAGATCATCGAGGAGATGGATATCCCTTCCGGCGGAGAGCTATCCCTCGGGGACATCAAGAAGGTGCTGAAGCTCTTCATAAAGACCTTCGTGATCGACGGCCTGGCGAACCAGGAAATGCTCAACTACAACAACCTGCTGGAGACGCCCAACCTGAAGCTCTCGCAGCTCCGGGACATCGTGACCCACACCCTGACCATCCATGGCGAGATATCGGACCGCTTCAACGAGACTTTCAAGTACGTGTGCCGCGAGGCGATCCGGAATATCGGCGTGAAGCGCATCGCTCGCCAGTATATCCCGCGGGACAACGCGGAGAAAGCCGATATCATAATCGACCGCTTTGTCCGTAGCCAGATCATGCAATCGCCGCTGCTGCAGCTCTTCGACAATTTTCTCATATCCCTCAAGGAGCGGCTGGTTGCCATGATTGTCGGAGACGGCGATACCGTGTGCCTCAACGAGGTCAAGCGCAGCCCCGGCACCGGCAACAGCGTGTGGGAGGTCATCAGGCTCCTTGACGATCCGAGCGATCCCTACGATCCCTTCGATCCGTACGACGAGGACCAGTACGCGCAGATTCACGACATCAAGAAGATCGCGGAGGCCCACGGCGAAGAGGAGCGGTTCGCGCCGGTCTGGGAGATCGGCAGCAAGGCCCACGGCCTCCTGTTCATCGCCAACATGGAGGGCGTCAACGCGCCGCCGGGCATCATTCTCTCCTCGGAGCTGTACAAGCGCCTGGGAGACGCCATCATAGACGACAAGGAATCGCGCCAGCAGACGATCTATCTCCTGAAGCGCTATATAGACAAGTTCACCGAGAACAGGTTCGGGAACCCGCACACTCCGCAGCTCCTGTCGGTACGGAGCGGCGCGGTCTTCTCCATGCCCGGCGTCATGGACACCATCACCAACGTGGGGATGACGCGGGAGATATTGAACTATTACGCGCGCTCCGACCAGTGGTTTGCCTGCGACTGCTACCGGCGCTTCCTCCAGGACCTGGCCATATCCTTCTACGGCATGAGCCGCCATGTCTTCGAGAACCTGATGTACGATTACAAGGAAAGGGTAGGCGTTGACCTGAAGGAAAAGATGACCGGCGACCAGATGGCGGAGCTGGCCGTGCAGTACTATGACGAGATCAGGAACCAGGGACATTACATTCCCGAGGATCCCTACGAGCAGCTCCTTTTTTCCATCGTTGCGGTGTTCCGGTCATGGAATTCGCCGGTGGCGCGGAAATACCGGGAGCTGGTGAACATATCGGACGAGTGGGGTACGGCGGTCATCATACAGAACATGGTTTTCGGCAATTCCTCGCCGGATTGCATCACGGGGGTGGTTCACAGCCGCTACCATGGCAACGAGAAGATCGACCTCTTCGGTGAATACAAGACGAGGTCCCAGGGCCATGATGTCGTGAGCGGCATTGCCCGGGTGTTTCCCGTCAGCGAGGACCAGAAAAAAGTGTACAAAAGATTTTCGGCCATGCCATCAATGGAGGAGAAGTTCCCCGAGCTTTACAATATGCTCTTCAGCGCGGTGCAGCGGATCCGGGACAAGTGGGGGAACGATCTGCAGATCGAATTCACCATTGAAAACAATGTGCTGTACATATTGCAGGTAAGGGGCATGGTGAACCAGATTTTCGAGGTCGAGGAGCTCATTGATACGCCCGAGGCCATTGAACCGTACCATCTCGGCCAGGGCCTCGCCGCGTCGGGCGGCGTCGTGTCCGGAAGGGCGGTCTTCATGATCGACCGCATCGACGAGGTGAGAAAGAAATACTCCGGCGACAAGGTGATCCTCATACGGCCGGAGACGAACCCGGAGGACGTGGTGGGCATGGAAAAATCCGACGGGATACTCACCTGCATCGGCGGGATGACATCCCACGCGGTGCTGCAGATGCGGCGCCTGGAAAAGACCGGCGTAAGCGATTTTTCCATCATGCACATCGATGAAGACAACAACCAGGCCTATATCGAGTATTCCTCGGCGGAGGACGGCCATGTCCTCGTGCGGGAGGGCGACTTTATTACAATTGACGGATCGACGGGTAATGTTTACATGGGTTATCACCGGACCCGGAAGCGCGGCGTCACGGACGATGTCAATTAAGGATTGAATTGCAGAGCCCCCCTCCCTTGATTGGAGGCTCCCAACGGGAGGTTGCAGTGGCAAGCGCGGACAGGATGTCCGAATGCCGCGGAGGCCATGGATGGCCGTGAGCGGCCCCGGTCGAGGGGGAGGGATGCAATAATAGATTATAATTTTCAGGAGAAGGATCATGAGCACCATATCGCCTAAATCACCGGTTGGAATAAATGGTATCGGGAGGATCGGGAAGCTTCTGACGTGGATAATGTCAACGAAGGACGATCTTGAGGAAATAGTGATTTCAACAGGAAGAAAAACCGGCAAGTCCCTTGAGGACCTTGTTACATATCTCGGGTATGATTCGACCTACGGCCCCTACGCGCGTTTTCTCTTCGGATACAAAAAGGAAAAGGCGATTGAAATAAAGAACGATGCGATCTACATGAACGGCAAGAAGCTGGTATGGATGAATGAATCGAATTTCCGGGCCCCGGGGACCATTCCCTGGTCAAAGTACGGAGTCGAGGTCGTGTTCGACACGACCGGTAAGATGACCGATCCGACATCCAGCGAGGATAACTCGCTGCGAGGCCATCTCAACAACGCCAAGAAGGTCATCCTGACGGCGCCCTTCAAGATCAAGAACAAGGGCACCACGATGCCCGATGACGCGGTCACGGTCGTGGGCGGGGTCAATTTCGACAAGTACGATCCGGCGGTGCACAAGATCATATCCAACGCCTCCTGCACTACCAACTGCTGCGCGCCCCCGATCAAGGCCCTGGTGGAGCATTTCGGGGACAAGTTCATATCCTACGCCCTCACCACGGTGCATGCGGCCACTAACTCACAGAAGGTCCTTGATGTCCTTCCCAAGGACGGGGAAAAGGACTGCCGGAAGACCCGGAGCATCATGAATAATATCATACCTTCGACGACCGGCGCCGCCAATGCCGTCATCGAGGTCATCCCGGAGATCCGCACCCTCGGGATCGGATCGCAGGCGTCATCCCTCAGGGTGCCCACCAGCACGGCGTCCATCGTCATCCTCGACATTTCCCTGATAGGCGAGTATGACAATGCCTATATCCACGGCATTTTCAAGAAATACAGCGAGCGTAACCCCGATATCATGATGTTCTCCGACCGGCAGCTGGTCAGCTCGGACATCATCGGGAGCTACTATTCCACGATATATGACTCGCCCTTCACGCACCGGAGAACGACCAAGCGCGATGAGAAGCTCTACACCATGGTCGACCTGAACTTCTGGTATGACAACGAGTTCGGATATGTGGGCAGCCTCGACAGGCTCTATAACCTTGTTGTCGGCAAGCGGTAGATTCGTTTATATCCCGGGAAATTTTCAGGCGCGGTCCCATGACCGCGCCTTTCTCGTCTCATGAAGTTTTTATCATTGACATCCCCGTGGCACATCATAGTGTACGCGCAGGATTTTACCAATGAAAAGAATCGTTGTCATACATCTCCTCGCGATCGTGGCGGTATTTTCAGCCTGTTCAAAGGATTACAGTAAAGATATAATCGGCACCTGGGACGCGGGGAAGGCCACCCTCAACAAGAATATGACTGTGGTGATCAAAAATGACGGCACCATGACCGCGGAGATCAAGGACCTGGATATGAAGCCCATCAAGGGAACCTACAGGCTTGATGGCGGGCATATAGAATTTAAATTATCAACCATAACTCTTTCATACAGGATAACAAGCGTGGACGGAAAGGCGCTTGTCATGAGAAGCAAGGACGCCAGGATCACCTGGAACCGCCTGGAATAAAACCGCTGGATTCTCCTTCGCTGCTGTCGACGCGATCATCAGCCCGCAGTCATTTCCCCCTTTTGTGCTTGAGAAAGGTCCCATTATAGTATTCATCAAAGGCAATGGCCAGCTCCTGTTCCGTGTTCATCACGATGGGTCCCTGCCAGGCAACAGGTTCCCCGATGGGGTTGCCGGAGACCAGGATAAGCCTAGCCGCAGTATTCCCCGCCGAGATCTGGACGGCGTCCCCTTCGCTGAAAAGAGCAAGGGTCCCCGGGCCGATGGAATGGCCGTCCTGCCCGAAGGAGGCCGTCCCCTCAATGACATAGGCGAAGACCTTGCGGCTCCGCTGCTGTTCCACTTCGAATGTTTTTCCCTCCCCGATGGTTATATCAAGATAGTGCGGGTCTGCCGCAATATCCTGCGCAGGCCCCCTGGTCCCTTCATAATCGCCAGCTATTATTCTCACCGCCACTCCGCCGGATTCGACAATGGGAACGCTCCCCGAAGATATGTCCCGGTACCGTGGTTCGGACATCTTAAGGCCCGCGGGGAGGTTCACCCAGAGCTGGAGGCCCCATAGGAGCCCCCGGTCCTGGTCAGGCATCTCGGAATGAATGATGCCGCTTCCGGCGGTCATCCACTGGGCATCGCCGCTATGGATCACGCCCTTATTCCCGATGCTGTCTTCATGCCGGATGGAGCCCTGGAACATATAGGTCATGGTTTCAATGCCGCGGTGGGGATGCCAGGGAAATCCTTTAACATATTCATCGGGATTGTCCGAGTGGAAATCATCGAGCAATAAAAAGGGATCGAGAAGCGGGACTTCATAATAGCCGAAGACGCGATTGAGCCTGACTCCGGCTCCTTCAAGGGTCGGCTTTCCTTTCAATATTCGCGATATGGGTCTATATTTTTTCATATGTTTCTCCGCTCATAAATGATTTTATAAATATAAAAACAAAGTACCGAAAAGGCAAGATTTTCGACCGTAAAAGGACAAGGTGGCAGTCGTAAACTAGGGGTGCATGGGCCATCCCGCTCGTCCGCCTCGTATAAGCAGAGCCAAATGCGACATCCTGTCGCGGCTCTGCACTCGGACCTCCTGCCCAGCGCACCAGTTGACTCGGCGGAATCGGCGACATCCATGTCGCCTGCTCGCCGGGATGGCCCATGCACCCCTGAAAATTTACTGCTGCCTCAAACAACTATACAAATGTATAGAAAATTACTTGAAATATAAGCCGACTCCTGATAGTGTAATAATAGAGACAGATATGAAACGTTCCGGTTACGCTGATATGCCGCTCCATTACGGCCATGTACCACCTTGGCTCTATGAACGGATGACAAGGCTCGGGGGCGCCATAGTGGAGGCCATCGTCGCCGAATATGGCACATCCGAGGTGCTGCGGCGCCTGAGCGATCCCTTCTGGTTCCAGGCCTTCGGGTCGGTCCTGGGAATGGACTGGCATTCATCTGGAATCACCACCTCCGTGATGGGTTCCCTCAAGCAGGCGATCAATCCCATTTCAAAAGAACTGGGCATCTTCATCTGCGGGGGCAGGGGCAAGCATTCCCGCCGCACACCCGATGAGATCAGCGCCATCGCTGACGCGAAGAGCCTTGACGGCGCCTATCTGGTCCGGTGCAGCAGGCTCAGCGCTAAAATCGACAATACCGCGGTGCAGGACGGATTCCAGATATACCTGCACTCATTCATTCTGACCGATGAGGGTGAGTGGGCCGTTGTCCAGCAGGGCCTCAATGACGGCACCGGCCTGGCCCGGCGCTATCACTGGCATTCGCCTCGCATTACGTCCTTCGTGGAAGAGCCTCACGCCTCGATATACGGCCGTAACCGCGGATGCATCCTTAACCTGGTAGACGCAAAAGCAGGTACGGCGCGGGACGGCATCGTCTCCATCGCGCGGGAGGACCCGTCCGCCATGATGAAGGAGGTCCGGAAGATCATAATGCCGCGGCGCCATGACGTCACCGGGGATGACGTTAACCTGAAGCGTCTCGGCGGCGTTCTCGCCCTGGCCCATGACAGGGGGCTCCGCGATTTCGAGGGCATGCTGCTCCTGGAGGGGCTCGGTCCGCGGACCATGCAGTCCCTGGCCCTGGTGAGCGAAGTCATCTACGGGACGCCGACGCGGTTCGACGACCCGGCGCGCTTCAGTTTCGCCCACGGAGGGAAGGACGGTAAGCCCTTTCCCGTGCCGTTGCGCGTGTACGATGAGACCATTGAACAGCTGCGAAGCGCGGTCAACAGGTCAAGGATCGATCATTCGGACAAACTGAAGGCTTTGAAAGGCCTTGCGAAGGCCGTGCGGGTGATCGAGGAAAAGCACGATCCCTGCGCCGATTTCGATAAGACAATAGAGATGGAGATCAGGGATTCCCACCGTTATGGCGGGCGCACCGTTTTCGGGGAAGTGAAAGGCCCTGACGATGAGCAGCTTGAATTATTTTAATATGGAGGGAAGTGGCGGTTTCGAAACCGCCACTTCCCTGTGATGATCGGAATTATTTCCAATCGACTATTGTTTTGTAATACGACGGCCACAGTTTGCCCATCTTGGGCATCCTGCCGGTTTTAACCGCGTCGATGATCATGGCCTTCCTGACACAGATGTCCTGCTTCGTGGTGAAGTCTTTCGTGTGGCATTTGACGCAGTTGTCCTGGATCGCCTTGAATACATTGTCATTCGGCAAAGCTCCGCATTTTTCCCTGGGATACTTTTCCAGGCTTGCCATACAGCCGATAAGAAACAACGCGCATATAACCGATGCCATGATGATCCGTTTTTGCATGCTATCCTCCTCTTCGACTATTTTTTATCGCCACGTTCCACGGCGTTCATACGCATCAGGATACGTCGCATCGGTTGTATCTTACCACCATTTCCGTGTCAGATACTCGACCGAGAAAATGTTAGGGGAAATGTTCGCTTCTTCCTCGAAGCGCATGTTGCTGAAAAGGAGCTCGGACTTCGTGCCGCGCTTCAGGGTTTTCATCTCGAGACCTGTCGGATAATACACCTGCAGGCCCTTGACGTTCTTGCGTGTTATGAAGGACAACAGGTTCATTTCCTTTTGCTTGATCTTGTTCTCGTCATAGTATTCAAGCTTGAGGGTCAGCAGCGTTTTCTTCTCGAGGTAGGTCACCTTGCGGCCGTACCCGGTGTCCCGCGCGATCTGATCGTTCTTGGGCAGGCTCTCGATCACATAGCATTCGAATTCTTTCCCCTTGAATACTATACGGGTATCGGGAAGGGCCTTGTAGGTGCACTCGGTATAATCGGGTTTTCCGATGTCGCCGTTCGTGAAATCACTGCCGAAAAAGCTGAGGCGCTTGTCGGCGCCGGTGACTTTCTTCGCCTTTCTGATTCCCTTGAGGTATACGTACTTGATGTCAGGCTCGTTCTTGAAATTGTACATCATATATGAATTGCCGTTATCGTCGGCGGGGGCGAGAAAGCAGCTGATGTAATTTTCTTTCTGCTGGTTCGTGCCGATGAATTCCGTGTACGATGCCATGACCAGCTTCTTCTGGAACCGGAGGTCCCCGGTGCTTCCGTAAATCTTGATGGCCGCCTCGCCTTTGACCTTCTGAAAAATCGGCTGATCGTCGTTCATTTTCATCAAACGGGCCCCCTTTTCTTCGGCTGTTTCAGACAGCGCCGAAAGAGAGAAACCGAAAACCATTACTGCAATGATCGGTAGTTTAAAAAAACGCATTGATGCCTCCATATAACATTATAGTGATAAATCTTTTAATCCGGAAAGATTTATGCATGCGAGATCAGAGGATCTTCGCATGTGCAACCATGAACAGAATTAGCCGTACGCTGTGTCTATATATATTTTGCGAGGCGGACAGCCTTGGTCACGGCGGCTGCCATACTCATTCAGCATATCTTTATTAAAATACGCGAGCTCGTTTAATTGTAAATAATAAAAATAAAAAAATGAATGGAATAATGCTGGAGCGATCCCGCGTGAGGGCGGGACGGGGTTGGATGGGATTTTACGATGGAATGGATGATCATTTGAAAAGTCGCAATTCCGTTTCCTTTGCGTCTCTGTAAGCGGTTTTTTTCAGCATATCCCTCATGTTGCACAGGACAGTAAAAGGCCGTTTTACCACTGCCATGTTGGCCATCAAAGGGGTCAACTTCCCTCCGGGGTCGCTGTGCATCTGGTAGATGACTTTGATCGTACCCCGGGCCGTGTCGGGGATAAAGGACCAGGAACCGGAAATCTGCCTGACCCGAATTGTTTTTGCCCGTTCCGGAAGAAAATCATGGAGGCTGGTCAACTTCAGGGTCACCGCTGCCGTGCGGGGGTCCCGGGAGGCGGTGACCTTGAATACGGAATCGCGGTCATCGGCCGGGAAGGGGAGCTTTATAACGTGGTAGAGGATCATCTCCCTGGAATTGATCATTTTTATCAGGCGCGATTCCTTCAGGTTGGGGAACCAGAGCGGATATGAAGATATGTCTTCCATGAGCTTGAGGACGCTTGTCATGGTGGCCTCGACCTCGATGACCGCCTTGAATTCCTTGAAGCCTGATCCCGGAATATCCCTGGTCAAAACCTGGATCCCTTTCCGGTTTTTTTTGAGCTTCCAGTCGTTTTTTTGCGCCGGCGCCATGAAAGGCAACAATAAGGACACAACAGCGATGGCTACTGCGGCGCAAAGCCGGGTTTTTTTCATGGTGTACCTGCTAATGGATAACGATTGTTGCGGAAGGTTTTGCCGCAATTCATGCAGGCTAGTATGATGGGGATGTTTTTGTAAAGAAAAATTATGGATGCCCATGCCCCCCTGATTTACGACTGCTACCTGGGATACACAATGCTTCCCGACATGTTTTTCCCGTCCATGGAAAAAATAATTGATTTTTCATTTGCGGCTTCATCTGATATCATATCTTGATGCATTGATCATGTCAGGTCAGGTTGCCGAAATGACTCTCCGCGGAGGACCGCAGGCAGCCCCGACCGGGGATACCCTATGTCGCGACCCATATCAATAATCGTGCGGCTTTCGCTGAAGATGGAAACGTACGCCTTCCTCATGGTCACCCCCCTTATCGTCTATTTCGTTGTCATCAGCGGAGCCCACCGGGGCCCGGACGTCATGATCATCGTTGTGGGCGCCGTGCTGGCGGTTCCCTTTGTGCTGATGTTCGGCATACCCCTTCGCATTATAAGGCTCTTTCCATTGCTCAACTCATTGTATGGTCCCGGATCGGAAAGCCTCTCCGAAGAAAAGCTGATGCGTATCAAGCGGGGCCTCCTCGCATACCCGCTCTATGAAGGGATCGTGATAATTTTCAGATGGCTCCTCGGCTTGACCATCGCCGCGTTCTACGTGTACCGTGTAACCGGGATTTTCGGCGATATCGAATACCTCCTGTCCATCATACTCGTCGTCCCGCTGAGCTATACCCTTTTCTATTTTACAACGGAGAACTTTCTGGCGAGGGTTCTCATGGATGATCGTTTGAGCACCGTCATGCTGCAGCCCGGCACGTTCAGGCACGCCAGCCTTTTCATCAAGATGCTCCTGATTCTCTGTTCGATCATCATTATCCCTACGGTCGTTTTCGGTTATTTATTCGTACTCTCCCAGGCGGGGCTGATTCATTTTCAATACATACGGCTCCATATTACCTTCATCGTCGTGCTGTCGATCCTATCGATCGTCAGCACGGCCTACGAATCGACGATCACGATACGCCGCGGCATGCGGCTGACCGTGCGCACCCTTGAGAAGATGCGCGGAGGAAATTTCGATACGCACCTGGCGATGATATCCCGCGACGAGATCAGCGTCATCACCCAGTACGTCAACTTCCTAGCCGAAGCCCTGAGATCCTACGTGCGTAGAAACAGGGACCTGACGGAAAACCTGGAGCGGAAGGTCGAGGAGAGGACCGAAGAGCTCAATGCGGCACTTGAGGAGCTGACGGCGATGAACGACCAGCTGAAAGAGGCCAGGGACGAGCTATGGGGAGAAATGGAGCTGACGAAAAAGATACAGACCTCGCTGCTGCCGGCGCATCCGGTGATCCGGGACTATGAAGTGGCTGTCCATATCGCCCCGGCCGCCCAGGTCGGAGGCGATTACTACGATGTGATCAACTGCCCGGGCGTCGACTGGGTGGTCATAGGCGATGTTTCCGGCCACGGGGTCCCCGCGGGCCTGGTGATGATGATGGCGCAGACGGCGATACGGACCCTGCTCAGGAACGATCCGAACGTGGAGCCCCACAGGCTCATCGCGGCCATGAACGGCGTCCTCCATGAGAACATGAAGAAATTCGCGGAAGACAAATACATGACGCTGACGGTCATAGCGGTCCACGGCGACGGCACGCTGCGGTTTTCCGGCCTCCACGAGGACATGCTGATCTACCATGGGGCGACTGGAACGGTGACCTCCCATGAAACCGACGGCGTGTGGATCGGCATGTACGGAGACATCGGCGGCCAGGTGAGCACGGAAACGCTGGTGCTGGAACCGGGCGACGCGTTGCTGCTCCACACCGACGGCGTGGTCCAGGCCTGGAACCGGGAGTCGGTGCTGGGACAGCGGACCCCGGAAATCGACATGTTCGGCCAGGACCGTCTTGCCGGTCTGCTTGAAAGGAACGGCGGCAAATCACCTGACGCCATCCTCGGTGAGATCGTCAGGGCCCTGGAAGAATTCCGCCGTGATGACGACGCAACGGTTGTGATAGTCAAGCGCGTATCCCCGTAAAACATGCCCTTGTTTGAACCTTTCCTGAAAAATATTAAGGAAAATCTAAAAAACTTAAACTCTTTTGTTGCCTTTGCCTTGATGCGTCGCTATATTATTGTAATTTATTGATTCACATTAACATGAACGCGAGGTGCTGCCATGGAAAAAATAAAAGTTTCACCGGATATATGTACCTATAACAGTGAGGACAACAAAACGCTTATCCTGGAGATAGCGATACCCGGCGTTGACAAAAAGGACATTGAGTTGAAAATGCTGGAGGATAGTTTTACGCTGACGGCGCCGAGGGATGACCTCGAATATACCCTGGCCCTGTCACTATGCTGTCCGGTCAGAGTGGCGGATATAAAGGCTGAATATAATAACGGCCTCCTCAGGATCGAGGCGCCCTACAAGGACTTTATGGAAAATGCCGTCAGGGTAAAGGTCGCGTAACCGGGGCGGTGACAAAAAAAGCGCGGTTTAGAAGCCGCGCTTTTTAATTTTGATCGCAGCGTGAGAGCTGTCAAATAAAGAAGATAAGCGTTATCAGGATGAACGTTGGTATCAAAACGGCGATTGAATAGATCATGTAGCCGAAAAAGCTCGGCATCTTGATTCCCTGTTCCTCCGCGATCGATTTTACCATGAAATTGGGGCCGTTGCCGATGTAGGTGTTGGCGCCCATGAACACGGACCCGCAGGATATGGCCGTCAACACCGCTGTGGAAACATGGCCTCCATCGTTGAGGATTATATCTTTTGAAAGATTAAGGCCCTTCGCCAGCGAGAGGAATGTCAGGTACGTTGGCGCGTTGTCAAGGAATGAAGAGAGCCCGCCGGCCGCCCAGAAGAACTGCCACGGCTGGGTTATGCCCAGGGCGGCCCCCTTGTGCTCCAGGATATAGAGGGCGGGGATCATGGCCGCGAAGATGCCGGCGAAGAGGTACGCTACTTCCTTGATGGGTCCGAAGGTGAAGCCGTTCCGCTGACGAAGCTCGCTTCTGTATGGAGTCAGGACCAGGGACAGGCCGAGGAGCAGGGCCATGCCGAATTCCTGGAAGCCGAAGCGCGGCCACCATGACACCTGTTTGACCAGCAGCCCCTGCAGGAAAACAATGATGACAACCCCGGCGAGAAGGATCAGGTTTATCTTGCCGTCAATGGCGAATTTCTCTTCGCCGCCCGCTGCTGCACCGTTCGAGGCTCCCTCCAGCCTCTGGAGGGCCCGCATCAACAATCCCCGGATGTTCTTTAACTCCGCCATGCGTATCCTCTTTTCCTGGATAAGATTCTTAATATCAAGGATGCTCAGGGCCGCCGAAATGTCATTTTTTACAAGGGAAATGGTATTGCCGTTTCCAGAGACGGCGCCGGCGGATGTGCCCGGGAATTCCTTCCGGTATAGATAGGTGTCCATGATGAAAAAAACGGTCAGCACGATGATACACGCGAGGGCCCACTGCGGAGCAAGCCTGAAGGTCCATTCAAAGGGCACTCCCTGGAGGTAGCCCAGGAACAGGGGCGGATCGCCCAATGGCGTCAGGGAACCGCCGATATTGCTGACGATAAAAATGAAGAAAATGATGACATGGGCCTTTTTCTGACGGCTCTGGTTCGCCCTGATGAGGGGGCGCACCAGGAGCATCGACGCGCCGGTGGTTCCCACAAAACTGGCGATGACGCTGCCGATAAGGATGAAGATGGTGTTGACCTTGGGCGTGCCCGAAAGGCTTCCCTTGATGAGTATGCCGCCGGATATGACGAAGAGCGACGCCAGGAGGATGATGAATGAAACATAGTCCAGCGCCTTTTCGAAGGACAGCTCCCTCAGCTTTTCGCCCATGAATACCGTGAAGATGATGCTCATGGGAACGCAGAAAACGCCCAGTGATATCCACCAGAGGTTCTTTTCCCAGAAGTGGGCGTTTATGAGGGGGATGATGGCTATGCAGAGCAGGATGCCGATGAAGGGAAGCACCCAGAATACGGAGATGTCCGGCGGGGCGGCTTCAGCAGCCGCGTTTTCCCTGGCAAGTAGCCCAACGGCTGAGAGGGCCACAAGAATCGTCGAATACCGGATGATTGTTATGATTTTTTTTATCATATTGTTCTCCTCGGCCGGCTATTATATACTATGATAAATAATGAATCAATAATAAAATATCTGCCGGCAAAAAACCAGGGCCTTAACCCGGCAGCTTTGCGTTTATGAGGGTTTTCCCTATTTGGGCCAGGAAAATCTGGCAGGTTATGCAGCCGATGGACAGGAATAATAAAAACAGCCTGCCGGGATACCCGGTCCCGTAGAGAATGGCAACCGCCGACATGGCTGTCGACAAGACCATAAGGAGCGAAGCGATTATTATTTTCATTTTAAGACTGGGGGTGGATAATCGCTTGAACCTTGTCTTGCCGTCCAGGAGGCCGAACAGGAAGGCCGCGGCCACCGTGAAGGGCATGAGTATCGAGAGCGCCCGCGCGGTAACCATAAGCTCACGACCCTTCATGGGATCAATGGCAACCCCGAGGAGGATAAAGGGCGGGATGACCGCGGAAAAGGCCTGCGGGAAATGCAATGTTATAGGGTGAAGGTTAAGATTAAGGATAGTTTTTCTTTTCCTGGAGATGTTCTCCCGGTAGGGTTCAAATGCAGTCCGGGGCACACCGCAGGCCGGACAGATGTCTCCCAGCTTGTCTTCATCAATGATGAGGCCGCACGCCTTGCACCTGATTTGTTCCATAATTATCTCTCCGCAAAAAAATGTCAGTCGATCAGATTCCGGGAAATAGTATGATAGTGGCAAGGAAAGTCAAGATGTTATAAGAAACTCAGTGATTCTTTTATTAAGGGGTAAAGTATATTCGACTTGTTGCAAAACTTAATAGTCAACGATATTTGCCCCCGCCGCCGAAGACGGCGGGGGCAAATATGATTAATTATATGTAGTAATGCAACAAGTCAATTATTTAAAAGTAGTTATGCAAAAAGTCCTTGATATGTACAGAGTATGGAATCGGCAAAATTGGATTATCGTCCAATTTATTAACTTTTTGTCATTGGATGGAGACCAATATTTTTTTTACTTTGACATAATATTTACTATATATTAATATTTTCCCAATCATGTGAGTTGAGTCGTTGCTGCCGTAAAACGATATTCCATGAGTTGAGTTTCTGGTTGTCCCGCCATATGGCATAACATCCCTAAGGCAAATGCTGGAGGGTGCTATATAAAATAAAGAAGGAGGAAGTTGATGAAGTATCAGCATAAACTGACGGCGCTGTTGACGGCATGCGCACTGGTTGCAGTGATCCCTTTCTATGCCGCAGCGAAAGATGAAAAAAAGGCAAAAGACGATAAGAAAGCCGAAGTGAAAAAGGATCATCCGTGGGTGCTGAAGAAAAACTCGGAAGGCATCCAGGTGTTCGTGCGCGATGTCGATGGGATCGAATTCAAGGAATTCCTCGGCGTTACCGTCATGGATGCGCCGATGGCGGTGGTGAACCGGGTCATCATGGATGTTCCGAACCAGGTTAACTGGATGTGCGACACCAAGGAATCGAAGGTCATCAAAGACGATCCCATAAACCCGATCCAGTATAACGTGGTCACGGCCCCCCTGGTTTCCGACAGGGACGTTGTCATACAGACCCGTGTCGTGCAGACACCCAAAAAAATCATACGCTCGTTCCAGGGCATTCAGCATCCCTCCGCTCCCGCCAGGAAGGGAATCGTCCGCATGCCCAAGATGGTCGGCGCCTGGGTATTCGAGGCGGTGAGCGCCACTCAGACCAAGGTCACCTATCAAAACCTCGCCGATCCGGGCGGAAGCCTTCCATCGGGACTTGTCAACATGACAGTCGTGAAGATGCCCTTCGTTTCCCTCAAGAAGATGAAGGAGCAGCTCAAGAACCCGAAATATAACAAGTAGTAAAAAGCTGATTTATACAAAAGAGGCCGGCAAAAACCGGCCTCTTTTACGTTTGTACAAATAGAAAAATCAACCCGCTTTGATCCCCCCTGTTTTTTACTTTACTTTTTCAAATAATATAACAGGTTAAACATAACGCAGTATAGAAGCGGAGAAACCATCATGACTGATTTTAAAGTTCCCATTGAATTGTCGCAGCTGCTGATCCCTTGCGTCTGTTCAGGGATTCTCCTGCTTGGCTGGCTCCTTTTTACCTACATGTATGTGCGGTCGAAGATGGCTCTCCACCTGGCCATGATGATTTTGTTCATGCTGGGGTTTATCTTTGTTTTTTCCGAATCGATGATACTGTCCGCCGGCATGTGGCGCCTCGATCACAGGATCGGGATGCAGTTCCATCGCATCGAACAGCTGTCGGGAGCCTTTTTCATGTTCGCCATAGCGCTCCTGGTGCAGGGCCTCACGGAGCTGACGCCGCGATGGTTAAGGGCCAACCGGTACCTCGGGTATATCACCCTGGGCGTTGGCATCGTAATGATTATAGCTGCCTTTGCCATGCCAGACCTTTTCATATCGCAGACAATCCATAAGCAGGCATGGAATGAGATACAGGCGGACTACGGGCGCGGCATGGAAGGCCCCCTGTATCAGGCCCGGGACGGCCTTCTCGGGATCATGATCCTGTACGCCATTGTATGCTTTATCTATGAAATGATACGATACAGGCGCTTCGCCTATGTCCTTCTTCCCTTTATCGGGTTCATCCTGGCCATCTACGGGGCCTTTGTCGATATCATGTTCATTTATACCCGCCAGTATTACGACCTGACGCCCTGGAGCAGCCATTCGCGCTTTACCGTCGGCATCACCACCATGATAGTCTTTTGCATGAGCGTCGTGTTCCGCAAGTTCTTTGACATGGCAAAAGAGGTCGAGCGCGCGGAATCGATCGCCAAGTCGGAAGCTGAAAAGAACCTGGACCAGAACCGGTTCATCCGGGAAGTCCTGGATGTGGGATCGGGGTCGCTGGTGGTCGACATCGAGGGGCTTTCCTCCACAATTTCGGACTTCACCCAGCACAGCCAGGAACAGGCGGCAGCGACGGAGGAGGTGACCGCCTCCATCGAGGAGATCACAACCGGCGTGGACAGCGTCAAGGACAACGCCGACGAGCAGTACAAGAACCTCGAGTTCCTGCTGAATACGATGGAAGAGCTCTCGGAGCTCATCGTCACCATGAACGCCCTGGTGGAGGAGGCCCTCACCATGATCGACCAGATATCGGTCAACGCCAAATCGGGCGAGCAGTCCCTACGGGTCATGAACGAGAGCATGGGGAACATCAGCCGGAGTTCGCAGGAGATGACCGGCATCATACAGATCATCAACGACATATCGGACAAGATCAACCTGCTTTCCCTCAACGCCGCTATCGAGGCAGCCAGGGCCGGCGACGCCGGTCGGGGCTTCGCCGTCGTGGCCGACGAGATATCCAAGCTGGCGGACCAGACGGCGTCTTCAATCAAGGACATCGACATCCTGATCAGGACCAATGACAGCGAGATCGCCAAGGGGAACCGTAACGTCGGCGACGCGGTGGAGAAGATCAATTATATCATCAGCGATATAGAGAAGATCGTGGAAAAGATCACCGTCATATCCCAGAACATGAGCCGGCAGACCATGGCGAACCAGTCTGTCAACGAGAACGCCTCGAAGGTGAAGATCAGGTCAGAGCAGATCACCGACGCCATGAACGAGCAGAAGCTCGCCATCGAGGAGATATCGAAGACCGTGGGCTCCATCAACGACCTGTCGCAGATAAACACGCAGAAGATAATACAGATCACCGATTCGACAAAATCGATAGTCGACAAGGTGGATACCATGCACGGCGACATTGAGAATTTCGTCCGGAAGTCGAAGGGAGCCGGCTCTGACAAATCATGATGTTCCGCGGTGTGGTTTCATGCTCAATGAATGGTTCCTGCCGAGGGCTTTCCCGACGCTGACAGGGTATTCTGGAAGGGCGTTTTACAATGCGCGCCAGGCTGGGATCGAACCAGCGACCAACGGCTTAGAAGGCCGTTGCTCTATCCACTGAGCTACTGGCGCATATCAATCAATTCTTCTCTTCAGGCATCAATCGTGGAGGCTTATCAATGAG